>PLED01000085.1 GCA_003136355.1 Vulcanimicrobiota bacterium | reverse complement strand
CGTCAGTTCGGCATTGTAAACATTCCTATGGCGCCCCCCGTAGAGCGTCATCGCTTCGGGAGTGAGCTGTTTGTATGCATCGATGACCTTGTTATCGATCTTCAGATCTTCGGGCGCATCGGCGAAGAGATCGAGATAGGTCGCAGCGCCGTCGCCGGTCCACGTCGTGATGTGTTTGACATATGCGCCCATGTCCGTCGGTGAATCGACCAGCGTTTCCAACGAAACCGTCTCGAAATTGACGCGGCCTCCGGCATGCGACGCGACCGGCAGCGCCGATGCGAAATCCCATCCCGAGGGCATGATGATCGACGCGCGCGCGAAGTATTGCGTGTTGTCGATATTGCGCTGGTAAAAGATGTAGCGGTTCCAATTGCCGACCAGGATGTTGCGAGTCGCCATGTCGTCGCCGCCGCCGTTGAGCAGCACGGTGAAATCAACGTTGATGGTCGACGTTCCCGGCGGGACGGTGAGATGGAACGCGTACAAGTCGACTTGATCGCGCGACCAGCGCAGCTGCTTTCCGCCTGCGCTCACCCGCAGCTCCGAAATATCGCTGAGCGGACCGGTCGGGCCGTGTTCACCCGGAATCCATTGCGGATAATCGATCGTAAAGCGGCCCGGCGCCACCGGAATCGTTATGTGCGCGTAGGCGCGTCCGAGCGCCGCCTTCCGCGCGTCGAGCGTCACGGTCATCGGATTGCTTTGCGTCGCGAGCGGCCGGTCGAACTGCGGCACCGGCAGAGCTTGCGCACCCGCGGCGCCGGGGAGAGCGAGCGAAAAGACCAGCGCCGCAAGACCGGCCAGCGTTGCCTGCTTCATTCCATTCCCTCTCATTTCGCGTGCGGCCGCATGATCTGCGCGAACATATCAGTGGTGCCGGGTAGTCGGACCAAATGCGGATGCTTGGCACCTCCGCGATAGTTCATCGTGATGTTCTGGTAAGAATCGGCCTGTTTCACCAGCAGCGTGAGCGGCCCGAAATCGGCCGTCGTTGCACCGATCGCTCCGCTCCAGGCATCGGGTGTAAACTCGCGGCTGTTGATCGCGACGATCTGCATGCCCGGCGCCAGACCGGCATTCCACGCGGCCGAACTTTGGCGCACGTCGTTGATCGTTCCATCGGCCGCCAGACGCAGGCCGGCGTCGAACCACGAATCGATCGTCTTGTTCAGCGCATCGCCGTTAGCGTCGTACGCATTTGGCTTCGACGTAAAGACCAGCTTATAGCCGGCGCGTGCAATTTCGTCGGTGGGCGGCAGCGGCGACGGCGAATAGACGTACCTCTCAAAAAAACCGTGCCAGTCGTAGGGCGCAACTTGGCCCAGATAGCGTTCCAAGTCGGCGCGCGTATACGTGACGACGCGCGGCCCGGACGTTCCGCCGGCATAGATTTTCGCGTAATCGTCGAGCGACTTTTTCCCGTGCGTCTGTTGGCGGATAATCGTATCGGCGTCCAGCCATATCAGCTCGCCTTCGGTGTAAAAGTCGCCCGCGTTCCGGCGCAGCGAACCGTACGGTCCGTTCGCGAGATAAAAATAGGGCGCGCCGGTGGTGAGATCGATGATCGGCGTCGTGTTGCGCCCCGGCTCATAGGCCATACGCGAATAGATGTAGGCGAAGTACTCCGGATAGTCTGAAGGCTTTCCCTTGATTCCCGACCGGAAGGCGATCACGTCGCCGACATATTGGTTCATGCCTTCGTACTCCCAGAGCAATTCAGTGTGCTCCGGGAAAGGGCGGTTGAAGTTGGGCTGCTGCAAATCGAACGGGCGCCGGTACTTGCCATTCCACGAGTGCGAGAACTCATGTGTGAGCAAATCTCCGGCCTCGAGCTGTTCGGCATGACTGGTCATATATGTGTCGTCAAACCGGTCGTCGCTCGATTGGTGATGTTCGATTCCCTGCGGTGGAATCAGATCGCTGAGCGTCAGCTCGGAATGATAAACGTTCCAATGCCTCCCGCCGTAAAACGCCATCGCCTCCGGCGTCATCCGTTTGTAAGCCGCCAGCTCGTTTGGCGGCAGTTTCAGATCTTCGGGATGATCCGCGAACAGATCGATGTAGGTATGGGTGCCCTGCCCGCTCCAACTCGTGATGTGCCGGTAGTAGCGCCCCGAATCGGTCGGCGAATCGACCAGCGTTTCGAGCGTCACCGTTTTAAAAGCGATCCGGCCTCCGCTGCGTGATGCGACCGGAAGCGCGCTTGCGTAATCCCAGGCCGGCGGCAAAATAAGACTCGCGCGCACGTAATACTTTGTGTTATCGATATCGGGCTGGTAGAGAATGTAGCGGTTCCAGTTGCCGACCATGATGTTACGCGTCGCCAGCTGGCCGTCGACAAAATTGTTCGGATGATTCAGCAACACCGTGAAATCGACGTTGACGGTCGTCGCGCCGTTGGGGACGTTGATGTGAAACGCGTACATGTCAACCCGATCGCGTTCCCACGGGATCGATTGGCCGCCCGCGCTGATCTTGAGCTGTGCCAGATCGTTGAGCGGTCCGGTCGGACCATGCTCGCCGGGAATCCACTCCGGATACGTCAGCGTAAACGGCCCCGGCTTGACCGGTATCGTCATGTGCGAGTAAGCGAAGCCGCGCGGCGCAGTTCGCTCGTCGAGCACGACGGTCATCGGGTTACTCTTGGTTGCCAGCGGCGTTTGAAGCGTCGCCGGGCGCGCGTGGGCCTGCACCGCAAAAACGAACGCGGCGCAAAGAACAATAGCGGTTCGCTGCATAGGGCGGCATTCTCCGGAAAACGTCCGGAATGCCTTTTGGCGCGCGCCCGGGGACGAACTACGTCGAGCGAATGTAGGTCGTGACGGACTGACCGAACGAATCGGTGATCTGGAAGCTGTCGATTTCGAAGCCCTGCCCGCTCGCGCAGGACTGACCGGTCGCCGTCAGCGTGAATGTCGCGGGTGCGGCAGCAGTGGGATTTTGCACGATCCAGCACGAGCCTTGCACGCGCGCCGCCGTGAAGTTTCCAGTGTAATTGGCTTCGCTGGCCGTCATGGTAAACGATTGCGAGATCGGCTTATTCACGGGATTCGCCGCCGTCCCCATCGGACTTACGCTCATCGGCTGAAATGCCGGCGGCCCGTAGGTGTACGTGTCGCAGCAGATCCGGTGAGCACAGCCGCCGGCCAGCAGGAGCAGACCAAGTGCGGCCAGGCGAAACGACATAGCAAAATCCTCCATTGTCGTCTTTCGGCAGTTTCCCCCTGCGGCTTTAGGCAGGCGCACCGCCTTCAGGTTTGCGCGCCCATCCTTAATAAGGTAGAATCTTGCCGTTATGCGCTAGCGACCGGAACCCCATTCGTACTCGACCGGCACGGAGGTTCTCGTCGCATGGCATCCGCGGACGCGCAGATTCGGCGCAGCATATTTTCAGTCCAACGCTTTCGTCAATACTACATCGGGCAATGCTTGAGCTTGCTCGGCGACGGGTTCCGTCTGCTCGCCATTCCGCTTCTGGTCTTCCGCTTGTCGCATTCGGCTCTTTCGACGGGCGTTGCATATCTGTGCGAAATCGCGCCGTTCGCGCTGTTCAGCGTGGTTGCGGGATCGCTGGCCGATCGACTGAACCGCCGCGCGGTCATGCTGGTCTCGAACGCCGTCCGCTGCGCGATGATGCTGGGGTTCGCGGCGCTATACGCTTTGCATATCTTAACGGTGACGGACATCTACGCGGGCCTCGTCGTGGTCGCAATCGCCGCGGCGCTCTTTTTGGGCGGCCAAACATCCAGCATTCCGTTCTTGCTGGGAAAAGAACGCGGTACCGAAGCGAGCGCCGCGCTGGGCGGAGCCGAAAATTTCGCGAATCTCGTAACGCCGATTATCGGCGGCGCGCTCTTCGCACTTTTCGGCGCATTGCCCGCGCTGCTCATCACGGCCGCGGGATACTTCGCCTCGATGATCTCGTTGTGGCGCGTTCCGTCGCTTGGTCCGGATGCAGCTTCGGGCTTGCCGTCGCACCGCGAGATACTCTCCGACATTCGAACGGGCTTTTCTCTCCTGTTCGGCGACCGTGCGATGCGCGCGCTTGCCTTTGCGGGCCTGATTATCAACATGCTCGGCTTCGGCGCGTATGCAATACTCGTTCCTTTCCTGAAACGCGATTTCGGTGCGAGCGATCGCGACGTCGGCATCTTCTTCGGCATCTCGGCAGCCGACGCGATCTGTGGATCGATTCTGTCGGCAAAATTCGCTACCCGCTGGGTATTCGGGCGCGCTTTGACAACCGCATACGTGATCGATGCGGTGATCTTTCTTCCCGTCGTCGTGACGCGAAACATGTGGGTCGCCGGCGTTTTCTGGGCCATCACCAATGCCGTCGTGCAATTTGAGATATCGCAAATTATCGGATTCCGGCTGCGAATTATACGCGAGGAATACGTCGGCCGCGTCTTCGGCGCGGTGCGGCTTTTCGTACTGTGCGGAATACCGCTGGCGGCCGTCGGCTTCGGTTACGCCGCCGATCACTGGGGAGCGCGGCTAGCCATGGGGATTTCGGCACTCGGATATTTGCTGGTGGCTCTCTTCGTCTGTGCGATTCCGGCAATTCGCGCGGAGACGCGCTAAGCTACGTGATCTTTAACCGGTTATCCACACGCTTGACGCCCGGCACTCCGGCAGCCGCGCGCACGACCGTTTGTTCGACTTGAGGGGTCGGTACCGTACCGCTCAACGTCACCACACCGGCGCGCACATCGGTCCCGATGTGGAATACGTTGGCGCCGGCTTGCGCCGCCATCGCCGCAGTAACCTGCACTTTAAGTGACGCGTCTTTCGCGTCGACTTTCTTGAGCGCGCCGTTGACCGCGTTGAATGACTGCGTCGCCCCGCGCGAGACCTGCTGCTGCGTTTGAGCGGCCTGCTGACTCGTGCAGCTTGCCAACGCGCCCGCTAAAAACGCCGCCGCGATCCTGCGCTTCACCCGGTTAGGACCGCAGATCGCGGTCGTCCCGGCGCACTGGGCCGCCCATCGTCATGGCCGGAAAACCCACCGCCGCAAAACCGAGCACGAGCACGGCAAACCATGGAATGAAGGCCCGTAAGGTGGGGCCGGCCATCCACAGGTCGATGAACCAGACCAGCATCAGGACCCAAAAAACAATCATCAGAGCGCCGCTTCGTACCATTCGAACCTCCTTGCCGCCCTTATTCCCCATAGCGAACTCTTTACGTTAGGTCCGTGAGATTGGCCCGAAATGCGGGAAAAGTGACAACCGGAGGACCAGGTGTAGATGACTCGTGTTTTCGCAGTCATGTCGGCTCTGACGTTGGGCCTAACGGCTTTAGCGGGCGGCGCTGCCGCCGGTTCAAGCGCCGGCATCATTACCGAGTATGCGATTCCCACAGCTCACGCACTCGCCGGCGGCCTTGCCGTAGGCCGGGATGGGAACCTCTGGTTCACCGAAGACGCCGGGAACAACATTGCGAAGATCGCCCCAAGCGGCGCGGTCACCGAGTACGCAATTCCGACCGGCAGCGCCTGCCCGAAAGATATCGCCGCGGGCCCGGACGGCAATCTCTGGTTCACCGAAACACAGGCCAATA
>PLED01000004.1 GCA_003136355.1 Vulcanimicrobiota bacterium | reverse complement strand
ACGATGTTCCGCGAGCACGCCGTGGAAGGGCTGACCGCCAACGAGGATACGATCGCGAAGTATCTGCACGACTCGCTGATGACCGTGACGGCGCTGGCGCCGAAAATCGGTTACGACAAGGCCGCGGAGATCGCCAAGCACGCGCACCACCACAAGACGACGCTGAAAGAAGCCGCGGTAAGTTTAGGGCACGTGAGCGCGGCGGACTTTGATAAATACGTCGTGCCGCACGAGATGACGAGACCGAAAGTAACTTAGTTGTTGCTAATCAGAACGATCTTGCAAGCATCGCGGGTGGCTTCCCAATCGTGCTCGCTGTAGCTGCCGGCCGCCAGCTGCTCGCGGCTGAACAAATCTTGCCCACTCCCGATAATACGAGCCTTCGGCCTCGAGGGCGACGACCTCGCGTTCAGGCTCCATAGATGGTGCATCGGCAGTTCTTGGGGCGATCTTAACGAGTGCCCGAGCGCCCCTCGATATGTGCNNCGCACTACTCGGGGTCCTTCGACTGCGCATTTTGCCAAGGGCAAAATGCTCGCTCAGGATGACATTTCGAGACGGCCGCCCGGGGCGACCGTGAAGCGCTCCCCGCGCCAGGTGACGTCCTTCGCGAAGAAGGCCCCGAGCCACGTCGCAAACGCAAACGCGTCTGCGACCGGGATGAGCCAGGGCGACAACTCCACCCCGGGCGCGAACGTTTTCCGCGCTTCGTCATGCACCATGACTCGCAGAGCGACGGCCGCAGCCAGCATAGCTCCGGCAATCGGCGTTTGCGAAAGAACAGCTGAAATCGCCGCGAGCGGCAAATTGTAGGTCACCAGCGATCCCGCAAATCCGCGCGGACGCGCGGCGAGAACCGTTCGCTGCCAGCGCACGTGATGCAGCCAGAGCGATTCGAGGGCGGAGTCCGCAACGGTCATGCGGACGATATACGGACAGAGTGCGACGCTGAAACCTGCCTCGGAAACGAGTTTCCCGAGCATGAAATCGTCAGCGATATGTGCGCCGAGCGCCGCCAATCCGCCGATGGTATCGAGCACATCTCGCCGAACAGCCATCGTTGCGCCGAAGCAATACGTGAGCGGCTCGATCATCATTGCGACGAGCACTGACGGCATGAAATGTTCGTTCACGACCGCCGCGCCGAGCTCCGTAACAGTGCCGCCTCCGGGAACGCCGGCATATAAACACGTCGCCGCGCCCGTGTTCGGGTCCGCGAAAGCACCGGCGACAGCGCTCAGATAATCGGCGCCGACTCGAATATCGCTGTCGACGATAACCAATATGCCGTGCTTGACTTGACCGATCATTCCTTGCAGGTTTTCAACTTTCGGATTTGCGCAATGCGGCGCCGGCCCGCCCGCGACCACGCAAATATCGACGTCCGGGAACTCGCGCACCAATCGCCGCGCGACCTCGAGCGCCGGATCGCGTTCATCGCGTGAGCCGAAGATGACCTGATAACGCGGATACGACTGCTTGCAGAAAGAACGCAAGTTTTCGTAGAGCTGCGGCTCGTCGCCGTGCAGCGGTTTCAGGATCGTCACCGGCGGTTGCGATTGCACGGGCCGCGCGGAGCGATTGCGAAAGCGGCGCATGCCCACGACCTCGGCCGCGGTGTACGCCAAGCCCGCCGCCGTCAGCGCGTATCCGGCAAGCGCTACGGCGCCGCGCAGTTTAAACGCCACGCTCTGCCAGCTCCGAGAACGTGACGGGGCGCACGTCCGAATCGCGCAACCGCTCGATCACGCGCGGATCGGTCAGGGCCGCGAACTCCCCGGCGTAATCGGCGTCCGGCGGATTCGCCGAATCGAAGCGAGCGGTCGCGGGGTGCGAATAGATCTCCGAAACTCCCGGCGGGAGCGCGTCGATGTATTTGTCCACCAGCGCTGCATCCATGTGACCGGTGTCGATCATGCCGAACACGTAATCGTTGGCGGCAAAGCCCGCGGCGTGCACGCGCCGTTTCATCAGCGCCATCCACGGCGCTAGTGAAGCGCTTTGCATGAAACGCGCGCGGAAATGCGTCCGCGTCGCGCGCCAGGCCGGCCCGAACGGTTCGTAGGGAACGCGGATCGCCCTCAATCCGAAATCGCGCCCGACCTTCATCATGAGCGAAAGAATCGTAGGATGCACGTGCATGTGATTCTGCGCGTTTGCGTGATCGAGCGCCAGCCCGGTCTGCGCAAAAAGACGGAATTGCTCGCGGATCTCCGCTTCGAGCTGTGCGCGTATGCCGGGCTTGAAAAAATACCGCACGCCGGCGCCGAAGAGATCGGTCGAAAAGCGCCCATTCGCGTCAACCAGATCGGGAACGCGCGACGGCGGGAGCGCGGGCCGCCCGTTGACGAGCACGACGTGCAATCCGACGCGCAAGTTGGGCAGGCGGCGAGCTCGCGCAACGGCGTCGGCGGTCTGCGGGGCCGCGACCATCAGGCTAGCCGTCGAAAGGATGCCGTGCACGTGTGCCTGTTCGACGGCTTCATTCACAGGAATGGCCAATCCGAAATCGTCCGCGGTCACAATTAGGCGGCGCACCGCCGCTTCATTCCCCAAGGGAGTGGCGCGACCATCGAAGGAAGGCTGAAGCGATGGCGGAGACGGTGGCCGATGGTACGGTCGCACGCAAAGCGGATCACGTGCGCATAAATCTCGAGCAAGACGTTGCGGGTAGGGGTCCCGGCAACGGCCTTGACGAGTACCGCTTCGTCAATCGCGCACTTCCCGGGATCGATCTCGACGAGGTGGATACCTCCGCGGAACTTTTCGGCCGCAAACTCGCCGCGCCGTTTCTCATTTCGTGCATGACGGGCGGTACGGAAGAAGCGCGGCAAATCAATAAGACGTTAGCTGCGGTTGCGCAAGAACACCGGTTTGCGATGGGTTTAGGCTCGGCTCGCGCATTGCTTGAAGAGCCCGGCTTGCTCGACACGTTTGCCGTACGCGCTGCGGCGCCGGACGTTTTCTTGCTCGCGAACCTCGGCGCCGTTCAATTAAGCAAAGGCTATGGCGTCGACGATTGCCGCAAACTTCTCGACATGCTGCAGGCGGATGCATTGGTGCTGCACCTCNNCAGCCGGACGGCGATACGAATTTTCGCGGATTGCTCGCAAAGATCGAGACGGTCTGTAAGCGGCTGAACGCTCCGGTCATCGTGAAAGAAGTGGGTTGGGGCATCGCGGCCGATACGGTGCGCGACCTTTTCGATGCCGGTGTCTCCGCAGTCGATCTCGCCGGCGCCGGCGGAACATCGTGGAGCGAAGTGGAGAAATATCGCATCGACGAGCCGTGGCGCGCGCGCGTCGCCGGGTCGTTTGCGGAGTGGGGAATTCCGACCGCCGAGTGTTTACGCACGGCTCGCGCGGCCGAACCCGACGGCGTGCTCATCGCAAGCGGCGGCATCCGCAATGGTATCGACGCGGTGAAAGCGCTTGCGCTGGGCGCGGACGCGGTCGGAATCGCCGGCCCATTTTTGCGCGCAGCTGCTGCCGGGCGGGAAGCTGCAAACGATCTGGCGCTTGAGCTGCGCGAAGTCTTGCGCATCGCC
>PLED01000037.1 GCA_003136355.1 Vulcanimicrobiota bacterium | reverse complement strand
ATCGAGGCGCGCGCGGCCAAGGCCGCACTCGGAAATCGCGCGCGGGTCATTCAGTCGGGAATCGCACTGCGCGGCTTGCGCGGCGATCCCGGTCCGATAACGATCAGCTGCGGTCTAGCGGGCGGATTGCGCGATGAATTGCCGACGGGAACGGTGTTGATTCCGCGCGAGGTGCGCCGGCCCGATGGAACTATGCTGACGTGCGATCCGGAACTCGTCGCAGCGCTGCTGCGCGCGGCGCGCGCGGCCGGATGCGATCCGGTCGAAGCTCCGCTGCTGACGACGGCACGGATCGTTCGCGGACCCGAACGGATGCGCTGGGCGCAGCAAGGCTACGCCGGCGCCGACATGGAGACGGGATTGCTGCAAGCGCCGCGCATCGCATGCGTGCGCGTGATCCTCGATACGCCGGTGCACGAGTTTTCGGCCGCGTGGGAAAATCCGGCCTTGGTTATTTTCCGGCCCGATGCGTGGTTCGATATCCCGTTTCTCGCACGTGTTGCGCCGCGCTGCGCGGCGCTGGCGGCACGCATCGTCGCCGACGCGCTGCTTTAGGTTCGCTCGACGCTCTGAGGACCCGAGTGCTGCCGACAGCAGAAGAGCTCGATGAGCTCCGAGCCGATCAATTCGCCGCTGCAGCCGCAGACCCACGACCACCGGCGCGAATAGTGGTCGTCAACCGTGCCGTACTCCACGGTCGCGCAAGGCGGCCCGAGTTTCGAGGTGGCGCCGGCGGTTTTGGCGACGATCATCGCCCTGGATTGTACCCTGGCGGGCGGTCTTCTTACCGAAGCAGAGCGGAGATGTCTTGTGCCGGGACCGGCGCATGAAAGTAGATGCCTTGTCCCGATTTGCACCCTAGCGAGAGCAGCGTGTCAGCTTGTGCCTTTGTCTCGATGCCTTCCGCGGTGACCCGCAACCCGCAGGCTTCGCCCAATCCGACCAGCAGACGCACGATCTGTTCGCCTTTCGGATCGGCGAGCGCGGCGATGAAGCTCTGGTCGATCTTGAACGAATCGATCGGAAGCGACGTAATGTACTGCAGCGACGAATAGCCCGTGCCGAAATCGTCGATGCAAAGGTCGACGCCGACGGCTTTGAGCGTCTCCAGAATTCCCGCGGCGCGGTGCTCGCTCTGCAAAATCGACGTTTCCGTAATTTCAAGCGAGAGCATCTTCGGGTCTACGGAGTACGTGCGGATAAGCTTCCGCAGAAAATCGGGAAGATTCGGCTGCAAGACTTCTTGCACGGAGAGATTGACGTTCAGCCCCAGGTTCGAGTAGCCGGCTTGGTGCCAGCGCGCGAGATCGCGGCAGGCGGTGTCGAGCACGAAGCGGCCCACCGGTTCCATCAAGCCCATCTCTTCGGCGAGCGGCAGAAATGCCGCCGGCGCGAGATAACCTTGAACGGGATGATTCCAGCGCAGCAGCGCTTCGACGCACTCGATGCGGCGCGTATCCAGCATGACGATCGGCTGATACATGACGACCAGCTGCCGCTCTTCGATCGCCGCGCGCAGATCGAGGCGTAAAGAGAGGCGCTGAAGCGCCTCTTCGTGCATCGTCGGCGTGAAGATCGCGTTGCGATCGCGGCCCTGGCTTTTCGCGCGGTACATCGCGGTCTCCGCATCCCGCAAGACCTCGGCGATAGACGTATAGCCTTGATCGACCGAGACGACGCCGATGCTCGCGGTCATCACGAGCGTCCGTCCCGCCATCGGGTAGGGCCGGCGCAGCGTTTCATGGATCGTGTCCAGTACGCTCTGCACCGCCGCCGTCGACGTTCCCGGAATCAGAACGGCGAATTTATCGCCGGCCATCCGCGCGACCAGCGCTCGTTCGTCAACGATCATGCGCAGGCGCTGGGCCGTTTCTTTGAGCACGTCGTCGCCGGCAAGATGTCCGAGGGTATCGTTGATCGCCTTGAATTCGTCGAGATCGAGATAGAGCACGCTGTGCGGCTCGCCTTCGCCGCGGTGAACGGCTTCGAGTTTTCGCGCGAGCTGCAGCGAGAAAACCGTGCGATTTGGTAACGCCGTCAGCGAATCGTGCGTCGCTTCGTACTGCAGACGGCTTTCCGAACGTGCGTTGACCAGCGCCAATCCCATGAGGTTCACAAAAACTTGCATTGCCCGCAGGGTCTGCACCGCCGGAATCTCGCCGTTGAGCGGGCCGTCGGGCGACATGTAGCCGATCATCACGCCGTCGCGATCGTGCAGCGTTAGAACGAGCGCATCTCGTTCTTGCCACTGATTGGGGTATTGCCGTTTGGTTTCGTTAGGATTGAACCCGGTATAGATCGATCGCTCCCATTCCGCATCGCGCTCGGCCGGGAAAAAGTAGCAGTCGTCAAAAAAACGCACGGCGTGGCCGAGCATCGCGGAAAACGCTTCGCGATCGACGTTTTCGTGCAGGCGTTCTTTGACGATCTCTTCGGGATATCCAAGCATGACGCGGCGCCGCAGATCGCCGTTGGGTTCCTCGGCGGCGACCATCGAAACGAAACGCCAGCCGAACAAATCTTGCACGCCGCGGGCCAGCGACATAAGCGCTGCGTCTAGAGTAGGTGCCTCTAAGACGTCGCGCGTGATTTCAAAGAGCCGCTCGAGATCGCTGACCGAACCCGGGCGCCCCGAAACAGATCCGATCGGTTGCATCGGTAGCTCCTACTTCCCGCCAGCAGGCGGCCTCCCTACCCGGTGACGTGACGGAAGACCAACGCGAGCGCCGCGATCGTAAGCGCTACCGCCACCAACACGAGCAGACGCTGCGATTTGATGCGCGACGATAACCGAGCGCCGACCGGACCGCCAAAGAGGCCGCCAATGGCTAGAGGCACCGCGACGTTCCAGCGGACATCGTGCTGAACCACGTGGGTCAGAAATCCCAGCGGGGAGGTTAGAATGATGCCGAAATGCGACGTCGCGCTGACGGCGTGGGCCGGAAGATCGGAGAAGTAAAGAAGCGAGGGGACCAATATGACGCCCCCGCCGACGCCAAACAAACTCGAGATAAACCCAACGGCAAAACCGACTCCCAGCGCGCGCGGCCACGGCATGCCTTTTAACGAGCTTATGTTTTCCGCTCTTGCCGAGTCCGGCACCCGCTTGGCGCGATTGACGAAAATGTCCGTGGCGACGCCGACGAGCAACGCGGCGAAAAGCCAGTCGAATAACCGCGGCGAGGCGTGTTTAACGGCCATCGCGCCCAGAACGCTTCCGGGGACCGCGCCGCCCCCAACGAACCAGCCGGTTCGGAGATGGACGCGCCGCTGCAGCAAATACGTCAAAGTGCCGCTGCCGCTGTTTGTAATCACCAGCGCTAGCGACGTTCCGGCAGCTTCCGCCGGGGGCATATTCAGGAAAATACGCAGAATAGGAACGACGATGAACCCGCCGCCAAGACCGACCATCGAGCCGAAAACGCTCGCGACAAAGCCTATGATAAAAAGCCAGAGCATCATGTCGATTCCGCTTCAGGTCCATGTTTAAGAAGCGTAATCGACACGATGCTCTGGATGAGAGCGCTCAAACTCTGCCGATATAGCGGCGGTCGCGCGTGTCTATTCGAATGACGTCGCCGGAGTTTACGAACAGCGGTACGTTGACGACGGCGCCGGTTTCGAGCGTGGCGGGTTTGGTGGTGCCCTGCGCGGTGTCGCCCTTGAAACCGGGATCGGTGGTTTCGATGCGCAGCTCGACGTGAGCGGGCAGATCGCAGCCGATCGGTGTCCCGTCGTGAAACTGGACTTCGACCATCATGCCGTCTTTGAGGAAATCCGCGGGGCCGCCGATCAGATCGCGCTGGAGCGTGACGTTTTCGAACGTCTCCTTGTCCATGAAGTGATAGCCTTCGGAGTCGTTGTAGAGCATTTGCATCTCACGGTTGTCCACCGTGGCGCGCTCGAGCTTTTCGCCTGCGCGAAAGGTGCGTTCGACCGTGGAGCCGGTCTTGACGTTCTTCATCCGCGTGCGTACGAATGCCGAGCCCTTGCCGGGCTTCACGTGCTGAAACTCGATGACGGTCCAGAGCTGGCCTTCAATGACGATCGTAATGCCGTTGCGCAAGTCGTTTGAAGAGATCATGACCGTGCCTTACGCAGCGCGGTTTGCCGAGCCCTACAACTTGATGGGGTTTTCGCGCCCGGCAAGCAGCCGGGCGATGTTTTCGCGGTGCGTATATACAATGAAAGCGGCCGCGAAAATTCCGTAGGCCGTCAGCCATGGGTCGCGCGTAAAATACCAGAGGGCCACCGCGGCTAGCACGCTTCCGAGCATGGAGCCGACCGACGAGTAGCGCGACACGAGCGCGCCAACGACCCACCCGCCGATCGCGACGAAGCCCGCGGCGGGACACAGCGCAAAGATCGCGCCGAAAGAGGTCGCGACGCCTTTGCCGCCCTTCCAGCCCATCCACGGCGAAAAGCAATGGCCGAGCATGGCGGCGACGGCAACGATTGCGGCGCCGTATGGCGGCAGAAGATCGAAGTGCAAAACCAGGAACGGCGGAAGAAATCCCTTGAGGGCATCGAGCAGCAGCACCGCCACGGCGCCGCCTTTGCCGATCGTTCGCAGCGCATTCATCGCGCCGATATTTCCGCTGCCCGACTTCCGGATGTCGGTATTGAAGAACAAGATGCCGATGACGTAGCCGAACGGGATCGAGCCGATCAGAAAAGCTGCGATGGCGAACAGGGCGAGGGTCATTCGCGAACCTCTCGGGTGCGCTCGCGGAACTGCAGCGAGAGCGGCACGCCTTCGAAATCGAAATTTTTCCGGATAGTATTTTCAAGGAAGCGCCGGTAAGACGTCTGCACGAGCTTCGGATCGTTGACGTGAAAAACAAAGAGCGGCGGGTGCACGCCAGGCTGGGAAGCATAGAGAATTTTTACGGGCTTGCCGCCGGGCGCGGGAGGCGGATGCGCGAGCGCGGCGTCGCGCACGATCGCGTTCAGCTTCGCGGTCGGCACGTGTCTGTCCAAATTCTCCGCGACGTGCGTGACGACCGGCATCAAACTTCCGAGCCGGCGCTGCGTCTTCGCCGAGAGAAACGCCACCGGCGCGAATCGCGCGAAGGGCAGCTGTTCGTGGATCACGGTTGTCAGTTCGTTCTGGCTGTATTCGCCTTGTTCGCGCGCCAGGTCCCACTTGTTGCCAACGAGGATCAGGCCTTTGCGTTCTTCGAGAATGAGCCCGGCCAGGCGGCGCTCTTGCGCGAGAATGCCGTGCATCGTATCGAAGAGCAAGATGGCGATGTCGCAGCGCGCGATCGCGCCGAGCGAACGCAGCGCCGCGTAATATTCGATCGCGCCGTGTGCTTTGGGTTTACTGCGAAGGCCGGCGGTATCGATGAGCCGTAGCTTGCGATCCTGATAGGTGAGGATCGAATCGATTGCATCGCGCGTCGTGCCCGGGACATCGGAGACGACCGAACGTTCGGATCCGATCAGCGCGTTCAGCAGCGAGCTTTTCCCGACGTTCGGCCGTCCAACGATCGCGATCGCGAGCTCGCCGGAGTTATCTTCCGCGGAAGCGTCCGGCGGCAATTTCTGGACCACGCGATCCAATAAGTCGCCGGTGCCCTCGCCGTGGATCGCCGATACCGCGAGGGGCTCGCCGAATCCGAACGCGACGAATTCCGCGTACATGGCCGCGAGTGCGCCCGGTGACTCCGCTTTATTGGCGGCAAGAATCACGGGGCGCCGGGTCTTGCGCAGAATTTTCGCGACGTCGTCGTCAACCGGATTGCGACCCGCGGCGGCGTCGACGACAAAGAGAATCACGTCGGCTTCCTGTGCGGCAGCTTCGGCTTGCTTTTGCGTTGCGGCGATTGCGTCGTCGGGATCTTTTTCGGCCGTGGGATCGATGCCGGCCGTGTCGACGAGGCTAAACGTGCGGCCGCTCCATTCGCATAAGCCGTACAAACGGTCGCGCGTCACGCCCGGCGTATCTTCAACGATTGCCATGCGCTGCCCGATCAGCCGGTTGAAGAGCGCGCTCTTGCCGACGTTCGGGCGTCCAACGATAGCGACGGTTGCGGGATGGAGCATGGCGCCTTCGCGCTCCTCGGTTTGCACTGCCGGAGGGTTCCGCCGCACTCGGGGTATTCCCGCGGCCGCTGCCGAACAGGCGATGCCCGTGGCGAGCATCTACATCGAAACACATGGCTGCCAAATGAACGAGGCCGATTCGCAGTATATAGCGGATCGCGCCGCGTCGGCCGGATATGCCGTGGCTGAACGGGCGGAAGACGCGAACGTCGTTATTCTGAACACCTGCACCGTTCGCGACAACGCCGAACGGCGCGCCTACGGGCGCATGGGTCACTTCAAATCGCTCAAGACCGCGCACCCCTCGCTGAGATTGGTCGTCACCGGCTGCTTGGCCGAGCAGGATCGCGATCGCATGCAGCGGATCGCGCCGCACGTGGATGCGGTCTTCGGAACCTCGGAACTGGCGCAGCTCGGAGATGCGATTACGCGCTGGCGCGAAGAGTTTGCCGAAACCGAACTCACCGAAGAGCGGGCGCTGCGCATGCCGATTGGCGGCTCGCCTGATTGCGTGGCCGGCGCATTTTCGCCGCTGCGCGGATTCGTTACCGTGCAGCGCGGCTGTTCGTACTATTGTACGTTTTGCATCGTGCCGCAGGTGCGCGGCCGTTTCGATCACCGTCCGATGTCCGAGGTGTTGAACGAAGCGCACCAGCGCGTCGTCGAGGGTGCGCGCGAGATTATGCTCGTCGGGCAGACGGTCAACGCTTACCGCGATCCCGCCCAAGACGGCGACTTCGGCCGGCTCTGCTCGCGCGTCGCGCAGATTCCCGGATTGGAACGGCTGACGTTCATCTCGCCGCATCCCAAAGATTTCACGCGCGAGATGCTGCGCGGACTTTCGCAGATTCCGCAGATCAACTCGCGGATACACTTGCCGCTGCAGTCGGCGAGCGACCCGATGCTGCGCCGCATGAACCGCAAGTATACGTTTGCGCAGTACATGGAAAAGGCGGCGTGGATTCGCGAATTCTTTCCCGGAGCGGCGATCACGACGGATTTCATCGTCGGATTTCCCGGCGAGACCGAATGGGATTTTCAGGCGACGCTGGAGTGCGTGCGCAGCGGGATGTTTGCCAACGCCTATATGTACATCTACTCCAAGCGCCGCGGCACGCCGGCCGCGCATTGGGAGCAAGTCGAACCGGCGGTGGCAAGCGAGCGCCACGCGCGACTGGCCGAAGCGCAAAACGCCGTCGCGCGTGCGTTCCACGATACGAAAACGGGAACCGAGGTCCGCGCGCTCGTGCAAGGCGTCTCGAAAAAAGACCGCTCGAAGCTCGCTGCCAAGACGCTCGACAACGTGACGGTCATCGTTTCGCAGCCGCCGGATTACGAGGAACGGCTTTACGCGAGCGAGCCTTGGCTCGATATTCGCATCGATTCGGCCCACAAGTGGGGGTGCGGCGGCACGGTCGTCAGGCGCGCGCGGCGCTTCGCCGATCGCGGATCGGTCGTCAAACCTTCATTAATAAACTTGCTCACAGCGTAGTCGCAAGTTATCCACAGCCCGTCTCACGAAATGCGCGGAGCGTGAGCGAGCGGTATTCACCGATGCTCGAGCAGTACTTTGGGATGAAAGCCCGTCATCCCGAAGCGATTTTGCTTTCGCGTGTCGGTGATTTTTATGAAGCCTACGGTGAGGACGCCGAACGGATTGCGCCCGCGCTTTCGATTGCGCTCACGTCGAAAGAAGCGGGCAGCGGACAGCGCATCGCGATGGCCGGTGTACCGCATCACGCGCTTTCACAATATTTAGCGCGCCTCGTACAGCAGCGCTACATCGTTGCACTCGCCGAGCAACTCGAAGTACCGCAGCCCAACAAGCTCGTGCGCCGCGACGTGGTGCGCATCGTGACGCCCGGCACGCTGATCGAAGATCAGCTGCTCGACGGCAAACAAAACAATTATCTGGCGGCCATAACCGCGGTCGATGACACGTACGGCCTAGCCTATGCAGACGTTTCGACCGGCCTCTGCGCGGCGACCGCGCTTTCGGGTGAAGCGGCATTCGAAGAGTTGCTGGCCGAAATCGGACGCATCGGTCCGGCGGAAATCGTCGCGGACGTTCCACCGGGTTTGCGCGCGAATCTTTCGCTGACGCTGGAAAGCTCGGGAGTGCGGGTCGCCGCGCCGGCGCTCTGCTCGGTTGAAACGCGCGACCGGCGATCGATCGAGGGATTTTCGGTCGACGAAGCGCTGGCGATGCACCGCGCGCTGGACGCCGTCGCCGGTTTCGTCCGGCGCTCGGGCGTTGCTGCCTCGGAGGCGAGCACACTGCGGCCGCCTGATTTCTATCGTTACCGCACGTTCTTGGCGCTCGATCCGAACACACGAAAAAATCTGGAGCTGGTCAAAGCGCTCGGCGCAAATCCGAAAGCCACGCTGCAAGCCACGCTCGACAAGTGCGCAACCTCGATGGGTTCGCGGCTGCTGGCACGATGGATTCTCGCTCCGCTCGTCGACACGGAAACGATCGGGAAGCGCCAGGATGCGATCGCGGCACTCATCTCGGAGCACGTCCGCCGCGAGTCGATGCAAGAGCTGCTGCGCGGTTGCTTCGATCTCGAGCGCATATCGCAGAAGGTGCGCTTCAAGCGAGCGCTGCCGCGCGATTTGGCGTCGCTGCGCCGCACGCTCGAAAACTTGCGTCCGCTGCGCCAAGTGACGCCCGCCGCCTTAAAACCTTACGCGGAGCGCATGGGTGACTTCGAAGAGATGCTGGCCGATCTCAACATGACGCTCGTCGACGAGCCGCCCGCGCAGCTCGTTGATGGGGGCGTCATACGCGCTGCCGCGAACGCCGAGCTCGCCGAATGTGTGAACCTGCGCACCGACGCGCGCGCGAAACTTTCAGACCTCGAAGAGCGCGAACGCGAACGCACCGGCATCAAAACGCTGAAGATTAAGTACGTCAGCACCTTCGGATACGCGATCGAAATCGGCAAAGCGCACGCGGCGAGCGTACCGGCGGATTACGTTCGCAAACAAACGCTGACCACGGGCGAACGCTATACGACGCCGGAGCTCAAGGAACTGGAGATTGCCATCTCCACCGCACAGTCGCGGCAGCTGCGGCTCGAAGAGCAACTCTTCGGCGAGCTCGTCGACCGGATTGCGGCGCGCATCGAAGATCTGCTGGCGGCGGCCGAGACGCTGGCCGAGGTGGACGCTCTCGCGTCGCTCGCACAGTGCGCGGCGGAGCGCGGTTACGTGCGGCCGAAGTTCGTCGAAGAAAGCATCGTCGAATTCAAAGACGGGCGCCACCCCGTGATGGAAGCGATTCTGCACGCGAACTTCGTGCCCAACGACTTGCATCTGCGCGAAGGCGAGCACCGGTTCGTCTTGTTGACCGGACCCAACATGGGCGGCAAATCTACGTATTTACGCCAAGCGGCGCTGCTGACGATCATGGCGCAGATCGGCTCGTTCGTACCGGCGAAATCCGCGCGTCTGGGCATCGTGGATCGCATCTTCACGCGCATCGGCGCGGGCGACGATCTCGCATCGGGGCAATCGACGTTCTACATCGAGATGGCCGAAGCCGCAAATATTCTGCGCCGCTGCACGCGCAGCAGCTTGCTGCTGATCGACGAAGTCGGGCGCGGTACGGGCACGATCGACGGCTTGTCGATCGCGCAAGCGATCTCCGAATTTCTGCTCGGTCTGGAAGATCAGGCGCCGCTCGTGCTGTTCGCCACGCACTTTCACGAGCTGGTCGCGCTGGCCGAACACTGGAAGCTCGTTGCGAACTATCACGTCACGGCGGTCGAGAAAACCGGCCCCGACGGCGGCCCGGTCTTTTCGCATCGCGTGCTGGCGGGCAGTACATCGCGTTCGTTCGGTATCGAAGTCGGACGCATGGCCGGCTTGCCCGACGCCGTCGTCGAGCGCGCGCAAGAGATCGCCGACGCGCTTTCCGGGAAAGCCGACGTCGAGGAGCAAGTTCCGCTGCGCCGCCGCTTACCGAAGATCGTACCGGCCGAGCGGCAGTTGACGTTTCTCGATAAGTAAGATGATTCACGTCCTCGATCCGCAGACCGTCGGGCAGATCGCCGCCGGCGAGATTATCGAACGGCCGCTTTCGGTGGTCAAAGAACTCGTCGAGAATTCGGTTGACGCCGGCGCGACGCGCGTGACGGTGACGCTGGAAGAAGGCGGCATTGCCGCGATTGAGGTCGCCGACGACGGCGGCGGCATCGAGCCGTCGGACCTGGCGTTGGCGGTAAGAAGGCATGCGACCAGCAAACTCATCCGCGCCACGGATCTCGAATCGATTGCGACCCTCGGATTCCGCGGCGAAGGTCTGGCAAGCATTGCGGCCGTTTCGCGCGTAGAAATTCTTTCGCGCGGGATCGAAAGCGACGTCGGAGCGCGCGTGACCGCGCATGCGGAAGAGGTCAGCGGGATCGAGAAGGCGGCGGCGCCCGTCGGAACCATCGTGCGCGCGCGCGACCTTTTCGGCAACGTGCCGGTGCGCCGCGAATATTTGAAGTCGCCTGCAGCCGAGCTGACGCGCATTTCGGGCTGGCTCTCGACCTTCGCGCTCGGCTATCCGCGCGTCACGTTCGCGCTGCGTCACGACGGCAAGGAAGTTTGGGTCATGCCCGCCGTCGACGACGAGAAAGCTCGCCTAGCGATGGTGTTTGGAAAGGGCGCTGCGCAATCGCTGATTCCGATCGGCGGCGAGGCCGCGCGCAGCATGCACGGATCGCTTTCCGGTTTCATCAGCACACCCGGGAACGATCGCGCCGACCGGCGCATGCAAATCCTCTTCGTGAACGGGCGCCTGCTGCGCAGTACCCTGCTGGCCGGCGCATGGACTGCCGGCTACGCGACCTTCGCGATGACGGGTCGGCAGCCGTACGGCGTGCTGTTCTTGCAGCTGCCGCCCGACCATGTGGATCCGAATATTCACCCGACCAAAAGCGATGTGCGCCTGCGCTTCGGCCACCAAGTGGCCGACACCGTGAAACGCGCGATATCGGTCACGCTGCGTAACCACGCCGCGCAGCGCTTCGGTGATTCGGTTACCGTATCGGCGGCACCCGAGAGCATCGACGCTAGCCTCGCGCACTTACAAACACTCTTCGAGCGCGTTCCGGCCGACGATCCGTCGGAAACGGGCGCGCAAAGCGGACTGCGCGTGCTCGCGCAAATCGACCGTACCTACATCCTCGCGACCGACGGCAGCGCGATCGTGCTGGTCGATCAGCATGCGGCGCACGAACGCATCGCGTACGAGCGCATTGTCGCTGCCGCTAACGCGGCAACCGCCCCGGCCGAGCCGCTGCTGGTCCCGTTCGCGTTCGAACTCAGCGGCGATCGGGTGGCCGCGCTCGAGCGCGTTCTCGAACCTTTGCGCGAGGGCGGGCTCGAGATAGAAAACTTCGGCGATCGCAGCTACCGCATCATTGCGACGCCCGCCGGTTACGGCGCACGCGCGTTCGACGTTGCCGGTTTTCTGGACGACGTGAATGCGGGCGCGAAAGAGCGCGACGTCCGCGAACGCGTCTGGGCATCGCTGGCATGCCATTCGGTGACGCGCGCCGGCGAGCGGCTCGATCTTTCGGAGATGACGACGCTGCTCGACCGCCTGCAGGTCTGCGAAAATCCGATGCACTGCCCGCACGGGCGCCCGACCATTGTCCGCATCGAACCGGGCGGCATCGCGCGGCTCTTCAAACGGTGAGCGGAGCATCCGGCGTCCTAGTGATCGCCGGACCGACCGCATCGGGAAAAACGGGACTCGCGATCGATCTCGCGCGGAAGTTCGATGCCGAAATCGTCAACGCCGACTCGCGTCAAATTTATCGCGGTATGCCGGTCGGCACGGCATCCCCTACGCCACAGCAGTTTGCGGCGGCGCCGCATCATCTCTTCGGATTTCTCGATCCCGCCGAGCGGTATTCCGCTGCGCGTTATTCTGCCGACGCCGTCGCCGCCATCGCGCAGATTCACGCGCGTGGCAAACGCGCTATCGTCGTTGGAGGAACCGGATTCTACGTTCGGGCGCTGAGCGGCGCCGTGGAGTTGGCTCCGCAATACGATGAAGCGGTACGCGAGCGGCTCGTTCGCGAAGCGCGCCTGCACGATGCTGAGTTCTTGCACGCCTGGCTCGGCGTACGCGATCGCGCGCGCGCGGCAGCGATTCACCCGCAAGATTCCTACCGGGTATTGCGCGCGTTGGAAGTCGCGCTCGCGCCGCACTCGGGAGGTCGCGAAGGGCGAATTACGTCGCTGCGTTCGGCCGGCATCCCGTTCCTCAAAATCTTTCTCACCGTTGACGAAAACGTGCTGCGGGAGCGCATTGCCCGGCGGACGGATGCGATGCTGCAGGCCGGGTTCGTGGAAGAAGCCGAGCGCATCGGCGAGGATGCAATATCCGCAACAGCCGTCGGCTACCCGCAAGCTCTTGCATATGCGCGAGGATGGATCACGCTCGGCGAATTGCGCGAATTATTGATGCGCGCCACCCGGCGCTACGCAAAAAGGCAGACGACGTGGTTTCGCAGCGAGCCGGAAACCGTGCAGGCATTGCCCGCGGACGCCGAACGGCTGGCAAGGGAAAGTCTGCAGTGGGTTGAAGCGTGATTTATGCCCGGTAGTCTTCAGGATACTTACCTTGCTGAAGTTCGGCGGCAGGGCGTTGCCGTGACAATTTATTTGGTCAACGGTTTCCAATTGCGCGGAGTCGTCAAAGGTTTCGATCCGTTCACGATACTGATCGAATACGAGCGCAAGACGCACCTGATATACAAACACGCCGTATCGACGATTTCACCGCAAGGTCCGTTTTCAACGCCCGGCGGCGGCGAGGCGGGCGCGGCGGTGGTCGATCGCCCGCGCGCCGCACTGGATCATGCGGCGCTGATAGTCGGCCAGGGCCGCGGCGAGTTCGGCGATCACCGGCGTCGCGATCTCCGCCGCCGCCGTGGGCGTGGGCGCTCGGCGATCGGAGACGAAATCGATCAAGGTGGTGTCCGTCTCGTGCCCCACCGCCGAGATCAGCGGAATGGCCGAGGCCGCCGCGGCGCGGGCCAAGTCCTCGTCGTTGAACGGCCACAGA
>PLED01000056.1 GCA_003136355.1 Vulcanimicrobiota bacterium | reverse complement strand
GATGAGCTCGACGCCGACTGCGAGCAGCGCGCCGACCACGATCACCGAGGAGATCGCGTTGGTGACCGACATCAGCGGCGTGTGCAAAGCCGGTGTCACCGACCAGACCACGTAGTAGCCGACGAACACGGCGAGCACGAAGATCGACAGCCGGAACACGAAGGGATCGACCGCATTGGCGAGGTGCTCCATGTCGTTCTCCCCTAGGCCGCTGTCTTCGGCATGAAATTCGGATGCACGATAGCGCCGTCGCGGGTCAGCAACGTACCTTTGACGATCTCGTCGTCCCAGTTGAGCGCCAGCGCGCCGGTTTTCTTGTCGACGATAAGCGAGACGAAGTTGAACAGGTTGCGGGCATAGAGCGAGGAGGCGTCGACCGCCAGCCGCCCCGCGAGATTGGTGTAGCCCATGATGGTCACGCCATGGACCTCGATGACTTCGCCCGCCTTGGTCAGCGGCGTGTTGCCGCCCTGCTCGGCCGCGAGATCGACGATCACCGAACCGGGACCCATCGCAGCAACGGCCTCCTCGGTGATGAGCAGCGGCGCGCGGCGTCCGGGAACCAGCGCAGTCGTGATCACGACGTCGGACGCGCCGATGTGATCCACCATGAATTGGCGCTGCTTTTGAATCTGCTCAGGGGTCAACTCCTTGGCGTACCCGCCCGCGCCTTCCGCGTCGGCGCCGAGATCGAATTCCAAAAATGTCGCGCCCAAACTCTGCACCTGTTCTTTAACAACCGCGCGCGTGTCGTACGCGCTGACGACCGCGCCAAGCCGGCGCGCCGTCGCAATCGCTTGCAGTCCGGCGACGCCCGCGCCGAGGATCAAAACTTTCGCGG
Source organism: Vulcanimicrobiota bacterium (assembly GCA_003136355.1). Classification (GTDB taxonomy): domain Bacteria; phylum Vulcanimicrobiota; class Vulcanimicrobiia; order Vulcanimicrobiales; family Vulcanimicrobiaceae; genus Rubrimentiphilum. Next base: position 1,914 of record PLED01000056.1, on the reverse strand, counting down.
GCCGGATGGTACCCGCTGCCGTCGTGAGCATCGGAAAAAACTTCGGAAGTTCGGATGCGGCAAGCAGCACGGCTTTATATCCGGCGATATTGCTTTGCGAACTGAGCGCATCCATGGCCTGCGCGCGCGTGATGCGCGGAATTGCGTCCATCGAAAGCGCGGTTATGCCGGCGCCTGCTAAATGCCGCACGTAATCGGCATCGCCGAGCGGTGCGAGCAAACCGAGCAGTGCGGCTTTCTTGGGCATGGCGGTCAGCACCGCATCGTCGGGTCGTCCGACGCACAGCACGAGGTCGGCGCCGTCCAACGTTTGCGTGCGGTCGGCGACGGACGCTCCGGCCTTCGTATAGAGGTCGTCGGGGAAGGCGGCGCGCTCGCCGGCGCCGCGTTCGATCTGCACGGTCATACCGTTCTTCACGAGCTTGGCGACGGTTTCGGGAACCAGCGCGACGCGCGTTTCGTTGGGCGCGGATTCGCGCAGCACGGCGATCTTCATCGGGCCGTCCGTTTCCATCCCGGGGACCACAAACCTTCGCTTTAGATGACGCGAATGCGGTTGCGCAAGACACCAATCTTTTCGATCTCGACTTCGACGTCGTCGCCGTCGCGAAGAAACTCCGGCGGCTTGCGCGCGAAGCCGACGCCCTCGGGCGTGCCGGTTGCAATAACGTCGCCGGGCTCGAGCGTCATGCCCTTGCTGAGCGACGCGATGAGTACCGGCAGCGAAAAAATCATGTTAGCCGTTGTGCTGCGCTGTTTCTCCACGCCGTTGACGCGCAGCGCGATCGCGAGGGCTTGAGCATTACCAAGTTCGTCCGCAGAAACGACCCACGGTCCCATCGGCGCCGCCGAGTCCAAACTCTTTCCTTTAAACCATTGCACGTGCGCGCGCTGCACATCGCGCGCGGTCAGGTCGTTGAAGCACGTGTATCCAAAAACGGCGCCGAGGGCATCGGCCTCGCTGACGTCCTTCACGCGCGATCCGATAACGACGGCCAGCTCCGCTTCCCAATCGTACTCGCTCGAAACCTTCGATGAAAACTCGAGCGTCTGTCCAGGCGACGCGATCGCGGTCGGAGCTTTCGTGAAGAACGTCGGCACGTCCGGCAGTTTCAACTCGCGGCCGCTCTGCTGCGAAACTTCTAGCGCGTGATCCAAATAATTCCGGCCGACGCAAAAAATATTTTTGTTTGGGCGAACAGGCGCGGCGAGTGTAACGCTCGATAGCGGGTGAAACTCTTGAAGGCGCCGCTGCTCGCGCGCATCCGGCGGCAGCGCGATGTACTCGAGCAGCGTGCTGCAATCGATCGAGCCGACCCGGTCGCCCTCAAGGTAACCGGGACGAAGACGCCCCTCGTGTTCGAAGGTTACGTAGCGCACCTACGGCTTACGGGTGCGGTGAGGGCGTAGCCGTTGCCCGCGATTTCTTGAGAGCGGCGTTGATGTCCGGAAGATTCGGGTTTTCCGCCGCTTTTTTTTGCTGATCCGCTTTCAACTTTGCGATCGCGGCAGCGGTGGCTTCCGCTTCTTTTTTGGCATCCGAAACGATCTTGGTGGCCGCACCCGGCTCGTTGGCCCAATTGCCGCCGCGTTTGAACAGCGCGAACGTCCGTTTCACTTTTTGAGTTTTTGGATCGTAGTCGTAGTGCACTTTATAGAGTCCGACAACCGCCGTGATCGTTTTGCCACGCTGATCGCGAATCCACATCTGCAGCGCGTTGCCCATCGCCATCGTGTCGAAGGGTCCGTCGCCCGAAAGACTCCCGTGCAGGACGCGTACGACTTGGCCAAGCTTGTTCACCTCGACCTGCAATTCGACGTGCAGCGGTTTTGCAGGCAGCTTCGGCGACGGCATTGGGGCGGGCGTCGGCGCCGCGGGCGCCGCTAAGGGGAAAGCCAAGAGAGCGGCCGCGA
>PLED01000061.1 GCA_003136355.1 Vulcanimicrobiota bacterium | reverse complement strand
TCCGTGCGCGACGATGTAGACGACCGCACCTTGCAAGGCGACGGCATTGAACGCAAAGATCGCGACGACGATCAGACCCAAATGCGAGAGCGACGAATACGCAACTACGCGCTTGGCATCGGTCTGCATCAACGCGACCAACGCACCGTAGAGCAGCGAGATCGCACCCAAGACGATAAAGATCCCGGCGTATTGCTTCATATAATCGGGCAAGAACGCCATCCCGATCGCGATGAAGCCGTACAGACCGGCTTTGGATTGGACCGCGCTCACGACCGCGACCATCGGCGGCGGCAGGTCGGCGTAGGTCGCCGGCATCCACGTGTGCAGCGGCCACAGCGGCGTCTTTACGGCGAATGCAAAAGCGAAGCCGGCGAAAATCCAGGGCGCCCACGACCCGGCGAACTGGTGCGTCGTTCCGATGACGTCGGTCGAGCCGCTCAGTATGCCGAACGCGGCCGTCGCCAGCAGAAGTGTTAAACCACCCGAGAAATTATAGATCAGGAAACGCCACGCGGTTTCGCGATGCGGCGCCCATTCGATCAGCGCGAAGAACGGCGGGATCAGCATCAGATCCCAAAAGAGCGCGAATGCGAGGATATCGCGCGCCGTAAAGACGCCCATCATGCTGCCTTCGAGCATCAGCAGCAGGGCGACCATCGTGCGGCTCTGAACGGCGCTGGTCGCCAGAATTGCGCAGAACGTGCAGAGCGCGAGCAGCAGTACGAGCCACAACGAAACGCCGCTCCACGAAAAATGGAGCGACGCGGTGAACGGACGCGAGAGCCAGCGCGCCGAGAACGCACCGCCGTTCGGATCGAGCAGCGGAAGCGCAAATGTCGCCGCTGCTACCACGCAGCCGATGACGCGACTCCACAAGCGTTCGCCGCGCGGCAGCGCAAAAAGCAAAGCGCCCGCGGCAATCGGCAACAGAATCAGCAGCAGCACCATTAGTGCGCGGCTCCCTGGAGCGCGTAGTAGACGGCGAACAGCGCCGCGCCGAAGACGATGACCAGCGCGTAAGAACGCAGCAGCCCGGTTTGCGCGCCGCGCACGAGCGCGCCCAGGCCGGTATTGAATCGCACCAGGCCGCGCACCGCACCATCGATCACGTCGGGATCGAAAATGCTGCCGAAAAATCTTCCAAGGGCCAGCGACGGCTTGACGAGCACCCAATCGATAACTTCGTCGAAGTAGAACAGCTTCACCAGCGGCGCGGGCAGGCGTTGCGATTCCGCGCGCAGCCGCGCGGGCGCGTCGGCCAGTGCGACAGGCGTTGCATACCGCAGGTAGGCAATCGCGATGCCGGCCGCCATCACAACGAACAGTATTGCCGTCGTCCAGCCTTCGCTTAGGGCCGGCGCCGGCAGATTTTCAGCGGGAAACGTAAGCGCGAATAAGCGGTTCCAGGGCGAGTTCGCTCCGATCATCACGTATCCGGCGATCACCGAGAAGACGCCGAGAATGGCAACGGGCGCGGCCATCAGCCACGCGGGAGCGTGGGTTTCGCCGTGCGCGGGTTCGTGGGCGGCCGGTGCGCTCGGGCTGGTTACGCCCAACTGCGCCGGATCCAAATCGCCGCGGTACGTTCCGAAGAACGTCACGAAAAAAAGCCGGAACATATAGTAGGCGGTGATCCCGGCGGTGACGATTCCGACCACGTACAGCCACGGGTGGCCATGTTCGAGCGCGCCGAATATGACTGCGTCCTTGCTGAAGAAACCGGCGAAGCCCGGAAATCCGCTAATTGCCAGCACCGCTGCAAACATCGCGAAAAACGCAACCGGCGCGCGCGAGCGCATGCCGCCCATGCGCCGGATGTCTTGTTCGTCGGAGAGTTCGTGGATGACGATGCCCGCGCCTAAGAATAAACACGCCTTAAAGAACGCGTGCGTGAAAAAATGCGCCACGCCGGCTTGATAGGCCGTCACGCCGACGCCCATGATCATGTAACCAATTTGCGACATGGTCGAATAGGCGAGAATGCGTTTGATGTCCCACTGAGCGATGCCGAGAAGAGCGCCGGCGAGTGCAGTCAAGCCGCCGATCGTTCCCACGAGCAGCTGCGCGTCGTGCGATGCACTCCAGAGCGGCCAGCAACGCGCGACGAGATAAACGCCGGCCGTGACCATTGTGGCAGCATGGATCAAGGCCGAGACGGGCGTCGGACCCTCCATCGCGTCGGGAAGCCACGTATGCAGCGGTATCTGCGCCGACTTCGCGGCCGCGCCGATGAATAGGAAGAGGCACGTCAAGAAGAGCCAATTCCCGAGCGCGGGCACGTGCGCGAAGACCGTTGCAAAGCTGGTGGATCCGAGCTTCGCGAACATCAGGAAGATCGCGAACATGATCGCGACGTCGCCCACAACGTTGATGACGAACGCCTTGCGCGCCGCTGCCACTGCGGTCGGTTTAAAGAACCAGAAGCCGATCAGGAAGTACGAAGCTAAGCCGACGAGCCCCCAACCGACGAGCAGCCCGACGAAGTTGTCCGACAACACCAGCGTGAGCATCGCGAAGACGAAGAAATTCATGTAGGCGAAAAATCGCGCGATCGCCGTATCCGACCACATGTAACCCACCGAATACACGTGAATCAAAAAGCCGACGCCTGTAATGATCAGCGCCCAGATCAGCGAGAGCGGATCGAGCAGCAACCCAAAATCAAAACCTGGCATCCACGAGAGCAAGTGCTGTTGCGCGCCAGTGACTGCGCCACTACTCTGCGTAGCAATGCTCCACGACAAGAGTGTCGCAACGAACGGGGCGCCGAGCGCTACGCATCCAACGACGCCCGCGGCTCGCTTCAACTGGGGGCCGAACGCCCAGTTGACGATCGCGCCGGCTAACGGCACGAGCCAAATCGCGAACAGCAAGGGATACGTGCCGGCGACGCCCATCAGCCCTTCATCAGCGCGATCTCGTCGACGTCGACGTTGGCGCGGCTCCGGAAGACGAGCACCACAATGGCCAGACCGATCGCTGCTTCAGCAGCGGCAACGGTAATGACCAGAAACGCGAAAATATGACCGGCATTGTTGAGCCAGGCGCGAGCGAATGCCAGAAAGAGCAGGTTCGCTGCGTTCCACATTAGTTCGATGCTCATCAGCATAATGAGCGGGTTGCGGCGCAACACCACGCCCGCGACGCCGATGAAGAAAATGACCGACGAAAGCGCGACGTAATTCCCTAGCGCTACCGGCAAGAGATTTTCGTGCACTACTCTTCTCCGGCGCGCACGATCGCTTCGCGCATGTCGCGTTCAACCAGCCGCGCGCGGCGGCGCGTCGGCACGTACGGCACCTGATCCCCGGCCAGCAAGATCACGCCGACCACGGCGACCATGAGAATGAACGCGGTGATTTCAAACGGCAGCAGGTTGAGTGTGAAAAGCGCGTGTCCGAAATCCGCGACCGAGCCGAAGACGCCGGCCGTTCCGACCGGTCCGGAAGCAATTCCGCGCAGCGTCGGAGTGACGGCGGGTTCGCGCGAGACCGCGTAAGCGACGAAACCTAAGAGAACCGCGATGACGACGATTGCCGGCGCCGCGATTTTTGGGAGGCGATCGGGTCCGGCGGAAAATGGCATGACGCCGCTCGATAGCAACGCGATGACGAAGACGAACAGCATCAGAATCGCGCCGCTGTAGACGATCAGTTGAATCACGGCGAGGAATTCCGCCGAGAGCATGAAGTACGTAATCGCGAGAAACAGAAAATGCGCGAGCAGGCCGGCGACGCTGTGCACCGGTTTCTGCGCCGTGATCACGAAAATTGCCGATGCGATCAGCAGCATCGCCAAGATCCAGAACGCAACCGTCATTCGGCCAAGCCTTTGGTTTGCGTCTTGAGAATCGTGCCGCGCCAGGTGGCGTCGTACCCTTCGCCGGTATCGACGGTGGATTTGATCTCCGCCACGCGGCCGAGGTCGGACGGAATGCCATTGGGACGATCGTCCGGCGCCAAACCGGTGCCGGCTTCGGGCGGCACGAGCAAACGATCTTTTGAATAGATGAACGACCCGCGGCGGTAATCGGACATCTCGAACCGCGGCGTGAGCACGATCGCGTCGGTCGGACATGCTTCCTCGCACATGCCGCAGAAAATACAGCGCAGTTCGTCGATTTCATAACGCGCGGCGTAGCGCTCACCGGGAGAACGGCGGTCGGCCGGCGAGTTTTCCGCGCCGATGACGGTGATGGCGTTGGCCGGGCAGACGCTCGAGCAGAGTTCACAGCCGATGCAGCGCTCTTTGCCGTCACCGTAGCGACGCAGTTCGTGCAAGCCGTGGAAGCGCGGCGCGTGCTTCTTCTTACGCGACGGATATTGAATCGTCGGCTTGCGCTTGAACATGAACTTGAACGTCACGCCCAGTCCGGCCAGCAGCGCACCGACGTTGTAGAGATTTTTGCGGCTGCGGCTCATCCGCGCACCGCCACGTAGGCCGCCGTTGCGATCAGATTGAGCGTCGCGGCTGGCAGCAGCACTTTCCAGCCGAAGGCCATCAAGCGGTCGTACCGGATCCGCGGGAAGGTCGAACGCAGCCAGATGTACGCGAACATGAAGAACGCCACTTTCAACAAGAACCATATGATGCCGGGAACGATCGTCAAACCCGCGACCGCATTCCAGCCGCCCAAGAAGAGCAGCGTCGCGATGCATGACACCGTCAGCATGTTGATATACTCGGCGATGAAGAACAGGCCGAAACGAAGCCCGGAATATTCGGTATTGAAACCGCCAACGAGTTCGGCATCGGCTTCGACCAGGTCAAATGGCGCGCGATTGGTTTCGGCCACCGCCGTGATCACGTAAATAATGAAGCCGACGATCTGCGGAATGAAGAACCACAGCTTGGCTTGGCTATTGACGATGCCGACCAGCGACGTCGTCCCCGCCAGGATCAGCACGCCGACCAGTGACATTCCCATCGCAAGTTCGTAACTGACGAGCTGCGCGGTGGAGCGCACGCTGCCGAGCAGCGGATATTTTGAGCCCGAAGCCCAGCCGCCGAGCGAAATGCCGTAGACGCCGATCGACGTCATGGCAAGAATCAATAGGATACCGGCGTTTACGTCGCCGACCGCCCACACGTTGCCGGGACTGGGTTCTGAGAACGGGATGACGGCATAAACCGCAAGCGCAGTCACGAGCGAAATGAACGGCGCCAAGCGGTAGATGAGCGGATCGGCGGTCTTCGGCGTCAGGTCTTCCTTCAATATAAGCTTGACGGCGTCGACGGCCGGCTGAAGCAATCCCCACGGCCCGACGCGGTTGGGCCCGGGACGCAACTGCATCCATCCCATGACCTTGCGCTCGGCAAGCATCGCGTATGCGAACGTCGTGATCACGATAAGCAGCAGCACGGCGCATTTGATAAGCACCATCCACCAGATCGAGGACTGCGGCGTTAGAAAGCCGTTCACGCCGGCGCACCTATTGGTTCGGAAGCTTCCTGCGGAGTGTGCCGCATGTTTGTTACGCTGACGCTCGCGCCGTCAAAGCTGCTCGCAGGGCTGTCGGACAAACCGCCGATCAGCGCGATGATTCCACGCGGCATTCCGTCGCGCACCTCGACCAACAAGTCGTGCAAGACGTTGTCATTATTATTGTCATGGTGAGCTTGTCGAACCACCCCGAGCAAGGCGCCGTCGGCGCCTCTGTCGAGGGGCGCAAGATCGACGTAATCACCGGTGCTCACGCCAAGCTCAGCAGCGTCTTCGGGTGAAAGCGCCGCTGCGGGGAGCGGACAGAGTTCCGCGATGCGCGCATCGTGCGCGCTCGTGCCGCCGCCCGCGAAGATACGCGTTTGCACAACAACTTTCAAGGTAGGCCCCTCGGCACGCGCCTTGCGCTGCTCGGGGTGGTTCGACGGGCTCACCATGACAAAGCGGGCGTCGCCGAGGGTGAAATCTTCCGGCGCCTTCGCCAAGTGCCGAAGCACCGCGGCGTCTACTTCTTCCGCCACCGGAAGATCGACGCCGAGTTTTTCCGCTAGCGCGACGATCATTTCGAGATCGCTTAGCGCATCGGCGGGCGTTTCGAGCGAGTGCGCCGCATTCACCGGCAGCACGTCGCCCGTCATGTTTGTCGTCGTGCCGGTTTTTTCGAACGGTCCCTTCGCCGGAAGCACTAAATCCGCGAGCTGCGCGGTTTCGGTCATGAAGAGATCGCTGACCACCGTAAATGACGCGGGCGCGAAATCCGCGCGATAGAGGGCCGGGTTGGCTCCAAAGATCGAAAGCACCGCGAGCTTCCCATCGCGCGCCGCGGCGAACATTTCCGTCGACCCCAGCCCCGACTCGACCTTGCCGTAGCCGGGTTTGCCAAACGGCAGCATGCCCATCGCTTCGGCTCCGCGCGCGTTCGGCTGCTCGCCGGTCACGTAGGTCAGAATTTCCGCGCCGGCGGGAAGTCTTTCCAGCAGCGACGCCGCGAGTTCGCCGTCGCAGCCATCCCAGACGATCGCGATGCGCTTGGGGTCTTTCGGCAAAGCCTTTATCGCTTCTGCGACGGTCGCCACATCGATCGAAGGAATCGGCGTGGGGTAGGCGCGCTCGGCCGACGCGATGCGAATAACTTTGGCGCCTTTTTGCAGTGCCGCTTTTCGGATGCGCAAATCCATGATTGGCGCGCGCTCGGCCGGCGATTCACCGATGATCACAACGGCGTCGCAGCTTTCCAGATCCACGAGCGTTCCGCCGTTGCCCCCAGGTGAGGCCTGGCGCTGACGCCCGGCGCGCCAATCGAGATTCGCAACGCCCTTTGCACGAAAGAGATGCTGCAGCAAGAACGCTTCTTCGTTGGTCAAGCGGCCGCCGCCGACGACGCCCACCGATGCCGGATTGACCGCGCACGCCTCGCGAATTGCCGTCGCCCAGAGATCGAGTGCGTCGTCCCAGCCGATCTGCACCCAGCGGCCGTCGCTTTTGTACATCGGCTGCGTAACGCGCGCCGGATCATCGTAAAAACCCACGTTGTAGCGCCCGCGGTCGCAGAGCCAGCCATCGCTGATCGCGTCGTCATTTTCGACCGACATCGCCCGCTGCACGACGCCCACGCGCACGTCCACGTGCATTTGGCAGCCGACCGGGCACTGCGTACACGTCGTTTCTGTGCGTCGCAGATCCCACGGGCGCGACTTGAAACGGTACGTTTTCGAAGTCAGCGCGCCAACCGGACAGAGCTCCGTGACGTTCCCCGTATAGTTATGCCGGTATGGCTCGCCATTCGCGGTCGCGATGATGTTGCGAACGCCGCGATCTTTCAAGACGAGTTCGCGTTCGCCGACGATCATGTCGTCGAAACGAACGCAACGCTGACAAACCACGCAACGCTCTTCGTCGAGCACGATCGTCGGGCCCAAGTCCACCGCTTTGGGCTTACTGACCTTCGGATCGACGCTGCGCGAATACCCTTGACCGTAAGCCATCGCGTAATCTTGCAGGTCGCACTCGCCGCCCTTGTCGCAGATCGGACAATCCAGCGGGTGATTTACCAAGTACAACTCGAGAACCGCGCGGCGTCCGTCGGACGCTTTGTCGCTTTGTGTGTGCACGACCATGCCATCGGTCACCGCCGTGTTGCAGGCGATCTGCAGCTTCGGCATGCCTTCGATTTCGACCAGGCAAATGCGGCACAGTCCCGCCGGCCCCATCTTGCGGTGATAGCAATAGACCGGAATCTCGCGTTTTATCTGCTTCGCAGCTTCGACAAGCCATGTTCCTTTCGGAACCTGCACTTGCGTGCCGTCGATGGTGACGGTTACCAGTTGCTGCTCGTTCACGCGCGCACCGTCTCGCGCGCGACGCGCGCTTCGAACTGTTCGGGAAAGCGCTTGAGCACCGAGGCCAAAAACGGCTCGATCGAATCGCCGAGCGGGCAGAGATTGATGCCGGTGATCTCGTGGCTGACGCGTGCGAGCATATCGATGTCGGATTTGAGCCCGCGATTTTCCAGAAAGCGATGGAGCACGCGCTCGAGCCAGTGTCCGCCCTCGCGGCACGGGGTACATTGGCCGCACGATTCGTGCGCGAAAAACCGAACGAGGTTGAACGCGGCGCGCACGAAGTCGGTCGTATCGTCCATCACCACGATCGCGCCCGAACCGAGCATCGTGCCGGCCTTCTGCAGCGACTCATAATCATATGGCAGATCGAGCTGCTCTTCGAATATACATGCCGACGAACCGCCGCCGGGTTGAATCGCCATGAGCTTTCGTCCCGGCCGTAAACCGCCGGCGATCTCGATCAGCTCGCGCACGGGCGTACCCAACGCAACTTCGTAATTGCCGGGCTTCTGCACGTGGCCGCTAATCGAGACGACTTTATATCCTTTGCTGCGCTCGGTGCCGACCGACGAAAACCATTCGGGGCCCCGTTCGAGAATCGGAATGAGATAGGCGAGCGTCTCGACGTTGTTCACGACCGTCGGTTTGCTGTAGAGCCCCTGAAGCGCCGGAAACGGCGGCTTGAGCCGCGGCTCGCCACGCTTGCCTTCGAGCGAGTTGAGCAGCGCGGTCTCCTCGCCGCAAATATATGCGCCGGCGCCGCGATGCACCGTCAACTCAAGATCGAAGCCGCTGCCGAAGAGATTCTTTCCGACGAATCCCGCCTTGCGCGCCTGCGCGAGCGCTTCCATGAAAATCTCGTAGCCGCGCTTGAATTCGCCGCGTATATAAATGAACGCGTGATGCGACTCGATCGCGTATGCGCCAAGTAAAATGCCCTCGATCACCTGATGCGGCGTCTCTTCGAGCAGCATGCGGTCTTTGAATGTGCCGGGTTCGGCCTCGTCGCAATTGCAGACCAGATAGCGCGGCCGTATGTCGGCCGGCAAGAACGACCACTTCTTCCCGGTCGGAAAGCCGGCGCCGCCGCGTCCGCGCAGTCCGGACTTGTCGCTCATCGCCTGCACGTCGGCCGGTTTCATTTCGGTGAACGCGCGCTTGAGCTGCGTGTATCCGCCGCGATCGCGATAGACTTTGATATCGCGCAGGTCGGCCTCGCCGATCCCTTCGGTCAATACTTTGACGACCGGCATTACTCTTCGATCGCCTCCGCCATCGCGGGTTCCATGTTGGCGAGCCGCTCTTTGGTCCGTCCTTTGAAGCGCGCCTCGTCGGACAAGATCCGATCCAGCATGATGATGCCATCGCGATCGAGCCCGCCCGGGTTATTCGGCTCGGACTGATCTTGCGCGCCGGCGGATTTTTCGCCGCGCGACACTTGCATATCCTGACGCAGCGTCCATGTCTTTGGCGGCGCTTGAGTCTGAGGGAGCGGTGCGACTGCATACTTGCCGGCGCGCATTGCAACCAACATGTCGTCGATCATCGCCGGAGTCAGATCATAAACGAAGTTCAAATTCACTTGCATGCACGTCGCGCGGTCGCACGCCGCCAAGCACTCGACTTCTTCGTACGAAAACAAACCGTCATCGGTCGTTTCCAAGTGGCCGATCCCGAGCTGCTCGCGAAAATACGCCATGATATCTTCCGCACCGTTCAGCGTGCACGCCAGACCGCGGCAGACTTGCAGCATGTACTTCCCGACGGGCTTGCGATAAAAAAGCGTATAAAACGAAACGGTTGATTCCACCACCGCAAGCGAGAGGTCGAGCATCTCCGAAACGGCGCGCATAGCATCGGCGCTCGCGTAGCCTTCACGCGACTGAAACAAATGCACGAGTGGCAACAGCGCCGAGCGCGGCTGCTCGTACTGCGCGGCGATCGCCTCGCACTGCGGTTTGAGCTCCTCGCGTAATGCGTCGAAGTCGCTCATGCCCCCCTCGACTTGCGCGCANNCATCGGTCGACCTCGCCGAACACCGGATCGAGCGAGCCGATAATGACCACGAGGTCCGCGATAAGGTTCCCGGGCGCGAGACCCTTGAGCGCTTGCAGATTGTAGAGAGAAGGCGGACGCGTGCGCACGCGGTACGGACGGTTGCCGCCATCGGAGACCACGTAGTAGCCGAGCTCGCC
>PLED01000031.1 GCA_003136355.1 Vulcanimicrobiota bacterium | reverse complement strand
AACTTCGGCGCGCCGCCGAAGCCACCGTTGACACGGTCATAGCGCTCGCGCAGGGCGGCGACGGCGTGATCGAGCACCGCGTCGAGGGTTTGCGGCGGCATGGTGTTGACCGTATTTCGCGCGATCACAGGCTCGACGTACATGAGGTCGGGATACTTCGGATTTTTGGTGGAGGTCGAAGCCCACAGCGGACGCTGTTCGGCGCCGCCTCTGGCTTTGAGCGGCGCCCATTCTTCGGATTCGAAAATTTCTAAGTATTTTTGATACGTGAGTTTCAGATTAGCGACGCCGGTTTTGCCGAGTAGCGTCTGCAGCTGCGTCTCGCCTTTGTCGATGCGTGCCTGCAACAGTTTGTCGATCAGCGTATCTATGCGGCTCACGAAGACGCTGTTTACCGAGCGCTGCTTGTCGATCGGCAGGCCTTTTTTTACGCGGCGCTGCAGCCCGCGCACGTACGCGCGCGCCGTCTTTTCATACATCTCGATCGCGAAGATGAGCGTCACGTTGATATTGATGCCTTCGGCGACGCACTCTTCGATCGCGGGGACGCCTTCGTTGGTTCCCGGAATCTTTACCATGAGATTCGGGCGATCGATGCGCTTCCAAAGCTCTTTGGCCATGGTTACGGTTGCTTTGGTATCTTGTGCGATCAGCGGCGAAACTTCGATGCTGACGAAACCGTCGTTCCCGCCCGAGCTGTCGTACACGGGCCGGAAGAGATTGCACGCATTGCAAATGTCGTCAACCGCGAGATCCCAGAACAAGGCGCTGGCATCGCGCTCTTTGCCGATCAGCGAACGCAACTGCTCGTCGTAGTCGTTGCCGCTGCCGATCGCCTTTTCGAAAATCGTCGGATTGGAAGTCATTCCGCGCAGGCCTTTGTCTATGAGGCCTTGCAGCTCGCCCGAGGCGAACATTCCGCGCCGGAGATTGTCGAGCCAGACGCTTTGTCCGGCTGCCAGCAGTTGTGCCAGTTGGTTGCTCATGGACTCCTTAACCTCTTACCGGTGCGAATTTTTGCGCCGCGATTGCAGCGATGTTTTCGGGCGTAAAGCCATACTCTTTCGCTATGTCCCCGGCCGGCGCCGACGTGCCGAAATGATCGATGCCGAAGGCGAAACCCCGGGTTCCAATCCAGCGCTCCCAGCCGAAAGTGGCGGCAGCTTCGATAGACATGCGGGCGGTGACGTCGGGCGGAAGCACTTGGTCGCGGTAGGCTTGCGGCTGGTCTTCAAACAGCTCCCAGCACGGCATCGAGACGACGCGCGTTGCGGTCCCGCGATCGTTGAGCAGTTTTGCGGCTTGCGCGGCCAGCGAAACTTCCGAGCCGGTCGCGATGAAAATGAGATCGGGCGTTCCGTCCGTGTCGCTGAGGATGTAAGCCCCCCGCGCGACAGCGGCGCTGCGATCGCCCAGGTACGGAAGCTTTTGCCGGCTGAGCACCAACGCCCAAGGCCCTTCGGTTGCCGCGATCATCACTTTCCACGCTTCGAGCGTCTCGAGCGCATCCGCCGGGCGGATCATTTTCAAATTCGGAATGGCGCGCATGTGGGCGAAGTGCTCGATCGGCTGATGCGTCGGNNTGCGTCGGCCCGTCTTCGCCCAGGAAGACCGAATCGTGGGTGAAGATATAGTAACAGCGGCTCGTGTCGAGCGCGGCGAGGCGCACCGCGCCCTTCATGTAATCCAAGAAGTTCAGGAATGTGGCGCCGAAAGGCAGCAGGCCGCCGTGCAGCGCGACACCGTTGTTGATGGCGCCCATCGCGTGCTCGCGTACGCCGTAATGAATGTTGCGTCCGCCATACTGTTCGGGCTGAAAGTCGCCGCAATCTTTGAGATAGGTTTTCGTGGACGGATCCAAATCGGCGGAGCCGCCGACGAGTTCGGGCAGCGCCGCCGCGATCGCGTTCATCACTTGGCCGCCGGTGTCGCGGGTCGCGATGTTGTCGCCGTTCTCCTTATTGATCGCGGGCCACGGAATCGCTTGCGGAGGCTGATTTTTTAGCGTGCGTGCGAGCTGTGCCGCGAGATCGCCGTTGGCCGATTTCCATTCGTCAAACGTGCGCTGCCACTGCGTTTGCAGTTCGCCGCCGCGCGCGCCAACGTCGCGATAGAATTTCAAGACGTCGTCCGGAACGTAGAAATCCGGTTCCACCGGCCAGCCGAGGTTTTCTTTGGTGCGCTTGACGTCGTCGGGGCCCAGCGGCTCTCCGTGCGACTTGAACGAATCCTGTTTTGGCGAGCCGTAACCGATGTGCGTGCGAATGACGATCATCGAAGGCTTGCCCGTAACGCTTTTCGCTTCCGAGATGGCGCGATCGATGGTGGCAACGTCGTTGCCATCGTCGAGATCGATGTACTGCGTGTGCCAGCCGTACGCCTCAAAGCGCTTGGCGACATCTTCGGTAAAGCAGACTTCGGTCGCCGCAGCGAGCGAAACCTTGTTGTCGTCATAGAGCGCAATCAGTTTTCCAAGCTGGAGATGTCCGGCCATCGAAGCGGCCTCCGACGCGACGCCTTCCATCATGTCGCCGTCGCTGCACATCACGTAGGTGTAGTGATCGATGATGTGCTGGTCGCGATTATAGACCGCGCCCATATGCGCTTCGGCGATGGCAAAGCCGGCCGAATTTCCAAAGCCTTGGCCCAGCGGACCCGTCGTTACCTCAACGCCCGGCGTGTGATGCGCCTCGGGATGCCCGGGCGTCTTGCTCCCCAATTGCCGGAAGTGCTTGATGTCGTCGAGCGTCAGATCGTAGCCGGTCAAATACAACAGCGAGTAGAGAAGCATCGAACCGTGGCCGGCGCTTAAAATGAAGCGATCGCGATTGAGCCAGGACGGATCCTTCGGGTTGAAGCGCAGGTGCTTGGTCCACAGCGTAAATGCCGTGGCCGCCGCTCCCAAAGGCATGCCGGGGTGACCGGAATTCGCTTTCTGCACGGCGTCGACCGATAGAAAACGGATCGCGTTGATGCGCTGCTCGTCCTGAGGGGTGTTGGGCACTTCGCTCCCTTTGTACCCCTCACTGCCCCCACCTTCGCGGGAGCGGGTAAAGCGGGCGACGTAAGCGAGGCGCTGTGGATCCGGCCGAACTCCAGGGCGAAATCGAGGCGATGGCCGCCGAGCCCGAGCGCGCGCGAGGCCGCTCCGGGAAAGCGATCGACGCCGTTATCAAGGCGCTCGATCGCGGCGAGCTGCGGGTCTGCGAACCCGCGGGTGGCGACTGGCTGACGCATGCTTGGGTCAAGCGCGCGATTCTTTTGTATTTCCAGCGCCGGCGCAGCGAATGGATTGGCTCGCGCTTCGGCCCGCAATTTTATGACAAAGTCCCGCTCAAAAGTAACTTTAAGAAGATCGGCGTGCGCTGCGTGCCGCCTGCCGTCGCGCGATACGGAAGCTTCCTGGGCCGCGATGTCATTTTGATGCCGAGCTTCGTGAACATCGGCGCCTATGTAGATGAAGGCACGATGGTCGACACCTGGGCGACCGTCGGTTCGTGCGCGCAGATCGGAAAAAACGTGCATCTCTCCGGCGGCGTCGGCATCGGCGGCGTCTTGGAGCCGCCGCAAGCGCAGCCGGTGATCGTCGAGGACGGCGCATTCATCGGTTCGCGCTGCATCATCGTCGAAGGCGTTCGCGTCGAACGCGAAGCGGTTCTTGGCGCGGGCGTCGTGATTACCGCGAGCACACCGATCGTTGATGTCCGCGGCAATGCAGCCGTAACGACGAAAGGTCGCGTGCCCGCTCGCGCCGTCGTTATTCCGGGATCGATTCCGAAGGATTTTCCGGCGGGTAGTTTTGGCGTGCCGTGCGCGTTGATTATCGGTGCCCGCAGCGAAGCAACCGATCGCAAAACGTCGCTCGAATCGGCGCTTCGCGAATATGAGGTCGCAGTGTAAAATAAAGAAGCGCCCACCTGCGTGGGCGCTTCCGGCTCTTTGCAGATAGCCAGGCCACCAAAGCTATTCTACCAAGTTCCGGAAGCGTTGCAAACCCACCGGTTGGAGGCGACGGGAATCGAACCCGCTCAGCCAAGGTGGTGGCCTGGCTCCTCTGCACAAGAGCGCCCCCGATGCAGACGTTCACGACGAGCCTGTCACTTGGAAAGTAGGACGAGATGAAAATCGGTATTCTTGGTAGCGGCGATGTTGGAAAGGCTCTCGCGCGCGGATTTGCGTCGCGCAATCACGAGGTCATGATCGGCTCGCGCGAGCCGGAAAAGTTACAAGAGTTTGTCATCGAGCAGAACGGCCGTGTCCGCGGCGGTACGTTTGAAGAAGCCGCAAAATTCGGTGAGGTCGTCGCGATCGCAACGCTGTTCGCCGGAACCAAACATGCGATCGACCTTGCCGGTCCAGCGAATTTCGCCGGCAAGCCTGTCATCGATTGTACCAATCCGCTGAAGTTCGAAGAGGGCAAGATGCCCGAGCTCTCGATTGGCTTCGACAATTCAGCGGGCGAAGAAGTGCAACGCTGGCTGCCCGATTCAAGAGTCGTCAAAGCGTTCAATATCATCGGCAATCAGTTCATGGTCGATCCGCAGTTACCGGGCGGGCCTCCGACGATGTTCATCGCCGGCAACGACGACGGCGCTAAGAAGATGGTGACTCAGCTGATCGAATCGCTGGGCTGGCAAGGCGCGGTTTCGGACCTCGGCGGAATCGAAGAGTCGCGGTACCTTGAGCCGATGTGCATCGTATGGGTGCACTATGGCATGCGCACCGGCTCTTGGGATCACGCGTTCAAGATGCTGACGAAATAGTCAGTCGCACGGAGCTACGCCAGGTTCGGCGCTGCACCAAGGACCCGGCGTTGCCGGGACGTCAAGGTCGCCCGGATAAACGAAATTGGCGTCGCCGGGCTGATAGTATATGTTCCCGTCCGCGTCGTTCAGAACCCGGTATCCGGGCACTGCTAGATAGCACGGACTCCGAACGGCGTCGAAAACGATGAGCGCCCGATGATCTGACGGTCCGAATGGGCCGACCGCAAATCGTAACGTGCCCGATTCGACATAACGGTAAATACGCTGCACGAGTTTGGCCTGTCTAGATGAAAGCTCAACGACACCAGGTTTTCCGATATCGGCGACATTATAGCTCGGCGAACCGGTGTGACCCGGGGCTTCATATAGTCTGCAGGCGATGCCGAATCTCCCGACGGCGACCCCCTGCGTGCAAGGTGACCGGCCCGACTCGTCACACTGCATCACCCGTGTGACGTTGGGAATGGGCGTCATGAGATAGCACGGCTCGACGCCTTGGTGCGGCTGGCACCACGGCCCGGGTGTGGGCGCCACATCGCCCGGGGTTGCTCCAAGCCGCCCGGTCCAGGGCGAATAGGATGTGTTGCGACGCGTGCCCCCGGTATTGAGCACCATGTTCGTGACGAACGGCTGAGGACAGGGGCCGTACTTGGCTTCGAACACGATGAAACGTCCAAAACCGAGAACCGGGTGAACAAACGCGAAACGTAAATCTGGTACCGGTAGAAAGCGCCGTATGCGGCGGAGTAATGCAGCCTGCGCTGGTGTAACGTCGGGCATGCCGGTTTTTCCCACGTCAACTACCTTATAGCTGGGCGGCCCGGCCTTGCGCGCCGCAATGAGCTTGCAAGCCTCCCCGTATTTTCCAACGCGGACCACACTCGCGGGACATGTTTCCACGCCGTTAGGGTCACAGGTCGGGACCGCATAGAGGCTGACTGCTCGATCTGGTTGGGTGATGTGCTCCTGTGAACAGCCCGAGATCAGCAAAATGATTGCGGCCACGCAAGTTATTTTGGGCCGCCCACGTCTATTCAGATACTTCTGCTCCGGCTTCATGCTGCGGGCCGATCCACACCGTTTGAATGTTAACGAATTCATGGATGCCGAATTCGGATAATTCGCGTCCATAGCCGCTGCGCTTGACGCCGCCGAACGGCAAACGCGGATCGCTGGCGACCATGCCGTTGATGAAAACCATGCCCGATTCGATCTGAGCGGCCATACGCGCCGCGCGATTCACGTCACGCGTCCAAATGTTGGCACCCAGCCCGAAGGTCGAGTTGTTTGCTAGTTCGATGGCGTGCGCTTCATCGCGCACCCGCGTGACAGCGGCCGCCGGACCAAACGTCTCTTCTTCAAACATCGGCATGCCGTTCGCGACGTCGGCCACAACCGTCGGTTCGAAGAAGAATCCGTCACGTTCGATTGGTTTTCCGCCGGTAACGATCCGCGCCCCGGCGGCAACAGTCTCTGCGATTTGTCGGTCGAGCGAATCGCGCAAGTTGCGGCGCGCGCATGGGCCGAGCTGCGTTTGTGCATCCATCGGATCGCCAACGCGCTGTGTCGCGGCCGCTTGAGCGAAGTCGTGCACGAACCGGTCGTAGAGCCCGTCTTCGACGATGAAACGCTTAGCGGCGATGCAACTTTGCCCGTTGTTTTGAAAGCGCGCTTTTACCGCGAGCTCCACGGCCAAATCCATGTCGGCGTCGGCCAAGACGATAAACGGATCGGATCCGCCGAGTTCGAGCACGCACTTCTTGAGTGCCGCGCCCGCAGCCGATGCAACAGCGACGCCGGCGCGCTCGCTGCCGGTCAGCGTGACGGCCGCGATGCGGTCGTCCGAGATTCGCTCGTCGGCAATTTCGTTCTCGATGAGCAGGGTAGAAAACACTCCGCCGGGCGCGCCGGCTTCGGTGAAGATGCGTTCGATCTCAAGCGCGCAGCGCGTCGTGCTATCCGCGTGTTTCAACACGACGGTATTTCCGGCCATCAGCGCGGGCGCGGCGGCGCGAAAGACCTGCCAGTACGGAAAATTCCACGGCATGATGGCGAAAATGATACCGAGTGGGCGAAAAGCGACGACGCTGCGCGAGGCATTGCTCTCCACCGGCCGGCTGGCGAGCAGTACGCCGGAATGTTCGGCAAAATAGTCGCAAGACCACGCGCACTTCTCGACCTCGGCAAGCGCCTGCGCGATCGGCTTTCCCATCTCGCGTACGGCAGCTTCCGCCAGCGTTTGCCGCTCCGCACGCAAGCCTTTGGCGAGCGCACGGAGCAGCCGTGCGCGGTCGTCGAACGATGCGCGACGCCATGTGCGGTACGCGGAAACGCCCGCGTCCAAACGCGCGTCGATTTCACCCGGAGTCATGTACGGAAACCGTTCGAGCGTCTTTCCCGTGGAGGGATCGACGGTTACGATTTCAGATGGCATGCTCGGCCCACGGTCCCATGGGCCCGGCGTAGATTTGAATCAATTGTTCCGGCTGTAGATACTTGCGCGCCACGCGCTGAATATCGGCAGGCGTGATGTTTGCGTAGCGCGCCTGCAGCGTCGAAAAATAGTTGCCGGGCAGATCGTTTTGAGCGAGGCTTAGAATCTGTGAAAGCTGCCCGCCCGCCGATGCCTCCGAAAGCAGTGCCGATGAAATCAGCCGCAGCTTGGCGCTGGCGAGTTCGGATTCGGAGATCGGTTGCGTGCGCAAGCGATCGAGCTGCTCGCGCACAAGTGCGATCGAAGGCGCGACGTTCGCCGGCGACGCGCTCAGGTCGATCTCTAAGTCGCCGCGATCCTTGTCGCTTTTCATCTCGCTGGAGACGCTGTAGACCAATCCCCGCTTTTGGCGGAGTTCTTGCCACAAGCGCGATTCGAAATAGCCCGGACCGCCGATGATCTCCGTCAGCAGTTCAAAGGCGTCGTAGTCGGGACTGGTGCGCGCGACCGCGGGCTGCCCTAACTGAATGAAGACCTGATTAGCGTCCGTGCCGATGTAATCGTGGCCGGAATGCGCCGCCGGAATCGCGGGCAGTGTGACCGCCGGCGTGGGACCGGCGTTCGTCCACGCGCCGAAAGCCGCTTCGACAGCTTTGCGCGCGCGCGCCGGGGTAACGTCGCCGACGATGGCGATCGTCGTGAGGTCCGGGCGCCAATATCTTTGTGCGTATGCAAGCAAATCCGCGCGCGTGATGGCCGCTACCGAAAGCGGCGTCGCAAAACGCAGCGACGGATCCCCGGGCGCGAGCAGACTCTGCAGGTACGCCCGCGTTACCATCGTGCCGGAAACGCTCTCTTCCATTTGAACGGTGTTGGCGAGTTGCCCGCGTTCCAGCGAGAGCCAGTGCTCGGGGAACGCGGGGTGCTCTTCGCCGTCGGCCAGCACGCCCAACAGCGTTTCGAAGTCTTGCGCGTATCCTTGTGCCGAAAACGATTGTCCGAGGTCGACCGACGCGCCGATGTCGTCGGTTACTTTCCGGAGTTGCGTGAAATCGTAGTGCTCGCTTCCGAAAGGCGCCATCACCGAGGCCAGACGCGCGATGCCTTCCTGTCCCGAGGGCGCAAAACCCGGCGATGAAGCGATCTCGCCGCGGACGTAGATCGTAGGTCTGTCGTGCTTTTCCTGAACGATAACCGTCAAGCCGTTAGGCAGCGTAAAGCGCACCGGCGCGAGCTTGCTGCGAGCGGTGCTCGGCTGCGCGAGCGCGGCCCGAATCGCGGGCGGCTCGACGATCGGCCCGCTGGGCGTGCGGCCGCTGAAATTGTCGGAGTTGGCCGCGTCCGTCTTTTGCGACGTTCTCGCCGCGGGTTTTTCATTGGGCGTCAGGTGTCCGACGACCGTCGGTTTCGCCAGATAGGTTTTCGCGGTGCTCAGCAGATCGGCCGGCGTCAGGGCGGCCAGCCGTTTGTCCTCGTCGCGGTTGCGTTCGCCGATGATTCCGTACGTATAGCCCGTCAGATCGCCGTATCCGCCGATCGAGTCCGCTGAAAACGTGCGTTCGGCGATCGTGGCGCGCTTGGCCGCGCCGACGAGTTCGGGATCGAAGCCGTTTTGCAAGACGCGGTCCATCACGCTCTGGAAAACTTGCTCCGCCTCTGCGGCATTGTGTCCGCCGTTCATGATCACGAACACGTGCATGAGCCCGCCATGCAATTGCGTATCGGCGTTGGCGGAAAGATCGAGCGCGATGTTCGATTCGACGAGTGCCTGGTAAAAGGGGCCGCGTTCGTTGGGAATCAGCGAAGCCAGCGTACTGATAGCCGGTTCGCCGGGCTCCGTGTCGCCCGGAACGGCGTATGCGAGATCGACGACTTCAAACGGAAACGGAAACTCCGCTTCGACTCGCTGTCCCTGAGCCGCATGCGGACGGACGGCCGTGTGCGCCGGAACCGCGCGCGCCGGAATGCTTCCGAAATATTTGTTGGCCAGCGCGAAGATCGCGGCGTGATGCACGTCACCCGCTACGACGAGGGCCGCATTGCCCGGCGCGTACCAGGTTTCGTAGTAATGCCGGATATCGGCTGCGCTCGCTCCGGCGACGTCGGCTCTCAGTCCCGCCGGCGTTCTGCCGGCCGGCGATCCGGGGTAAGCCGCCGCGCGAACCCGCGAGAGAAGATTGTAGAACGGTGAGCTGTCGTCTCCATCGAGTTCGTTGAGCACCGCCCGGCGCTCGACCGCCCATTCTTGCGGCGCGATCGCAGCGTGCTGCATGCGGTCGGCTTCAATCTGCAACGCGACGGCCACGCGGTCCGCCGGCATGTCGAAGAGATATTGCGTGTAGTCGTAATCAGTTTGACCGTTCATCTCCGCGCCGAGGCGCGCGACGATATCGTCGAGGCCGCCGGACGAAATTGCACCGGTTCCGCGAAACATCATGTGTTCGAGCGCGTGCGAGAGTCCGGTCTTGCCCGGCGTCTCGTCTAAGGAGCCGAACCGGTACCACATCGAGGTGTGCGCGACGGGCGCCGCGTGATCTTCGACGACGATGACTTTGAGGCCGTTGGCGAGTTTTGTTTGGAAAATGCCGCTGTCGCCGATGCCGTCACGGGCGCTTTGCGCGTGCGCAGCGCCGAACCCGGCCAGCCCAATTGCCAGCGCGAGACCGAGGAAGAATTTCATCAGGCGGTCGCGGCAGCGAGCAGCGTTTGCACCGTCGGCGCCAGATCGCTGACGTCGACGCCGGCGCGGTCCGCCAAGCGTAATAGGATTTGGTCCTGCAATTGCTGGTGGTAGAGCAGCCGCGAAATTGAATCGTGATCCGCTTCGGCTCGAATTTCGTCATGCTGACTCTGTTGGCGCTGCGCGACCGCGATGACGAAGATCAGAATGAGCTGCGCGATGTTCGAGCACGTCAGCAAGAAGATAAATGGGAACGGATCCCAATGCGTGGTCACGCCGACCACAACCCAAACGAACTGAACCACGATCGCCAGCATAAGGGCGATCGGGGCACCGGTCGCGTTTGCGATCCTGCGGCAGGTTCGTTCGATCGGCGAAAGCTGCTCGTTGTGCATAGCGTTGACATCGTCAACGAGCGGGTGATTCTCGACTTGCGCAGTCGTCAAAGGATTGGGATGAGGTATGTTCACAGGCGGTCTCCTGGGTTGGAAGCTTCTAAATAATAGCGCGCGCTGTCTTCGACGGCGGCAAAGGGCAGACACCCGATCAGTTCAGAGCGCACGACCTGCGTCCCCGCTTGCCTTGCCATGGCGCGAATCGTTTCGACAATGCGATAAAGCGGAGTAGCGCGGTAATTCGTGACGTTCAGGGAGATTTGCACCAGGTCGTCGCGCAGCCGCAAGCCCAAAGCTTTGAGCGTGCGAAATCCGCCGTCGCGCTCCCGCAGCTGCTTGGCGATGCGTTTGGCTATGGCTAGGTCCCCGGTCGCCAGCTCGACGTTGAACGCGATCAGAACGTCCCGAGCACCGACCGCGATAGCTCCGGCGCTGGCGTGCTTGGGAATCTCGCCGAAGTCGGGACTCCACTCGGGCAACTCGAAGCGCGCATCCAAGCCTTCGAACTGGCCCTCGCGCACGGCGGCGAGGTTCCGGCGCAGCGGCGTGCTCGCCGCTTCCCCATATAAGAAGGAAGGAACGCGCAGGCGGTGCCAGATGGCGGCGGCCGTTTCACGCGCGAGCGCGACGGCATCGTCCATGGTCGCGCCGCGCAGCGGAATGAACGGCAACACGTCGAGTGCGCCGATTCTGGGGTGCACGCCGCTGTGGCTGCGCAAGTCGATGCGTTCGACGGTGACCGCAGCCAGCGCGACGGCCGCGTCGCGAAGCGATTCGTAGGATCCGACGGTGGTGAGCACGCTGCGGTTGTGCACGGGATCGCTGGTTTGGTGTACGACGTACGCTCCCGCATCGTTAACCGCCGCCGCGCAAGCCGCGACAGTGGCAAGGTCGCGCCCTTCAGAGATATTCGGGACGCACTCAAGCCATCTCACGCGAGTGCCGCTTCGATAGCCTGCGCAACGTCTCTGCAATTCTGTGGCGTGAAGAGGGTGCGATATCCGAGTTTGTTCGCTTCGGCAATCCGTCGCGCGGACGCGGTGACCGCGCGCACTTCGCCCGATAGTCCGAGTTCTCCGAACGCCGCGGCGTCGGCCGGAAGCGGACGGTTGCGGAACGACGACGCGATCGCCAGCGCAATGCCTAAGTCGGCGGCCGGCTCGTTCACGCGCAATCCGCCGGCGACCGAGGCGTAGACGTCGTGAGAGCCGAGTTGCATGCCGACGCGGCGTTCGAGGACCGCGATGATCATCGCGAGCCTTCCTTGATCGACGTTGTTTGCAAGCCGCCGCGGCGTTCCGTAGCTCGTTTCGCCGACGAGCGCCTGAATTTCGATCAGCACGGGACGCGAACCGACGATCCCCGCCACGACGCACGAACCGCTCGGACGGCCGTGCCGGCCGGAAAGAAAGAGTTCGGACGGATTGCTCACCTCGTGCAGGCCGTCGGGCCGCATTGTGAAGACGCAGATCTCGTCGATGCTGCCGAAGCGATTTTTGTATGCGCGGAGGATCCGGTGATCGCTGTTCACGTCGCCTTCGAAATAGAGAACGGTGTCGACCAAGTGCTCGAGCAAGCGTGGTCCCGCGATCGCGCCGTCTTTCGTCACGTGTCCCACGACGAACGTGGCGCAGCTCGTGCGCTTCGAAAACTCCATCGCGGCCTGCGCGCAGTCCCGCACTTGCGTGACACTACCCGCATACGACTCGGCTTCGGGGAGCCAGACGGTTTGAATTGAATCGATGATCAGCGCGCGCGGCGCCAGCTTTTCCATCGCGTCGAGCACGACGCGCAGATTCGTTTCAGGATATACCAATATCTCGCGTTCGCCGAGCGCGAGCCGCTCCGCGCGCAGACGTACTTGTGCGGCGGATTCCTCGCCGCAGACGTAGACAACCGGCCCGCTCTCGCCCGCGAGATTGGCTGCGATCTGCAACAGCAGCGTAGACTTGCCCGCGCCGGGCGGCCCACCGATTAATGTGACGCTCCCGGGTACGATGCCGCCGCCGAGGACGGCGTCGAATTCATGCAAGCCGGTGGACGATCGGGTCGTTGCGGAACGATCGACGTCGCGCAGGGGAATCGGGCCACCGGTCTCCGATGTGCGGGAAGTTGGACGCGATCGGGCCGGCGTCACGCGCATCGGACGCTCGTCGAACGAGTTCCAGGCTTCACACTGCGGGCAGCGGCCGAGCCAGCGCGGCGATTCGAAACCGCACGCCGAGCAGAAGTACACGGACCGCGCCTTTGCCACGTTTGCGCAGTTAGGCGCGAGGCGCGCTCCGGCCTCGCGCAAAAGAGAGGTGGCGTGCCCGCGGATCTGCAGATCGCCATCGACGGTCCCGCCGCGTCTGGAAAGACGACGGTCGCGCGTCTTCTCGCGCAGCGTTTGGGCGTGGTGTACGTGGACACCGGCGCGATGTACCGGGCACTGGCTCATGCGGCGCTGCAAACCCAGACGGACGTGGACAACGAGAACGCACTCGTGCGTCTTTTCGATCAGCAGATCCGCGTGAGCCTCGACGGCGAAGCACAGCACGGTTTTCGCGTGTTTTGGAAAGACGCGGAGCTGACGCAGGACGCGTTGGAATCTCCGGTCGTTACGGCGGTGGTTTCAATTGTCGCGGCTCATTCGCTGGTGCGCGAGGCGATGGTGCGCGAACAGCGGCGGATCGCCGCCGAAGGCTCGGTCGTGATGGCCGGGCGCGACATCGGCACCGTGGTTCTCCCAAAAGCATCGTGCAAGATTTTCCTGACCGCTTCGGTCGCTGCGCGCGTGCGGCGCCGTCGCGCCCAGTTGGAGAGCGCCGGCGTTGATGTCAGCGCTCACGAGCTGACGCAAGAAATAGAAGAGCGCGATCGCTTAGACGAAACGCGGAAGATTTCGCCGCTGCGAAAGTCGCCCGACGCCCACGTGATCGATTCGAGCGCGCTCACCGCCGATCAGGTGGTCGACGAGATCTGCGCGTTGCTGGAATGATCGCTTGGACCTATGATGCCGCCAAAATCTCGCTGGGCGTCATCTTCAAACTGTGGCGGATGCAAGTCTTCGGCGCGCAGAACGTGCCGGCCGCGGGTGCGGTGATCGTCGCGTGCAACCACATCTCGTATTTCGATCCCCCGCTGCTCGGAACGGCCTGTCCGCGACGCATCCGGTATATGGCCAAGGCCAGCCTTTTCAAAATCCCGGTGTTGGGACCGCTCATCACGGGTTTCGGCGCCTATCCGGTCGATCGCACCGGTACGCCGATGGCGGCCGTCCGCCGTTCGGTTGAGGTGCTGCGCCGCGGCGATGTCATCGGCATTTTCCCCGAGGGGACGCGAAATCTCGACGGAACCGTGCAGGCGCATGAAGGCGTTGCGCTGTTGGCTTCCTTAGGAAAGGCGGTCGTGGTCCCGGCGGCGGTCGTGGGTACCCGGGACCCGCTGCGGTTCCACCGTTTTCAGGTCATTTTCGGTCCCCCCCTCAGCCTCCCGGATGGCCGGAAAGCGACTCGGGAAGAGTTGGCGAACTTTACCGAACAGGTGATGCAAGCAATTCGAGAGCTCCCGGAGACCACCGGTGGAGATTAAGAAGGCGAAAGTCCAAGGCTTTTGCTTCGGCGTTGCCATCACGCTGAAGAAGGCCGAAGAAGCGATCGACGCGCGCGAAACCGTGACGACGCTGGGACATGTGGTCCACAACCCGCAGATGGTCGAATCCCTCGAGCAGCGCGGACTGAAGAATGCCACCTCCGTCGATGAGGTCGATACGGGCGCGCTCTTCGTTCGCGCCCACGGTCTGCCGGTCGACGTCTACGAAAAAGCGAAAGAAAAAGGCTTGGAGATCATCGACGCGACGTGCCCGATGGTAACCAAGATTCACGTGCAGGCTGAGAAATTAAAAGCCGACGGTTACAAGATCATCGTCGTCGGCGATCCCAATCATCCCGAAGTCAAAGGCACGCTCAGCCACGTGCCGGGCGCTTGGTGTATCGAAACGATCGAAGACGTGGAGAAGCTCCCGCGCGGATCGCGCGTTGGCGTAGTCGTGCAGTCAACGTATTCCCGCGAGCGCTTTACGGATATCGTGCGTGCGCTCGTTGCCAAGTATTATGAGGTCCGCGCCGTCAACACGATCTGCACCGATACGAACAACCGCCAGACGGAAGCGCTGGAGCTTTCAAAGGAAGTCGAAGTCATGGTGGTCGTCGGCGGCAAGACGTCGGCTAACACCAAGCATCTTGCGGAGCTCTCCGAGCTCCACGGCGCGAAATCTTATCACATCGAGGGCCCGGACGAATTGGAAGCAGGGTGGTTTCACGGCGTGCGCACCGCCGGACTTATGTCGGGCGCGTCGACCCCGGGCTGGCTCGTCGACAACGTGGCGCAGCGCATGGAGGAGCTCGCCCGTCAACCAGCCTGATCTCTTTGAAGCCCGCCTCGAAGATGCGATCAGGGACTACCGGGGATCTCCGCAGATTTCCGATATGCTACTCTACCATTTCGGTTTCGGAAAATACGGTCCGGCCAAACGCGGCAAGCGGCTGCGTCCGGGTCTGCTGCTCTGCGTGGCCGGCGCCCAGGGCGCAGCGATCGAAGACGCGCTCGATGCGGCCGCAGCAATCGAGATTCTTCACAACTACTCGCTGGTGCACGACGATATCGAGGATAACGACGAGTTGCGCCGCGGCCGCCGGACGGTTTGGGCGGTCTACGGCATTCCACAAGCCCTCAATGCGGGCGATGCGCTGTGCGCGATAAGTTTTCTCGTGCTCACCAACAGCATCGCGCACCATTCCGACGAACGCGTGTTGCGCATGGTTCGCGCGCTCCACGAAGCGCATGCGACGATGTGCGATGGGCAGTCCATGGATCTCGCCTACGAGCGCGCCGGAGAAGTGGACCTGGCGGCGTACAGCCGGATGATCGAAGCGAAAACCGCGGCACTGTTCGGCGCGTCTTCGCAGCTGGGCGCGTTATGCGCGCCCTGTGACGGCGAAGCGGTCTTGCGCTACCGCGAGTTGGGCCGCGCTTTCGGAATGGCGTTCCAAATTCGCGACGACGTGCTGGGAATTTGGGGAACGCTCGATGCGACGGGAAAAGTCTCCGGGAATGACATCGCGCGGCGCAAGTGGACCTTTCCGGTCGTATGGGCGCTGGCTCAGCCGCCTTCGCCGGCACGCGACCGTATCGCAGCCGCGTACGCTCGCGGTGAAACGCTCGACAACGCTGCGGTCGGTGCCGTGGTGGACGCGCTCGATGAGCTCGGCGCGCGCGACGCCGCCAATCAAGCCGCTGCCGGGCATCTCGCGGTCGTCGAGCGGCACGCGGTCAGGCAAGTGCGGGAATTTCTCCTGAGTTCGCTCGAACTGGCATCGACGTGACCGCGGTGCGTCCTCGCCTCTTACTTCTGCTGCTGGCGGCCTTCATCGTCCGGCTGTTTTTCATCGGCGATCAAGGTTTCAAAAACGACATCGACTCGTTCGAAGCGTGGGCTCTGACGCTGACCACGCATCCGCTGTCGCAGTTCTACGCCTCGACGAAATTCGTAGACTATCCGACCGGCTATTTTTACATCTTGTGGATCGTTGGTCACATCTACTCGGTAATTTCACCGCACGGGAATTTCGACGTGCTTCGCGTGCTCGTGAAGATGCCGGCGATCCTGATGGATCTCGCCGACGCCGTGCTGCTCTACATGCTCGTGCGGCGCTACGCTTCGGAGCGCTGGGCTCTGGGAGCCGCTGCATTTTTCGCCTTCAATCCGGCTGTGATCTTCATCTCGGCTTCATGGGGACAAGTCGATTCGGTCGCTGCCGGGCTGGCATTGGCGGCGGCGTATTTACTTTTACGCTCGGCCGATTTCCCCGACGGTTTTGCCTGGCGGATTCCCGTCGCGTGGCTGCTGCTGGCATACTCGCTGCTGATCAAGCCGCAAGCGGTAGCGCTCGTTCCGCTGTTTATCGTCTTCGCTTTCGTCTCGCCGGAGTTGAGGACGCGCCGCCTGATGGCGACGGGCGTTGGAATCATCGCTGCGATCGCGTTCGCATTTCTCTTGACGGTGCCGTTCCATCCCACCGCCAATCCCGTTGCCGCGCTGTCGTGGCTGTATCAACGCTACGAAGTCGGCAAAGACGTCTACGCGGTCAATTCCGTCAACGCGTTCAATCTGTGGTCGATCGTCCATCCGTTTTGGCAGCCGGACTCGCAGCTCATCGCCGTTTGGCCGCAATATCTGTGGGGTGTCGTGCTGGCCGGCATCGCGCTCGTGCTGATCTTAGTGCGGTACGCGCAGGCGCGCACGCAGGAGGCATTCGTCGAGGCCGCGGCGCTCTCGACGCTGGCGTTCTTCATGCTCTCGACGCGTATGCACGAGCGCTACCTCTTCGACGGACTGCTCTTTACCATTGCGGCCGCGCCTGTTGCAAGACGCTACGCGTGGGCGGCCGCGATTTTTTCGGTTACGCTGCTCGTCAATCTATTCTACTCGCTGACGTATCTTACGGTCGTCGTGCAAAGTATCCCGGGCGTGAACCCGCGCGACATGTGGCCGCTGTCTACGCACCCGCTCTCGGCCCTCAACGTGCTCGCGTTTTTCTACTTAGGCTACATCTATTTGGGACAGACCCCGCAGGCGATACCGGTTGCAAAGGCCGCCGCCGGCAGCGAACCTTCGCTCCTTAAACCCCGAGCGTGGTTCGATCCGCGCGAAGGTTTGGCGCGGATGATGTGGCCGCTCGACTACGGCTTAGCCGCGCTGTTCGGCGTCGTCTCGTTTATTTTGTCGTACGTGAACTACTGGGTTCCCAAGGAGAAGATCTTCGACGAGATTTACTTCGCACGCGCGGCCGAAGAGTATCTCTCGCATAAGTATATTTACGAGAATACGCACCCGCCGTTGACCAAGCTCATCATCACCGTTTCCACGATGCTGTTCGGCGGCGACAACGCGCACGGCTGGCGGTTTCTGGACGTCGTCTTCGGTGCGTTCGCGATCGTACTGATCTACATCTTTGCAAAGCGGCTAACGCGCTCGACGCTGTTCGCATCGTTCGCCGCAGTCATTTTTACCGCCGACGGCATGCATTTCGTTCAGTCGCGTATCGCCACGCCCGAGGGCATCGTCGTCGTTTTTGCGCTCGGCACGCTCTACGCGTTCTACCGGTTCTGGATCGCTTCGCAGTCGACGTTGCGGGCCTTCGAGCCCGAAACGCTCTCGCGCGCCGGAATTTCCGCGCTCGTCGCGTTGGCCGGCGGCTTCGCGCTCGGCGCGCTCGCGACGATGCCGTTTCACCAATCGCGCGCGGCCTTCGTTGTTACGTCGTTCTATCTGGCGTGCGGATTGTATCTGTTGCTGCGCTTGGTCATCGTGCCCCGCTTCTTCGCCCGCGCGGGCGAGTTCGGATCTTACGCGGAGGGTTCGCGACTGGTGCGTCAGAGCGGAGCGGCGACGCTGGAAACTCCCGACGGCCGCACCGTTCGCGGAAAGACCCTGCAGATCGCGCAGGACGGTTTGAAGGCTGAGTACGATCGCGATGGTTCGGTGCGCTATCTCACTCCGGAGGGATCGGCGACGTATTCGCCCGGATTGGTGACGACGAGCGAGCTCGAAACGCAAGAAGGCCGCCACGCCGGCGCGTGGCTGATCGTTTTCACGATTCTTTTGGGAGCGCTGGTCGCGAGCAAATGGTACGGCGTGATGGCCTACGGCGTGTCGTTTGTCGTTATCGCGTTCGTCTGGTCCCAGCGGTATTGGAACGCGGACAAGCTGAAAGCGTGGGGTAATCCGTACGGATTTCGCTTGGATATCACGATAGCCGCAACGCTCTTCTTAAGCATGACGGTCTACGCTCTGGTTTGGGTTCCCGATTTCATCCGCCAAATCGAGATAAAGAACCTCACCGATCTCATCTACCGGCAGTACTCGATGTTCATGTATCACGATACGCTGAAGGCGACCCATCCGTACGCGTCGGCGTTTTGGACGTGGCCGATCGATCTGCGCCCGATTGCCTATTATTGGAACGATGCGCGCACCGGCGTCGCGGCTGCCCAGTCAACGGCCTGTTGCGTGTCAGAGATCATGTCGCTGCCCAACCCGTTTATTCTGTGGCCGGGATTGGCGTGCGTGCCGGTCGTCGGTTTTCTGGCGTGGCGCGAACGCAACAAAGGCTATGCGCTCTTGGTGATCGCGTACTTGCTGCAATGGCTGCCTTGGTGGCGCTCGCCGCGCATCACGTTCATCTATCATTTTTACGTCGACATTCCGATCATCGTGCTATGCAACGTGATCGTTTTGCAGCGCATTTGGCAGATTGGCGAGGCGAGCACCGACGGCAAATGGCTGAGCCGCGCCGTGGTGTGGGGCTACGTCGCGGCAGTGGTGGGCGCGTTCATTTGGTTCTATCCGGTTCTGGCGGCCGTGCCCATTCCGTGGGACCACTGGAGCCACCGCATGTGGCTCACCCGCTGGATCATTTAGGGATGACAGTCCGGACCCAAGGCCAAAGGTAAGCGCCTATGTCGGGGCACTCCAAATGGCATAACATCAAGCTGCGCAAGGGCAAAGTCGACGCGCAGCGGGGCGCGCTTTTCACGAAATTGAGCAAAGAGCTCATTCTGGCCGCCAAGTCGGGCTCGCCCGATCCCGAGGCCAATTACCGGCTGAAGATGGCCGTCGAAAAAGCGCGCGAGAACAATATGCCGCAGGACAACATCAAACGCGCAATCGCGCGCGCATCCGGCGGTGCGGGCGAAAAGGAGATTCACGAGATTCGTTACGAGGGGTACGGGCCGCACGGCCTCGCCGTCGTGATCGACGCGGCCACCGACAATCGCAATCGGACGGCGGGTGAGCTGCGGTTTCTGTTCAGCAAGAACGGCGGAACGTTAGGAGAGACCGGCAGCGTCGGATGGATGTTCGATCCGGTGGGCGTGCTGGAGATCGATCCTCAAACGCGTTCGGAAGACGAACTCACCGAAGCCGCCCTGGTCGATGGAGTTATCGATCTCGACTACGGGCAGCCGGCGGAGGTGTACACCGATCCCGTGCGCTTGGGCGAAGCGCGGACGGCGCTGCAGCAAGCGGGCGTGAAAGTTTCGGACGCCTTTCTCGGCTTGCGCGCAAAACAGAAAACTTCGCTGCAAGGCGCAGACCTGGCGGAGGCGCTGAACTTTTTAGAGACGCTCGAGGAACACGAAGACGCGCAGAGGGTTTTCTCCAACCTAGACGTTAGCGAGGCGGCATTAGAGGCTCTCGCGACGTGAGCACAGACGCTCGTCCCCTGATCGAGCGTTACCTACCGCGCGATTGGGTTTTTCCGCTGGTCTTCGCCGCATTTGTCGGCGTACTGGTTTGGTTTGGACATTCGGTTCAGCAATTTCTGTTGCCGGGCCCGAACACCGTGACCGTACCGTCGTTTGTCGGACTCACGTCCGGCGACGCGACCAGCGCGATCGCCCGCATGAATCTCAAAGCGTCGATTGCCGGGCACGCGGTCAGCAATCAGTTTCCCAAGGGCGTCGTGATGAGCCAGCAGCCGCAGGCGGGCCTGCACGTGCGGGCCGGACGCCAAGTTTCGCTGATCGTGAGCGACGGCGTAAAAACCGAGCTGATGCCGGATTTGCGGTATCAATCCTATCGCGACGCGCGGCTCGATCTTTCGCAGGCGCATCTCACGCTGACGAAGACGACATACGCGCGCAGCGACGACATCCCGTCGGATCACGTGATCTCGCAAAATCCCGAGCCCTCGATAAGCGTTGGGGAGGGCGCGCCCGTCTCGCTTCTGGTTAGCAAAGGCGGCAATCCGACAGCGCGCGTTCCGAACATGACCGGCATGGACATCGACGAAGCCCGCGGAGCCGCAGCCGCGGCGCACGTGAAGCTCGGTCAAGTCGTGTGGACGCCCCTGGGGCCGGGCGGTCCGGCGCACGGAACGGTCGTCGAACAGAGACCGGCGCCCGGTTCGATGATTGGAACCTACGATACGGTTTCGCTCGACGTCAGCGCCGGCCCGCACGAATCGGGCTACATCATCCATCAGACACATATTCTGGCGGCGGTGCCGCCGTCGGAAGCCGAACAGAACAAGGCTTTGCGCGTACGGTTTTCGGTGAGCGATGCAACGGGGCAGTACGACCTGTATAACGGCTACGCGACGCCGGGTCAGAAGTTCGATCTGACCGTGACGACGGTCGGCACGTCCGCCGTTTACTTTTTTGTCAACGATACGCTGATGGGCGAAACCAAGGTCGGACAAGAGCCGCCCAACGCGTACGGGGCTCCAGCTCCGGCTCCGGCCGCCAACAATTCACATGGCCGTTAAGATCGCGCCCTCGATTCTTTCGGCTGATTTTGGCCGGATCGCCGAACAGATCTCCGACGTCGAACGCAATGGCGCGTCTTACGTGCATCTCGACGTCATGGACGGCCGCTTCGTTCCGAACATCACCTGGGGCCCGAAGGTGATCGCCGATCTGCGCAAACGCACGGCGCTCGTTTTTGACTGCCATCTCATGATTGTCGAGCCCGAGCGGTATGTCGATCGATTCCGCGAGGCTGGAGCCGACATCATCACGTTTCATGTGGAGGCAACGACGCAGGCGCACCGGCTCCTGGAACACGTACGATCGATCGGCGCACGGTCCGGAATCTCGATATCGCCGCAAACGCCGGTTGCGATGCTGGAAGATCTCGCGGGAGATTTCGATCTGGCGCTCGTGATGAGCGTGAACCCGGGTTTTGGCGGCCAGCGCTTCATTCCGCACGCGCTCGAAAAGCTTCGCGAAATGAAAGAGCTGCGCGAGCGCTCCGGTGCGAAGTTCGACATCGAGGTGGATGGCGGGATAACGCTCGAAAATGCGCGCGGCGCCGCGGAAGCCGGCGCCGACGTCATCGTGATCGGTTCGGCCATCTTCGATACGCCTGACTGCGGCCGCGCGACGAAGCAGTTCCGCGAGCTGCTCGACGGGGCCGCAACCCGCTGACTCCGTTCGAAGACAAGCTCGTCGAAGAGATCCGTCAACTCGTCGAGCGTCCGGGTGCACGTGCGATCCGCACCGGTATCGGCGACGACGCCGCGGTTTGGCAACCGTCACGATCGCACCGCAGCGTCGTGACGACCGATGCGTTTGTGGAAAACGTGCACTTCAAGCGCGAGGATTCGCTCGAAAACGCGGGCCGGCGCGCTATGGCTGCGAGCCTGAGCGATATCGCCGCGATGGGCGCGCGTCCGGTGCTTGCCACAATTTCGCTCTCGTTGCCGGCCGAAAACGCTCGTGAGGAGGCGTTAGCGCTCTACCGCGGCGTAGCCGAATGCGCGCACGCGAATGCGTGTGTCATCGCGGGCGGCGATCTCACGCGCGCGCCGCTCATCACGCTCGCGGTTACGGTCGTCGGCGAGGTGCGTGCATCAAGCGTGAAGCTGCGCTCGGGCGCGCGGCCCGGCGATATCATTGCGGTGACCGGTCCCCTCGGCGCGGCGCGCGCAGCCGGATATCGCACGATTCCCGAGCCGCGCATCGCCGAGGGCCGCTGGCTGGGCTCGAGTGCTTCGGTCCGCGCCATGATGGATGTGTCGGACGGACTGTCCACCGATTTACTGCGCGTGTGCGTGCAGTCGAAGTGCGGCGCGCTGATCGAACGCGTGCCGGTCGCGGCCGCCGCCGCAATCGTTGCGCACGCGGCCGGAGAAGAGCCGGAGATGTATGCGCTGGCGGCCGGAGAAGATTACGAACTGCTAGTCGCGCTCAAGGCGCGCGCGTTCCGTTATGTCGCTGCGCGTTTTCGGAAGCGCTTCGGACGGGAACTCGAACGAGTGGGAGTTCTACGCGAGGGTGCGGGAGTATTCCGAAAAACCGGCAGCGGCGAGCAAGAAGAGGTTGCCGCCAGCGGCTGGGACCACTTTTCATAATTTCTTGGAGAGTCTCGGGGGCGGCGGCGCTTTTCGTTCGACCCTGCGTCAGGTGAGCTTAAAGCTGACCCTCACCAACAAACTGCTGCATTTCAACCAACCTCAACGTCTTGGCGACCAACGTGAAATTGAACGCGACGAACGCGGAAGCGGCGCAGTCGATCGTGTTGCTGAACGGCATGACGCGCGACGTAGCCAAGACAAACGCGCACCTTCAACGGACGAATGCGAGCTTAGCCGGCATGCATTCGGCGCTAGGTGGGATGCAGTCCGACATAGGAGCGATGGCGCGCAAGATTACGCACGCCAAGTTGCTGTTTTAGAGCGCCTCAGGCTTTGCGCGTGACGCGCTTAGCGCGCAAGCACGCCGTGCAGACTTTTGCCGTACGGTTTGTGCCGCGTTCGCTGATCCTGATCGACTGAAGGTTGGGCAGCCAGCGGCGCTTGGTTTTATTCATCGCGTGGCTGACATTATTGCCGGCCATCGGTCCCTTGCCACAGACTTCACAGCGTTTTGCCATAACGTCCCGCATAGTACCACGGGCCGGGGGCATTGACAATGCCCTTCGTCCTCCGGCGCGCTCAGGATGACGAGGGATCGACCGAGAAAAGCGGCTCCGATGGATGTCACCGTCCTAGACGGACGCGGCTATGCGAAATTCATGACGGCCGGTGCCTTTTTCGTGCGGAAATACCGCCAAGTCCTCAACGATTTGAACGTTTTTCCCGTGCCCGACGGGGATACCGGGACCAACATGTACCTCACAGTGAGGCAGGCGGCGGTCGAAGCGGCCAAACACCGGGACGCCCCCTTGTCAAAGGTGGCCGAGGCGGCGGCCCAGGGCAGCCTGATGGGGGCCCGGGGCAATTCGGGGGTCATCATCTCCCAGATGCTCCGGGGCTTCGCGCACCATGTCCGGCACCGTGACGCGATCGACACGTTCGTCTTTGCGACGGGAATGCGCGAAGCGGTTGCCGCCGCGCGGCAGGCCTTGGTGCGCCCGGTCGAGGGAACCATCCTCAGCGTCGCCGACGCTGCCGCCGAGGCCGCATACCGTTTAGCTCTGCACGAAAAAGATTTTTACCGGTTGTGCAACGCCGTGCTGCGCGCCGCCAACGAAGCGCTGGATCGGACGCCGGAGCAGCTGCCCGTATTAAAGGAAGCCGGAGTTGTGGATGCAGGCGGCGCCGGCCTCGTCTACTTCCTGGAGGGAGCGCTTCGCTTTCTTCCCGACAGCAAGGTGCCCGCGACCGCATTTCCGCGCCGGCCACTACGCCAGACGGTATTTACGCCGCAGCAACACGTGGGCGAGAGGAAGTTTTGCACCGAGTTCATTCTCGAGGGAGCGACATGTGCGCCACACGATCTGCGTGAAGCGCTGCAGCCGCGCGGCGATTCGCTGATTGTCGCCGGCGAAGTTCCGACGCTGAAGGTTCACATTCACACCGACCTCCCCGACCGCGTCCAAGACGCCGCTTCGAAGTACGGAACCGTTACCCGTTTGAAGATCGACGACATGGAACGGCAGCACAACGTGCTGATCGATGCGCCGGCGCCGCCGTATTCCGTTGTTGCGGTCGTGCCGGGTTTGGGTTTCGAGCGAATCGTGCGGGAACTTGGCGCCGAAGTGCCGCTCGTGACGCAGAAAAATCCCAGCGTCAGAGATTTTCTGCTCGCGATCAACTCCTGTTTGGCACCCGACGTGTATGTATTCGTGAACGACAAAAACGCGGCGCTCGCAGCGCAAGAAGCGGTAAAGCTGAGCGGCCGCACGGTTCTGATTCTCCCGACTCCCGATATCGTGGCGGGGATTGCGGGACTCTTCGCGATGCGATCGGGGAACGGCCGCGTTCCGCCGCTCGAGGAGATCATGGCGGCCGCCGCGCACCCGCGCAGCGCGCAAGTCTTTTTCGCCGGGAAGGACGCAACGCTCGGTGGAACGACCGTCGCACGCGGGAAGCCGGCTGCGGCAAGCGGCGGTAGCCTGCACGCCGGGAAGACGCTCGCGGACGCAGCCGCGTCGGCCTTGGACGCAATGGGCGCACGAGAGGGAGGGTTGATCACCGTGTACTACGGCGGCGCGCAAAAAGAACGCGACGCGCAACGGCTGGCCGAACGCCTGCGGGCCGCGTTTCCATCCGCGGAGATCGAATATTATTTCGGCGGCCAGCGCGACGTCGAGTTTTGGATCTCGCGCGATGAATAATGCGCGTCCGCGCATCGTGATCGACGCGATGGGCGGGGATCACGCACCGGCGGAAATTGTCGCCGGCGCGTTGCTGGCAGCGCAAGGCGACTACGCCGACCTGATGCTGGCCGGCGACGAGGCGCAGATTAAACCGCTACTGCACGGATCGGCGGCATCCAACATTGCGATTTTGCACGCGCCCAAAAATGTACCGATGGATATGCATGCTTCGCAGGCTCTGCGCATCGCCGCAGAGACGTCGCTGGGCGTAGCGGTCGAAGCGGTGAAAGACGGCCGTGCCGACGCAGTGGTTTCAGCCGGCAACAGCGCTGCTTTCTTGANNTGGCTCGAGCAGTTCGGCATCATGGGATCGTCCTACGCCAAGGCGGTGCTGAAGATCGCCAATCCGCGCGTCGCGATTCTTTCGATCGGCGAGGAGCGCTCGAAAGGCAACGCGCAAGTGCTCGAAGCGGCCAAGCTGCTCGAGCGTGCGCCGATCAATTTCATCGGCAACGTGGA
>PLED01000059.1 GCA_003136355.1 Vulcanimicrobiota bacterium | reverse complement strand
CGCGATGTGCTTCCTTCGATGATTGCCGGTGCGCGGCGCGCTCTGATCGTGGTGGGGCCTGAAGGCGGTTTCGCGCATTCGGAGGCAGAGGCCGCGGAGCGCAGCGGAGCGCACGTGATCGGTTTGGGAAGGCATATTTTACGCACGGAGACCGCGGCGATGGTCGTGGTCGCGTTGCTGAACTACGTGTCGGGGGTATAACCGGGTATGCCTAAGCTGCTCGAAAATCTGGCTCACGGAACGCCGGTGCTCAGTTCAACCGAAGGCGCGCTGGGCGAAGTTCGCGGCGTCTTCGCAATCGGCGAGACACGCGTCCCTGAATGTTTGCTCATTTTTTGGAACGATACGAAAGAAGAGACGCTGCTCGACGCGGACGAGGTGCTCTCGATCTCCGACGATGGAGTGTTGTTGCGCAGCGCGCGTGAAATGTACAAAGTACTGCCCGGGTATGACCCGCAGACCAACCCGCTGCTGAAGCGACTCTCCTAGAACGGCTCGGACCGGGACAGGACGCTCCAGCGTCGTATCCTGTGGGAACGGTATGTCCAGTTTGAAATTCTCCATCGTTATTCCGACGTACAACGAAGCGGGCGGCGTTGAGCGCCTGGTTCGCGAGCTTGACGGTGTCTTTAAAGCGAACGCGCTCGATGGCGAGATCATCGTCGTCGACGANNGTCGACGACAACTCACCCGACGGAACCGGCGCAATCGTCGACCGCCTCGCGCAGAATTTTCCGGTTCGTTGCCTGCACCGTCCCAGCAAACTTGGTCTTTCGAGCGGGGTGATCGACGGCTGGCGCGCCGCGCGGCCCGAATCCGAAGCGCTGGGTGCGATGGATGCCGACTTCAGTCACGACATTGCGATTCTCCCGAAGCTGGTGCGCGCGCTCGAAGATGGTTATGGATTGGCGGTCGGCAGCCGGTACGTTCGCGGCGGCGGAATTACCAACTGGCCGTGGAGACGCATCGTGACTTCCAAGGTTGCGTGCGCGTTGGCGCAGCCGCTGACGCGCATCAAAGATATCACTAGCGGATATTTCTTGGTCCGGCGCTCCGCGATTGAAGGCGTCGAGCTCGATCCGATCGGNNATCGGTCTGGAAGTGATCGCCAAGGGACATTATGGGAAAGCGCTGGAAGTGCCCTATGTGTTTACCGATCGCGTTTTGGGCGAGTCGAAGCTCAACAACAAAGAGATCCTCAACTACTTGAAGCAGCTGCGCAAACTGTACGCCGGCCGGATATTTTCGAGCTCGTAGATGCCTGATTGGCTCCCGCGCCGCCGCGCGAAAAATGACCAAGCCGAGGATGCTGCGACGTGGAGCAAGTGTCCGAAGTGCTCGGAGGTATTGTACCGGCGCGATCTCGCGGCGAATCTTTGGGTCTGCCCGCGCTGCGCTCATCATTTCCGCATGAGCGCGGTCGACCGGATCAACATCACGGTGGACGGCGACTTCAAAGAGATCGGCGCTGATGTTCTGCCGGGCGATCCGCTGGAGTGGGTCGATAAAAAGAAGTACGCCGCAAAGTTGGCCGGCGACCGCGAGAAATCGCAGTTGAGCGAAGCCGTGATCTGCGGAACCGGAAAAATCGGCGGATTCGAAACGGCGATCGGCGTGATGGATTTTCACTTCCGCGGCGGCACGATGGGAACGGTNNCTCGGCCTCGTTTGCTTTCCAAGCCGACGTGATTGCCGCCGAGCCGAAGGCGATGATCGGTTTTGCCGGGCGCCGCGTCATCGAGCAAACGATCCGGCAAAAACTCCCCGATCAATTCCAGACCGCCGAGTTTCTGTTGGAGAAGGGCCATATCGATATGGTCGTTCCGCGCGCCGATCTCAAAGCGACGCTGACGCGGCTGCTCGATTATGCGGCTGCCGGCCACCGTGCGCGGACCGCGGCCTCGTGAATTTGATCGTGGAACGCGAGAGAGGGCTGCTCGAACTCGAAAAGCGCATAGCCGAGCTGCGCGCGGCGAACGCCCAACAGTCGCTCGACCTTTCGCCCGAGATTCGCGCGCTCGAAGACAAATATTCGCAGATTCAACGCGAGATATTCGGCTCCATGACGCCGTGGCAAAAAGTGCATATGGCGCGCCATCCGAACCGGCCGACCGCGGCGGACTACATCGCGGAATTTGCACAGTTCGACGAACTCCACGGTGACCGGCATTTTCGCGACGATCATGCGATCGTCGGCGGATTCGCGAAGCTTGGCGAGCGCTCCGTGATGGCGATCGCGCAACAGCGCGGCCGCGACACCAAGGAAAATCTGCGGCGCAATTTCGGCATGCCGTCGCCCGAAGGGTACCGCAAAGTTCAGCGCTTGGCGCATTTGGCGTCGCATCTGGGGTTGCCGATCGTGACCTTCGTCGACACCAAGGGAGCCGATCCGGGCATCGGCTCGGAAGAGCGCGCCCAATCGGAAGCCATCGCGGCGTGCCTGTACGAGTTCACGATCGCGCGCGTGCCGATTGTGGCCACCGTGATCGGTGAGGGCGGCAGCGGCGGCGCTCTCGCGATGAGCATTGCCGACCGCATCATCATGCTCGAACACAGCTATTATTCGGTTGCGAGTCCCGAGGGCTGCGCGGCCATTCTCTGGAGTGATGCGTCGAAAGCTGAAGAAGCTGCTACGCGGCTCAAGCTGACCGCGCAAGATCTGCTGCAATTCGGTATCGCCGACGAAATCGTGCCGGAACCGACCGGCGGCGCGCACCGCGATCCAGCGGGGACGATCTCGCGCGTGTTGAATAATATTGGTAACGCCCTCGATGAGCTCGCGAGCTTGCCGGCGGCGCAGCTGAAAGAGGCGCGCTATCAGAAGTACCGGCGAATAGGCGCATGGCAAACCGAGCGCCTGGAAACAGTAAAAACCGGCCCGTGAAAAAGCGTCCGGCCCAGGTTTTCCGTCTCCTGAGCCGCATGGCCGTCGCCGCCATGGTCCTCGTAGCAGCCACCCTTGTCTCGATCCAGTTCGCGCACATCGTCAACGAAAACGTGGCGATGGCTCGCTCGCTTTCATCGGTTCAAAAAGATATCGGCGCGCTCGCGCACCGCAAGCGCAGCGAAGAACGCGAGATCCGGCGCCTGATGGATCCGCAGGGCGCCGTTCCGGAGATCCATGACCGGCTGCATTTGGTCGGTCCCAACGAAACGATCATTTACGTAAAACCGCCTCGGCAATGAACTCCGAGACGCAGCAAGGCGTCGTTATCAACATCCACGCTTTCGGAGCCGTCGTCCGTTTAGATGACGGCCGCTTGGCGACCGTTCCCGCCGCGGATCTCTCCCGAAACCGCGAGAGTTACGACCGCGCGCTCGCGCGGCGTAAGCCGGCAGAGTTTATGGTGACCGGCGACGAGAGGCATCCGCTGGCGATGCTCGCTCCGCAAATACACGATGCCGGCCTTGAAGAGCAGATCACCCAGTACCTCAAGATGACGCAGGAGTGGGAGAAGCCCGATGTCGCGCCCGCGCACGAACGTCATTTTTTGCGAAAGAAACGCCGCGCGGCACTTTTCGAATCCCGCCACAGCCCTGACAGTTAAAGCCGTCATCTCGATTGGGACGAACTCGACTCGTGCGTTGGTCGCTGAGTTCGATCACGCGCCGAAGATTCTGCTGCAGCGCTCCATCGGGACTCGCATTGGCGAGGGCCTACGCGAAAGCGGGCGCTTACGGGATGACGCGATGCGCCGAACGCTAGAAGCGATCGAAGAGCACGCCACTGCGATGCGGCAATTCCATGCGGCGCTAAAAGCGATCGCGACAAGCGCGGTGCGGCGGGCCGATAACGCGGACGAGTTTGCTCGAGCCGTCGAAGCCATCACTGGTGTTCCACTTGAGATAATCAGCGGCGAAGAAGAAGCCCGCTATTCCTATGAAGGCGCAGTCTCAGGATTGCCGGCCGACCAAACCTATGGTGTGCTCGACATCGGCGGCGGCAGCTCCGAATACGCAACCCGCGATGCGGACGTCTCGCTAGAGATTGGCGCCGTGCGTTTCACCGAGCGGTTTCCAACGCTTCGCGAAATGACCGCTCCTGACGAAATCGCCCAGGCCCGAGCTGAAGCGCAAGCTGCGCTCCGTCCGTTACGCGATTTCGTGAAAGTTGCTCGGCTCATTATGGTTGGCGGCAGCGCCACGACCGCGCTCGCAGTCATCTCGGGCCGCCGCATGACGGAGCCCCATGAGCCGCTGACGCGAGCAGCGTTAAGGAAGCTGATCGAACGGCTTGCTTCGCTGCCGCTGGAAAAACGCAAAGAGCTACCGGGCATGGTCGCGCAGCGCGCCGACATCTCGCTTGCGGGCGCGCTCATTCTCGATGAAGCCTGCGCCTTAACCGGCCACGCCGAAGCGCTCGTTTCCACTAACGATTTGCTCTTGGGCTACCTGCTGCGTCACTAGCGGACCGGAGCGTCGTGCGTAGAAGTGCGCACAATGAGCGATAGCGAGGTTTTTCGGGCCGTGCTCGACGCGCGGCGCGCGTGGAGCTACTACTTAGATGCGACCGAAGAAGACGAAGAAGAGCTGTACGAGGCCTATCTCGAGACGGCCACCGAAGCCATTCCGTATGTTGGCGGCCTGATAGAACTCTGCGTTGAGGCCAACCTGATCGCTATTTCCGCGCACGATCGCGAAGACCGCTACGTCGATTTGGCTGCGACCGGCGCTCGCGTTCACGCCGATGCGATCATCGAAATCGCCGGCGACATCGTGCTCGGCCACTCCGACGAGTTGCCTTCGTTCGAGCGCCGCTCTCGCGAAGAAGATGAGGAGACGCGTTTCAATCGCGCCCGTGAAGTCTTTCGTGAAATGAATCGCCCCAACGTCAGCCGCGCGGTCGAAGAGCTGCGCGCGCTGAGGGAAGAGGCGCTACGCGGCGGTCAGAGCAAACTCGCGGAGAAGCTATCCCACGTGCTGGGCTTGCTGCAAATTTCGCCGCCGCGTTTGACGAGCGACTAAAGGCGCGGGATCCCGGCGCCTTCAACGCCGGGAATGGGCTGTTCTTGCGTGGCGTCTTCGGTTGGGAAGCCGGCCTCTTCGTACGCTTCGAACCCGCCTGCGAGCACGGCGACGTTGTGGAAGCCCTGCTCCTGTAGACGCTGCGCGATCTCTTCGGCGCGCGCATCATCATCGGCGTAGATGACGATCATTCCGTCGTGCGGCAACGGCAATGCCAGACGCTCTTGGCTCATGAGCGCTTTCGGATCATAGCGTAGCGCGCCGCGAATTTGCGTGCGGCCGCGTTTGCTGCGGACGTCGAGCGTCGGCATCGTCGAAGTGTCTACTTGGGACGGCGCTAGCTTGTCGATCGGTCAGCTCTTTTTCTTCGGAACTTTCGCGCCTTCGGCTCGCGCTTCTGAAAGTCCGATCGCGATGGCTTGCTTGCGGCTCTTGACTTTTTTGCCGCTGCGGCCGGACTTGAGCTCGCCGCGTTTCATCTCGTGCATGCTGCGCTCAACTTTGCGCGATGCCTTCCGACCGTACTTGCGTTTCTTGCGTCCGCCCTTTTTCTTCCGTCCGCCCTTGCGGGAAGAAGATTTCTTGCGGCCGCCGGTGCGTTTTTTCCCTGCCATGCTTGACTCCTACCCTATTCGGTACTTGGGGCGCTATCGATATCGCCCGAGGATTTTTTGACTAACCCTTGCCGCAGCTCGTCGCGGAGCTCGGCCAGTGCGGGGTCTAATCCGCCCTGCTGATCGAGCCGTTCCAGCGCGAGCAGCAGCCGATTGGCGCGTGCCGCGTCGGACCGTATCACGATCTCCATGAAACTTCTTTACCCCGAACGGACCATTTGCTCCATCGCGCACTGCTGTGGCGCCTTATCCGGCCGCCACCGCAGCAACCGGGCGCCATGACGAAAGCGGTCGCCGGTCACGCGATCGTACTGAACCTCGACGACGATGCGCGGCGCGACCGGATGCCACTGCGCCTCGCGCGATCCCCAGCGGCTCGGTCCGCCCGGCTGCGCGCCGGTGAAACCGGGACCTTCGACGATTGGCTTGAGCAACTCGGCCGCACGCGCTCGTTCGGCCCCGCTCATGCTGCCGACAAATCCCACTAAATGCAGCAGGCCGGCGTCGTCATATAATCCGAGCAAGAGCGACGCGATCGTCTTTCCGTCTTTCGCCAGGCGGAAGCCGCCGACGACGCAGTCGGCAGTGTACACGCGTTTTATTTTCACGACCGCATTGCGGTCGCCGAAATGGTAGGGCTCGTCATTTTTTTTTGCGATCACACCGTCGAAGTGCGCGAGGCCGCCGGCGAGCCATCCGCGCGCGATCGCAATGTCGGCGGTCGAACGTGAGAGCGCTAACCGCGTGTTCTTTTTAAGATGCTTTGCTGCGAATGCCTCGAGCCGTTTGCGCCGCGCCTTCAGCGGATCTTCATAGATCTTCGGCCGATCCTCGAGCGACAGCACATCGAAGATTGCGTAACTTGTCGGTGTTTCAACGGCGAGTCGCTTGACGCGCGATTCCGCTGGGTGAATCCGCTGCAGCAAAGCATCGAAGTCAAGCGCGCCTTTGAGCTCGATCGCCAACTCGCCGTCGAGAATGAAGCGATCGGTTTTCAGCGCACGCAAAGCCTTGACGATCTCCGGAAAGTACCGCTCGAGCGGCTGTCCAGACTTCGACTGCATCGCGACATTTTCTCCGTCGCGGAACGCTACGCAGCGAAAACCGTCCCACTTCGGTTCGTATTGCCATTGCGATCCCTCGGGGATTTCTTTGACGGCCCGCGCTTCCATAGGCTCGATGGGCGGCACGAGAGGAAGATTCTTAAAGGAGGGCACGCAGATCGAAGCGGCCGCGCGATTGCGTGAGCGGCTTCCATAAATCGCCCACTTTTTTCACACGCGTGACCGCATTGAGCATCGTGAAATCTTGCGGCTCGATTCCGCGCTCGACTTCGTCCCAAGTCACCGGCATGGAAACGCCCGCAAACTGATTGGGCCGCACGGAATAAATCGAAGCGAGCGTCGCGCCCGAGCGGTTTTGATTGTAGTCGAGATGGACTTTGTCGCGCGGGCGATTTGCGACTTTGTACTCGACCGTGAAAACGTCGCGGTGCGCGCGCGCGAGTTCGTGCCCAAGTTTTTTCGAGAACGCCCAGACTTCATGCTGTGCGGGGCCGCGTTTGATGCCGACATAAATATGCATGCCGCGTCCACCGGAGGTTTTTGCGAATACCTCCATACCGAGCCCTTCGAGCGCGTCGCGCACGATCAGCGCCGCTTCGCGAACGAGCGCGAATGGCGCTTCCTTCTCGGGATCGAGATCGAAATGTAAGACGTCGGGCTGGTCCGGCGCATCGCAGAAGCCGTACCATGGATTCAGGTCAATGCAACCCAGATTGATGAGCCAGAGGAGTGATGCGACGTCGTTCGCCAGCGGAAAATCGATCACGCCTTTGCCGTGCTCGACCGGGCACGTCTTGACCCACTCGGGGCGCGAAGCCGGAGTGCGCTTCATGAAAAAGAATTCACCGTCGATGCCGTTGGGATATCGCTTCATAACGATTGCCCGGTCGCGAAGGTGTGGTAAAAGAGCGGGCGCGATGCCCTCGTAGTATTCCAGCATATCCCGTTTGCGCAAGCCCAGTTTCGGCCAGAAAATTTTGTTGAGGTTTGTGAGCGGGAGCGGCTTGCTCGCGACCTTGATCGTCGCGGCTTCCACATTCTTTGGAATCAGACTCACGGCGCGCCGCTTTCCGGCAGATGGGCGGCAAACCATTGTTGCGCGAGCGCCGTGACCTCTTCGAGCGCACCCGGTTCTTCGAACAGATGCGTAGCGCCGGAAACGACGGCGAGTTCGCAGCTCTTCAGCCGCGACGCTGCGGCGCGGTTCAGATTCAGAACGACCGGATCGCGCGAGCCGACGATCAGCAAAACCGGCGCCGCGACGGATTCGAGCGCGTCCCCGGCCAAATCCGGACGGCCGCCGCGCGAGACGATCGCGGCAATATCTTTTCTTTGCGCCGACGCGACCAGCGCCGCCGCCGCTCCGGTGCTCGCTCCGAAGTAGCCGACAGGCAAGCTCGC
This sequence comes from Vulcanimicrobiota bacterium, assembly GCA_003136355.1. Taxonomy (GTDB): domain Bacteria; phylum Vulcanimicrobiota; class Vulcanimicrobiia; order Vulcanimicrobiales; family Vulcanimicrobiaceae; genus Rubrimentiphilum. The sequence goes on along the minus strand of PLED01000059.1, from coordinate 22,357 downwards.
GATCTCCGGCTGAGCACGGGCCCAGACAGTCGCATCGACCATTCTGCGCGCAAGCAGACCGATGTCGAAGCGAAGTTCTCCTGAACGGTTGTCGATTTGCTCTTCATCCGCGGTCAGAAGATCCAAGAGCAATGTCGTGAAGCCGGCGTCCTTCAGGCTCGCGGCGACGAAGCGGTTGCGCGGGCTCTGCCGCCCGCTGCCGCTGCCATGCGCGAAAATGACCAGACCACGCGCGTCCCCGGCCGGCATTCCGAGCCTTCCGGCGAGCCGGATCCCGTCCGCACGCAGTTCGATCTCGCGCTCACTCATGTCATCTCCAGCCAATCGCGGGCGCCGCGCAGCATGGCGCGCACTTCGTCATCGCTCACTTGCCGGAAATCGCCGTACCAAGCGCCGACGCCGCCAAATGGATCGGGCGTAGCGGCGCAGATCATTTCGTCGACGTACCGCGCAATGTTCGCGCACGTGTCGGCCGGCGCGACCGGCACCGCGACGATGATTTTGCTCGGTGAGCGCGCACGCAGCGCAAGCACGGCCGCATACATGCTGGCGCCGGTTGCGAGTCCGTCATCGATGAGAATGACCGGCCTTCCAGAAACGTCCGGCGCGGGCAAGCCACCACGATAGGCGTTTTCACGCCGCTGCAATTCTGCCAGCTCGGCTTGGGTCACCGCATGGAGCGTTGCGTCGTCGATGCGCAGTTCGGCGAGCGTATCTTCGTTCAACACGCGCACGCCGCCCGACGCAATCGCGCCCATGGCCAGCTCCACGTGCCCCGGAACGCCGAGCTTGCGCACGACAAAGACGTCGAGCGGCGCGTGCAGCGCGCGCGCGACTTCGAAAGCCACCGGCACTCCGCCGCGCGGCAGCGCCAGCACTTGTGCGCCGCTATCCTTATAAGACGCCAGTTTTCCGGCCAGCTGCCTGCCTGCATCGGCGCGATCGTTGAAGATCATCGCTGCGATCGTTTCTCCAAGGTAGCAGGGTTGGAAACGGTTGCCCGCCCGCCCTCTGCCCCTTGCGCTTGGGTATGTACTGAGTGACTCACCACAAAGGGAGGTAGCAAGATGGCGGTACGTATGGACCCCAGTGATTTATGGCAACGCTCGCAGGGCGTGATCAACCAGGCCGTCGGCCGCGGCGCCGAAATGCTGGCCGACCGGGTCGAGCACTATAGCACCGTCGCGAGCGACGTCGGTGAAGTATTGCGCGACAAAGGCGAACCTCAAGTGGCCGATTTTGTCGACATGCTGGCCGGCGGCGTTAGCGATGCAGCAAGCTATTTGCGCACCCACGACGGAACGTCGCTCTGGAGCGACGCGCAAGAGTTCGCGCGCGGTCGCACGTGGCTACTGGCTGGAATCGGTCTCGTCGGCGGGATGGCGGCAGCGCGCGCGGTGCGCAGCGCCAACCGCGTGCGTGATTGGGAGCAGCCCGATTACGTCGAATCCTATTCGCAATCGCAGCCCACATTCGGCGAATCGTCGTTAAACGGCGGGCGGTACGACGAGCGGTTATGAACCAACAACACGAGTCGCTCGGCGAAGCGCTGCATCACTTGGGACGCGATCTCGGCGACCTATTTCGCGCCGAGCTCGCGCTCTTCAAACGTGAGACGGCAATGCAGTTCCGCGGCCTGGCTGCAGCCGGAATTTGGATGGCCGGCGCGGCTGTGTTGGGGCTAGCGTTTCTGGGCGCATTCACGGCGTTGCTGATCATAACGCTCGGCCTGGCGCTCCCGCTGTGGGTGTCGGCGCTAATCGTCACCATGTTTTACGGGATCGGCGCAGCCGGTTTGCTTGCGGCTGCAATCGCCAAATTTCGAGAAGCAACCCCAATCGATTTCGATCAAACGGCGCGTAGCGTGAAGGAGGACATAGCATGGATCAAGAGCGGTATGAGTTCCGCGAAGTAGAAGACGCGCGCGAGCGCGTCGCTGAAGACGTTCGTTCGGTCGCGTACAACGCGAACGTGGTCGAGCGCACCAAAGAAGCGGCACAAGATAAAGTTGACGACGCGAAGCATGCCGTCATAGATCGCGTGCAGAGCGCGAAAGACGCGATCGGAAGCGCCGGTATGCGCGTCAGAGATGTGACGGCGGAGAACCCGATCGGCATGCTGCTCGCCGGAATGGCGGTCGGTTTCCTGGTCGGCATGATGCTGCCGGTGAGCCGCTTCGAGTCCGATCGCATCGGGCCGATGACCGATCAGATGAAAGACAAAATGCGCGAAGCCGGCGGCGAAATCGTGCGCCGCGGCGGCGAAGTCATCAAGGACACGATCGAGGCAACGAAAGAAGCCGCTACGGCTTCCATCCGCACGCAAACCGCGGAGATGATGCCCGACGACACGGCGTCGATGACCTAAAGAACTGCTTTCCAGGCAGTAAAGGGACGGCCGATTCGATAAGAGTCGACCGCCCCTTTCTTTTTTGGGATGGTGGTGGAATCGGTAGACACAGCAGACTTTTCTTGGAGCCGCGGATAGGGAAACCGCCCGCGGGATGCGCTCAAATTCGGTGAACGCTTTTTCGTCGCATGCGGCGGATGCCAACGCCGAGCCAAGCCACTTCGGTGGAAGGTGTAGAGACTGGACGGGCGCGGCCTACGTGACGCGGGTCATAGGGTCAAGGCACAGTCCGGACCACAAACGGGTCGCATAGCGGCGCGGTAGCGAAAGTTATAGTGGTGCGAAAATTTGCTGGCCGTAAGGCCGTCCGGGTTCGAGTCCCGGCCATCCCAAGTATTTCGCCGTTATTTTACGGGCGTTTTCGTCTCTCTAGTCGTGCGCGGTTGCCATTCGGTTGCCGTGGCTATGAAGCAGCCGCTTCCAGCCGAGCCGCGATCGCGTCGACGGCCTTGGCTTCTGCGCCAGGCATGAGATGCGAGTAAGTCCCCAGCGTCGTGACGGGGCTGCTGTGCCCTAGAACGCCGGCGACGGTGCGGATGTCGATTCCGCTTTGCAGCATCCAAGATGCGCAACTGTGCCGCAGATCGTGGAGTCGCGCATGGACGCCGGCGTCTTTGGCGATGCGCCCAAATGCATTGGTGATCGCAGTTAGGTTCGACGCTTCCCCCAGCGGATCAGCAAAGACGAGATCGCCCTCGTCGTACGCCCCGCCGGCGCGCTTGCGGTCGCGATTCTGCTGGAGTTTATGCCATTGCAGCGTCGCCGTCGCGAGCCGGTTCAGTGGAACCGTGCGGATGAGGCCCGTCTTGGGTTCCTTAAACTTCTGCCCGTCATCCGTTCGGGTTAGGCTTTGATCGATGGTCATCCGCTTGTTTTCAAAGTCAATGGATGACCAACGAAGCGCTGCCAATTCGCCGCGGCGTGCACCGCTGCAGATTGCGAGGGTGAAGAACGCATACCATGGCGATCCCTTCGCCGCTTCGAGAAGCTGCTGCGCCTCGGTTTCGGTCAACGCGCGCGCCGGCGATTTCTTTAGCTTAGGCAGATCGCATGCCGCAATGCTCGCGACGTTCCGAATTACAAGATTCATTTGCACGGCCCATTCCAACGCGGCATGCAAGAGACCATGCACGTGCCGGATGCTTTTCGGGCTTAGGACGTTGCTTTGACATTGCGCGTACATCTGCGCCACGCTGGCTGGTGAGAGTTTCGTCACAACGACATCGCCGAACGCGTCGAAGATCGGCTTTGCCAAACTGTCGTAACGCATGGTCGTGGTGGGCGCCAACCCCTTTGCTCTGCAGCGATCGATATACCGCTGCACTATCGTTCGAACCGTGAGGTGTGCCGTTGGAATATCGATCCCATCGTCGCGCTGCTGCAGCGCCTTGCGTTCGGCGGCTTCGGCCTCCTTGCGCGTGCGGAACGTGCCGACACTTTTGCGACGACGTCCACCTAGCGCGGTCGATTCGAGATCGATGAGAACGGCGTAGCGCCCGCTCTTGCGTTTGTAAACGCTCATTTTGATCGCCCTTTCATTGGCTTTTCGTTGATTTGGTATCCAAATGCGTGCAGCACCTCAGCGACTACCTCGTTGCCCTTTCCTGGTCCGCCGATTCGCGCCCACAGCATTCCACGCGCGGAAAGTGCGAGATCAATGCACGTTCGCGAAAGTGCTTTCTCTAAATCCTGGGCAATGGAGTCGCGTCGCTTCGGGCCAATCCCTGGCGCCTTTGCAATCTCATTTGCTAGGTGGCGGGCGACTTCGGCAACTTCGTCGGGATGAAATAGAACGGCCGGCGCGGCGGCATTAGAGTGCAATCGAACATCGACGAGGTTCAACGTCCTCGAGACGTTCCTCGCCTGCAAATAAAAGGCGAGCGCCGTATTAGCCGCAGCGCGCACCCTTCCGGTTGGAATTCCACGGGCCTTCGACTTATTGATTGCCCGGAATAGCGCAAGCGCTTTCTCGGCACGCAGCGCGCGACCGCTCGTAGAGTCAAGGACACTCGTAACCTGCCGGTCATCCCACCCAAGGATCTCAGCCAGATCCCGATTTTTTAGGCCCTTGGCATCGCGCGCTTCCGCGATAAGCTCACGAACCTTCCTGGCCTCGTCGTCAGGAATCCGGTCGCGGGCTGGTCCTCTTTTCCCCATTACACAAATTCATACCACAATTAGTGTTGCCACGTCTAGGCCCAGAGGGTCCAAGGGTGTAGTGTATGGCTCATGGACACAACAGAAGCCTCTCGAAAGGCATATAGCGTCGACGAATTCTGCCGGACTACTGGCCTATCACGCTCGACGGCGAAACGGCTGATTGCAGAGCAGCGCATCCGCGTTGTACGCGTTGGCCGCCGGGTACTGATTCCTGCCAGCGAGATCGATCAACTGCTCGACGCAGAGACTGGCAATAGCGCGGCGTGAACTCGACGTGCTTTTCGACGGACCATCGTGCCATGGATTGTAAAGCCGTGAGGCTACCCGCCAGCATCGTGCCGTAATGGAGCGACGCGGCAGCGAGTGTAGCGCCTGCGCGGATAGCCGCACGGGCCTTTGTGGGCGCTGCGCCGATCGCTTGGACGCCCAGCGCACTAAGGCTGTGGCAAGTGGGCAGGTGTTACCGCGCGAACTCCAGCGGAAATCTCACACCCAGACAAATTCCATCGCCGACGACGATCGCGGGAGCGAGCTGAAATGCAGTTTTTGCAAAGCAAGGCGTCGAGCGCGAGAGTTGGTTGCGACCGAACTCTGGATTTGCTCGCAATGCGACAAGCGTACTGACGACAAGGCAATTCGCGATGCGCTCTTTGCCGAGATGGAAGCCAACGGAAAGGCGTCCCAACATCGCGAGAAGGCAGAAAGTGGACCCATCACTGAGCGCGAGGCGAAGGTAAGCTTGCCGATCGCGCGCAGGGGCGGCGGCGGCCGGCGAAAGCGCACGTCTCCAAAGGCGCGGAAGAAACTCACGCGATGGTGCACCAATTGCGCAAGACCGAGGGCGAGCGACATCATCGTCTGTAGCTGTGGCGAAGAGACGACGCCGGGTGGGCCGAATAAGCGGCGCGGTTTCGAGGAGACAATGATCCTCCGCACATCCACAGAGATGCGCGACGAAATGCGAGAACTCGGAATCAACTCTAGCGTGCGGCGTTCCCTGATCCAAGACGAAATCAAGCGCCGGCGCGCTCTTGACATTTGTCTCTAGTGGTGAGATTATTCTATTCAAGAGATTCAACGGACTGCGCCGAACGCGCGGTCTTTTTTTGTATATACAGGGGGAATCACTAATGCCGGCTGTGCTCGAGCGACCCGCGAGAAAGGTGCAAACGCGGCTTGAATTCCTAGCGAAATTGCGGCATGGCGGGCTTGACGAAGCGGCACCGTGCGTCGGAATTTCGCGCGCCACATTGTATCGCGCCCGGAACGGCTACTCCGTAAACGACGAGACGATCAAAAAAATTGAAACATACTTCGGGTTTCCGATGGAGGTCTTGCTTAAACCATGGCTGTAACGCGAACGCGTGACGCGATCGAGCGATTCAAAGATATAACTGCTGGCGCCATAAGTGAAGAGGAGTTCACTGCGCTTGGAAATTTCCTCAAGGGAAACATGACCGGCGAGGACGAGGCTGTCCTCATGATCGTCGCCGAGCGACAACATATTCCGTACGAGGTGACCTCATGATTGCGCGCGCGGAGATCGAGCGTCAGCGCGACAACTTGGTGCCGCTCGCGAGACTTGAAGAATATTTCAAACTCTTAGATCGGGAACCACCCGCCGGGTGTGCCGGTGCCGGAAAAATGCTGGCGACACTCGATAAAACTCTGCGCCAGAACGACGAACGCGAGAAGGCTGGCGCGAAGATCGCGGACTGGGAGCGCTATGTTGACGCCAAAGCCATCTTTGCGGACCAGGCAACTCGCGAGCAAATCAAGGACCTAGAGGCGCAGATCGCCAGCCTAGACAAATCTGTCATTCGTAAGTACGAAAATCTTTTTCAAATGCGGGACCGCGCCGACATAAACCGCATCCTTCGGAATCTCGCCAATGATCCTGCGGTCCCTGTTCTTTGTAATGGGCTGCCTCTTAGAGAGGACGAGATCCGCTTGATCGCGGTCTATCATGGTTTCAAGGCGAAACTCGGTCCATTGGTTCAGCGAATCGAAGGCGCCGGCGTGACGATGCGTAGCTTAGAAGCGACGCATCCGGAATTCGTCGGACTGTAGAGCGCGCCGGGCGCGAAACGTCCGCGAACTCAAGAGCGCCGTATCAGCGGCGCTTCCGTGTTTGGACTTTCAAAATGGCACGAAAATGACAGCCGCAGCATTAGCTCAACGCTTGGATGCGCGCTCTTTAAGTCGCGACAAGTGGATCGCTCGGTGTCCAGCGCACGATGACCGGCGCCCTTCACTTGCGATCGCGGATGGTCGTGACGGGCGCGTCTTACTTAGATGCTGGGCCGGGTGCGAGCTCGATGCAATTCTAGGCGCGTGCTCTTTGCGGCTTACGGATTTGTTTGCTGACAGCGGCGAATCAAAGAAGGTGGATGCCCAGATCGCCGAATCGCGACGCGCATTTCGGAAAGCTCCGCGCGCGACGGTAGAGGCCATGTTGACGCGTGAGGTTCAACGGCAACGAATTTCCCGCCTCGAGCATGATCCGGATGACGCCGACCTCGTTCGCGGGAGGGACCATAACGCTGCTCGCCGGCGCGTCAATCAGATTCTCGGAACGAAACTAAAACCAGTCCAGGATTTTTGGTGGGAGACCTGCCCGCCGCACGACAGAGACCCATTGTGGCCGCTCTGTTTGCAACGCGCAGCCGCAGAACTAAGGTGGACGAACTTGCCGAGCCTTGAGCGACCGCCCCGCGTGGACATCGAAGACCGCGCTGCAGAGATTTTGCACGAGTTCGCGCGGTCCGACGCGGCGACCGGAGCGATCCGTGCAGCCGCGTAACGCCCGCGTGCTATCGGATGCAGACATGGCCGACATTACACCTGACGCGCCACGCCTTCGACTCGTCACGCTCAGCGCGGTTGAACCCGAACCGGTCACATGGCTGTGGGACAGATTCATTCCGGCCGGCAAGATCACGCTGCTCGTCGGAGATCCAGGCTGCGGGAAGAGCTGGTTGTCGATCGGTATCGCCGCGGGTCTGTCGCGCGGCTGGCACCTGCCCGGTGATGAGCGGCGGTCTGAGGCTTCGTCGACGGTGTTCGTCAACTACGAGGACGGAATCGGTGACACCATACGGCCGCGCGCTGGACGTTCTGACGCGGACCTCAGCCGAATCCTCGTTATCGACGGCGTTGAGAACGAGGAACACGCGAGCGCGTTTCAGATCGGCGACATCGACGCGCTGGAAGCCACGCTTGCCGAACGCCCGGACGTTTCACTAGTCGTAATCGATCCCGTGTCGTGCCTGCTGGGCGACGTCGACATGTTTCGCGACAACGAGGTGCGGGCAGCGCTTCAACCCCTGAAGCTATTGGCAGAGCGCACAGGAGTCGCGATCGTGTTGGTCGCGCACTTGCGTAAAGGCGAAGCAGAACGCGCCCTCTACCGCGTGAGCGGCAGCATCGGTTTCGTCGGCCTCGCTCGTTCTGTGCTGTTGGTTGCGACAGATCCGGAATCCGGCCGGCGAAGCGTTTCGCGCCTCAAGGGCAACTTGAGCGAGGAGCCGCAACCTGTCGAGTTCGACATCGACCGCGATGGCTTCGCGTGGAAGGGCGTCGCACCGGAGCTCACGGCTGAACGGATGCTGGCGCCGACGACCGGCCGTCGAAAAGCGAGCCGCGAGATTGAAGACTTCATCCTCGAGCAACTCCGCGACGGCGCTCAGCCAGCCAAAGAGATCATCGCGAGCGGCGAGGAGCGAGGCTTTCATAAGCGAGCGCTACAGCGTGTCGCTGCGGCGCTGCATGTAAAGATCGCGCGGGTTGGCTTCGGGCCGAAGGGCCACTTCGAATGGAGTCTTGGCATAGATGACGTTCCGCTAGATACTCATAATATGTCGTCTATATCACCTATGGAATCTATGGGACGTATAGATGACACAGGCGACATTGGCGACAGTATTTCTGGACCTAACGCTCGTGTCGTCAAAGAGAGCAGTCGCGTTTGTGGCACCTGCGGAAAACTCGGTCTTTGCGTTATCGTCAATGGCGGAAACGTTTGCGATCTGTGCGCTAGGAACGCGGCGTGATGGGAGGGTTTGAACAATGTGGTTTCAATTCGTTCAGGGAGACGATGATGGCCCCGAGCCGTCACCCGGTAAGCTTGAATTCGAAGAGCAAGCCAACGACCTAGCCGCAAAGCTCAAAAAAAGACTGGAGAGCCTGACTGTTCGGCAGCAGCGGCGCATAATTGAAGAAATTGCTGACTGGGGCGTCTATCGTAACGTTCGCCCGGCTGGTGATCCAGAATACCCCGACTCGGAGCTTTGATTTAGAACCTTCGCGCGTTCGTTCATGGCCATTGGAGTGAATGCGAAGCGGTGCCGAGACTCCTAACGGTGCCCAATCGAAACGAGGGGCTTCGCTGCGGCGTGGCCCTTCGATTTGTTCACGATCCCGAAAGGTAACAGACTGTGCCACGCGCATGCGTTGTTTGCATCGAGCCGGGCGTTCGCGACAGCGTTGACCGACAGATACTCGAAGGCGTCCCAATACGGGACATTGCCTCTGCGGTACACCGTTCAAAGTCATCGGTCTCTCGTCACAAACTGAACTGCATCGGAGATCATTCTCAAAAGCCCGCGAGTAAGCGCGAGCGGAGCGGTTTTCAAAAACCGTCCCATGCGGGACGAAAGCCGGGACGGGCGCCGTCTGCGCCAATTCGCACGAGACAAGATTTGTGCGAACGGTATGAGCATTTTCTCTCCGAAGCTGAGGCCATTTTATCGGAATCGCGGGCCCGCGGCGACTCTCGGCTGTCGCTCGAAGCAATGAAACAAGGCTGCATGTCAATCGAAAAAATTGGTCGTACCTTGGGATTGGTTCAGGGTGATGGCGGCACGGTCGTTGACGCACGATCGCTAACCGTGTACGTGAGTCGAGAGCAAGGTGGCAAGCTCAGCGTCAGTCGCATCGACGATCTCACGCCGGCCGAGACGCGCGAGGTTCTTGAAGCCTTGCCGGCTGCCATCCCAGCATGACAAACACTTGAACGGGTGTTCAATAGTATGTTATGATGCGGCTATGGGATGCAAAATGGTGGCCTACTACCGCGTCAGCACCGACCAGCAGGGACGCTCAGGGCTGGGGATTGAGGCTCAGAAAGCGGCTGTGGCCGCACACATTGCCGAAGCCGGGTGCGATCTGGTCGGCGAATACACGGAGTGCGAGACCGGCAAGAAGCACAGCCTAGATAATCGTCCGCAACTCCGCAAGGCTGTAGCACATGCGAAGCGGTCGCGCGCGATACTCGTCGTAGCCCGATTGGATCGATTAGTGCGCAGCACCGTGGTCCTCTCGCTCTTGAAAACTTCGGGAGTCAAATTCGTCTGCTGCGATATGCCGTCAGCGAACGTCTTGACGATCGACATTCTTGCTGCTGTTGCAGAGGAGGAGTGTCGCGCAATTTCAGCACGGACAAAGGCGGCTCTCGCGGCCTACAAGCGCCGCGGCGGCAAGCTGGGGGCATCTTTACGCCAGTGCCGCAATCTGACCGCGCAGGCGCGACGCAAAGGCGCAAAGGCAGCGGGCTTGGCGGTTCAGCTCAAGGCAAACGAGGCTTACTCCGACATCGCGGACGACATTCGCAAGATGCGCGACGCTGGCTTGTCGCTGATGGCCATCGCGCGCAGGCTAAACGATTTAGGCCACACTACGCGCCGCGAGCGACCGTGGAATCCGGTGCAAGTGCGTCGCGTTCTAATGCGCGACACAGCCTAATTTCTGGAGACTCGCGCTAAGTCCCAACGCAGAGGTTGACAAGTGGAATCGTCAGACGACGGCCGCGAGGTCGTCACAGTGAGTTTCCGGTGCGCTACTTGCGGCCGGTTCACGGTTCGTAAGTGCAAACTCGGCGCCGGGGTCCCGAAACACTGCGCTCTACATTCGTCAAAGGAGACACAACCACGATGAGCATCACTCTTAACGAGTCAGCCGACTACGTCCAGAATGCCGTGCACGACGGCACCCTAAAGCTGGTTCAGCGGGATGACCACTTTTGCTGTGAATCCCCGTGGGCCGATGGGGATTACGGAGTCTGCGGAAACACGGCCTTTGTGATCGTGCCCAGCCAACCGGAAGAGCTGAAAGCGATCTTCGCGCAGGTCGGCAAGACGCCCGAGGAAGGCCAGACCTACAGGAAATTTGCGTTCTGTCTGCACTGCGCGGCTGACTATCTGCGCGGTCAGAACTACCGCGGCCGCTCAGCCGTAGCCGCATAGATGGCGCTTGCGGCCAAGTAAAAAAGGGATCGGACTTTCGCCGATCCCTTGAGGCAAGGTCTCCGCCCCGATTTTACCACAGGAGCCATAGCCCGGGCCCTTTTCTTTTTGGAGTCAACACCATGAAAAAGCCAGCACCAGCACCGTTCACCGCTGCGCGCCCGTCAACGCGACAAAAAGACGCGCCGGCCGCAATCGACGTGCTGCTCACCGAAAGCCTGCGGGGCCCGAGCAACAAGGGTCGATCGCTGACCAAAAAAGACATCGAAGCCGCAAATCGCGGGTCGGTCGTCTAGCTACATGAGCGCAGGAGTCGACGCGTCTTCAGTGGCGCAGATCCGCCGTGCGGCCGAAGCGCATCTGTCGCGCGAGTCACTTCTGGACTTTGCTCGGCGCGTGATGCCCTGGTTTCAAACGCCTCGACACATTCAATATCTGGCCGCACTGTTGGAGCGCGTCGAGCGCGGCGAAATTTTGCGTCTTTGTATAAGTTGCGGTCCTGGTCACGGTAAATCGACGCTACTGCAAGCGTTCCTTGCGTGGTTCCTGGGTCGCGAACCGTACCGGCGCATCCTGGCGCTGTCGGCGTCGGAGGCGTTGGCGCGTCGCAATTCACGCGCCACGCGCGGCATCGTGCAGAGCGATAACTGGCCATGGCCGGACGTTCGGCTTGTCGGCGAGTCCATCGACGAATGGCAAACAAGTGAAGGCGGTGGCGTGCGAGCGATCGGACAGACCGGCACCGTTACGGGTTTCCGCGCGGAGTTGATCCTACCCGATGACGTTCAGCCTGATGCCGGTTCTGACCTGACGCGTGCGAACCTTGAGGATTGGTTTCGCTCTATTCTCTCGACGCGCTTAGAACCAAACGGCGCGGTCGTTGCAATCGCTACGAGATGGCATGACGATGATCTCATTGGTCGATTACAGCAAGGCGAGTCGGCGGACCAGTGGATGTTCGTGAATCTGCCGGCAATCGCGTTGGAGAACGATCCGCTCGGACGCGAGGTTGGAGAAGCATTGTGGCCGGAACGCTGGCCGATCGCGCGGCTGATGCAAATCAAGGCCGAAATCGGCACAAATGCGTTCGGTACGCAATATCAGGGCGACCCGGCGCCGGCAGATGGATCGGTGTTTCGCGCGGAATGGCTTGAGAACACTTACGATAAGCTGCCATCGGAGCGAATCAGCGCGTCGCAAGCGCCTACAACGGCGTCGCAGTTTGAATTGCAGTTCCTACTGGGCGATGATCGCTCACGTGCGCGTGCGGCGCCGCCGCTGGTGATTCAGTCGTGTGACTCAGCATGGAAGAGTGGACTGCACAACGATCGGAGTGTGGTCGCGACGCTAATGTCAGACATGAAGGACATCTTCATCGCTGACCTGTGGTTAGATCGCGTCGAGTATCCGCAACTGCGGCGGAGCGTCGTCGAACAGTATCAGAAATGGCATCCGAGCAGGCTTTACGTTGAAGAAGCCGCCTCCGGATATGCGGTGCTCGCCGATCTACGTGCGGCGACGGGCATTCCGATAATCGGCGTGCGTCCATCGGAGAGCAAAGTCGCTCGTGCCGAGGCCGTTACTGGGCTGTTCGAATCCGGTCGCGTGAAATTTCCAAAGGGCGCGGCTTGGATGCAAGAGCTGGTTTACGAGTTTTTGCGCTTTCCGGTTGGCCGGCATGATGACATCGTAGACGCCGTGGTGCTCGGAGTCCAACAAATGTGGAACCTTATCCGAAGAATGCGCGCGCACGAAGCCTTCACGTCGCAGATTGAATGGTCGATGGGGCGGTAGAGCGTCGCGCGATAGCCACGAGAAAGTGCCCGCCGGATCGGCGGGTTTTTATTTTTCCAGTTAGGGATGATTTGCGAACCGATAGATCGTGGACGATACGTCCAAAATTTCCAGGCGAACATGTTGACGCGATGCTGCGTCGGCTGAAGACCGTGGTTCAAGACGATGGGCTCATGTTTTACGCGCGACGCGCGGCGGAGTTTATCCCACGAAGTGAACGCCACAGGCGAAAGAGCTATCGCGCGCGTCAACACCTTGCACGGGATAGCCGGCGTTCGGGGTCGCGATGAGTCCCGCGGTCGCTCGTAAGGCCGCGCAGTGCATCGTCGTGCCGTTCAAATGCGGCACGCGCTTTCGCGTTGGCGGGCGTACTGAGGTGTACGACGTCTATCCAGACATGATTTCCGGCGAGCTTCGCTGCTCGTGCCGGTCAAGAGCCTACTGCTCACATTTATTGGCAGTTGAGCATCACAGAAAAACAGCGGTTAAGCAACAGCAGTTGCGCCGCACTGGAGAATCTGCGTGACTACAGACCTATCAGGGGCGATCCGCACGGGCGGTGATTTCAAGAAGACGGTACTCAAACTCGGGTACGGTGCGCACAAAGCGTATTTCACGGGACTTGGACCGACTGAAATAGAGCAGTCCAATTTCCCGTGCAAAGTCTGTAAGGGAAGCGGAGCCAAGCAAGACGCGCAATGCTTCACTTGCAATGGCACCGGAAAGAAAACGACGACGAAAGTTCCGATTCTGTATCAAATCGGGCCAAACTCAATTCAAGAAGAGTGGGTTACTTTCGCCGTTACCGAGCCCGGGAAGATGCAAGACGGTACGCCCAAGAGCGCATCGACGCTTTGGGTCCGCCTAAAAGCACTTTCAGGTCTCAGTGCGCCGGCAGACATAAATGCGTGGTACATCGCGCTTCCAACGCCAATCAAGATTCCGGTTGAGATCATGGTGGTCGACGCGGACAACGGAAACGGCCACGTCATCGCATCCGTCAAGCCGGTGAGCGCACAAACAGCGAAGCCGGAGCCCGTTCAAGCGGCGGAAGAAGAACCGCTGTTCGACGAACTCGACGATTCGATTCCGTTCTAATGGCTGCATCGAGCGCCCCGGAGGCAGTGGAGCTCTCTACCCTCTCGGCATACGAGTTGGGGCAGATGCTTAATGACATCGACATGCAGCACGGGTTATTCTCGCAGGTTGCCGTCGATGCCGAACGGGCGCTCGGAAATGCCGAATCGCAAGTCATTCGCAACCCGGAAGACCGCGAAACGCGCGCGCTCGCGCGGCAGTTGCGCGGAAACCTAAATGCGGCCAAGATTCAACTTGCATATTTGAACAAGCGGCAAGGTCGCATTCAATCGCTGCTGCGATCGATGGGCCCCGCACCAACATGATCGCGTCGCGCACGGCGCAACAGGAGATGATAATCAGTGCTTAGTTTCGGACAGCGAATCGCGAGCCGCAGCAATCAAACGCTGCTCGAGTGCATCGGCGCATGGTACGAATTCGCCGGCGACGTCGCAACGGCGGTTTACCTTTTCGGGCGCTACAACGAAGCGCTCAGGAACGAGAACCTGACGGAAGCGGAGACAGTTCGGGCCGTGGCATCATGCACAATGGCCCAAGATTTGTTCGCGCATGCAATATCCTCGACGAAGCGGCTGCGACCTGGTTTTGGGAAGTCGATTGCGGCCGACGCGAGAGATCTCGCGAAAGATTACCTTCAGACAATGCTCGATGTGCTTGGAAGCCAAGCACGGGCTCTTTTTGAAGACGTGCCGGAACGCGAGCAACGGTCGCTGATTTCACGCATCGAGCGATGTGACAGCCAAAGCGTGCAATTGCATCAAAAAGCGGTTAAGCAATTTGTTCGACTAGGCGGCGATGAGCATGCACTTCCGTCATTTTCCAATTTGCATCGAACAGCACAAGCCGCAGTTGCAACAGTGAACGAAGAAGGATAGAAGGATGTTCGAGTCGTGGTCCGTAGGAATTATTTTTCGGGCGACCAGCAACGTGGCCGCCGTCATGGCGCAAACGCGTGCGTCTACTACTGGTGCTAACACTGCAATCGCTCGCCAGAACGCGCTGCTGGAACGGCAGCAACGAATCCTTCGCTCACGCGCCATGGTGGCCGGGGGAGTAGCGCTGGGTGGCGCGTTTATCATCGGTGCCGGCATCAAGAACGCCGCGGATCTTCAGAACTCGATGGTCGCAGTAGAAATTGCGACCAAGGGTGCCACTGGGCACATGGCGCAGTTCTATCAACTCGCCTACAAAGTCTCGGGCCTTACGGCGCAAAGCGCGTCCACTATCGGGCGCGAGCTAGCGGTGGCGGCTTCGTCCGGTCTTGGAAGCCTTGGTCGCGCGCAGTTGAGTGAAGCGTTCACGCGCATCGCCAAAGCCGCCGACGTCATGTGGCTGTCGCCTAAGCATACCGACCCTGTGACCTCGGTGGCACAGATGTCGCAGCTGTCGCATTTATTCGGTGCGTATTCCGGCGCGAAGCTGCAGCACATGCTCGATCGTGCTGTGCAGATGCAATATGTTCAGCCGGAAGATTTCTCTCGCATGGTCACGCAGGGCCGTATGTTCATCGGCCCCGCGCTCTCGCGCGGCGTGACTGAAGACGACATCTTCAAGCAAGCCATGACGATGGGGCAGACCGGGTTCCTTCGCAGCCGCGGAGGTTCGGGTCTTGCGCGCGTCATCGAGTACCTCTCTGGCGCCGCGACAATGACGGGCCACTTGAGCAAGATTCAGCATAGGGCGCTCTCGACGCTCGGAATGACGAATTCTCAGGGCATCCTGGAGTACCAGGACAAAAAAGGCAACCTGCTGCTCGGAAAAGCCATCGATCACCTTGAGGCAATCCGCAAGAACTTCACGCCGACCGCGTTCGGAAACTTGCTAACTAATGCGTTCTTAGCGCAAGGTGGTCGCTACATGGCGACCATCCTGATGCCAAACGTGTATGCGCAGGTGCAGAAGAACTGGGCGCAGATGAACCGCATCGGCAACGTCGATTCAATGTGGAAGAAGTACAGCGACACGTTTAAGTTTGCGTGGTCTCAATTCACCACAAACCTTCAAAATGTGCTCGGCGCCACGTTCCTTCCATTGCTGCCGGCCTTCACCGTGGCTCTGAAGTCTGCGGCAAAGGAACTGGGTATTTGGACGCAGTGGCTGATGAAGAATCCGAAGATGGCTGCAACGATCGCTATCGCAGCGTTCTCGGCTGTCGCAATGTCAGCGATATACGCGGCGACCAACATGTGGAAGCTTAATGCCTCGATTTTGGCGGTTGGAGTTAGCGCTGGATTTGGAGGCGGCGGATTCGGACCAGCTGGCCGAAGAGCGGCGCGCGCGGCCCACCTTGCGCAACCATCGATGTGGGGCAAGATTATTGGTGGCTTCTGGGGATCGCTGAGCTTCCTCACGTTTGGCTTATCCGGATTAGCGAAGTCCCTGTTCTCAAAATGGAATACGTTGCTGCCAGCCGGCATTGATCTGCTCACAAATAAGCTGATCATGCCGACTCTGCAAGCTGTCAATCGGCTCGGTCCGATCGGCACGCGCATCGTTGGATTTTTCTTGCGCCTGCAGAATCCGATGACGCTCTTGGGCGATGTCTTTAAAGCGTTGTTCCGATCAATGGCTGGCGTTGATCTGGAAGTGATCGCATCCGGCATCACGCGTCTGGGCGCGGCTCTTTCTGGGTTGCTCGGAATTGTTGGACGAATTCTCGGTGGCNNCCGTTCTTGTTTACGCAAGGTGGCCTATTTGCACCGACTCCGGTTGGCCAAGATCGGCCATTCTGGAAAGTCGATCAGTGGCTGCAATACGTGCAACGCCACGGACACGCCCCAGGGTCAAACGCTCCGAATATCAACGTAAACAACCCGGTCTTTCAAATGACGCCGGGAACGGATCCTAAAAAGCACGCGCGCGAATTTCTCGATGAAGTCATGCGGCATGCTCGAGGCGGCTCCGCGGCGCACGGGGCGTCGCATCCGGTTCACCCATTCTTCGACGCAAACGCGTTACCAGCGTACTAGACGCAAGGGGTGTATTAAATGGCTGTCACAATCGTAACGGCGCGCATCGAAAAACAACGGGAGCTGGACGCTTTAAGGACGTCTGGCGGGCATGCTGAACGCATCGCAACCCTGCAGGCTGAAGTGGATGGCTTGGCGGAACGCGAGGCTGCGGCAATTGCGGTCGATCAACTGCTCGCAGAGCATGACGCGAGTCGACAATGAGTCTCACGGCTCCGCGCACGTTAGTACGAATCAATAACACTGTCGTCATCGCACCGGAACACTGGCTCATCACGACCAACGGGCACGGCGTACTCGATACGGCGGATGTAACGCTCCCCGTCAAGGGGACACCGGATCTTGCCGCTTTGGTGAAACCGGGTCAGCCTCTGCCGATTGAAATTGCTGCCGGATTTCCGGCCAATCCGGAACCGGGCGGATACTCGTTCCCGCAGCTCACGCTGCGCTTTGCCGGCATGACCGATCCGATCTCTCCCAACTTCAAGTCAGACGATCAGTCGGTGACGCTGCGGTGTATCTCGTTCGGGTCGGTGTTGACGGCCGATAAAACGACCACCAATCTCGGAGCATCGGGGCAGACGTATGCCAACCTCGTCGGCTATAAAACAACCGATTATGTGAGGGCCATCGCCAAACAGTTTGGGATGAAGGCAGATGTGAACGTTCAGGGCTCATGGACCCTTCAGGACGTATATGCAACCCAGCAGATCGTCGGCGTGCGCAACATGCGCATCTGGGACATCCTGGTTGCATGCGCGCAGACCGACGGCGCGTATCTGTGGTTTTCGAGCGACAAAACGTTGCACTACGTCGACCCTGCACTGATAACGCGCACGATCGTCCCCTTGCAGTACGGCTCGTTGCAAAATGGCATCAAGGGCTTCGCTGGTTCACACGCTGTCCAGTTCTCCAAGAACATCAAAGTGGAAGTTCGCTCCTACCAAAGCAAGGAAAAGACGGCGCACCGTACGCGGGTTTCTCAATCCTACGACGCTGACGGCAATGTCAGTTCGGTCGAAGTCAGTTCAACGAGCCGCACGTTCACGCTGCAAAACTTCGGCAACCCGGGATCCGCGGTTACGGGAACGCAGACCTCATACGGCGCCGATGGCACGGTCCGGGTTTCGACGGTTTCCGGTTCGAGTATTTCGTCCGGAGGCGAGACCAGCTCCGGGTATACGTCGATGCCGACCGATTCGACGGTCGAGAAATACATCTATAAGTTCCATAACATGACGCAATCGCAGTGCGATAAACGCGCACGTACGCTCTGGAAGTGGTTGTCTTCGCACGAGTACCGCGGCACGTTTGACCTTCCAGTGACGCCGGAACTTCTCCCGAACGCCAAGATCGAGACGAAGTTTCGCGTGACCGACCTCCCATGGTCATCGTTCGATCAAGATTATGTGCCGCTCCGTTTGACTGAGGCGTTCGACTTGAGCAATAGCGGCGACGGAGGATGGTCGATCGAGGTGCTCGGAATTAATCACCGCCTCGCGCAATCGGCCGTTTGAGAAAGCCGGACTATATCATGACGTCGAAGCCTGAGTCCAAGCGCTCGAAAACGTCCCGGTCGCGCAAAAATATTTCGGCTCGCAGTTTGTCGAGGTGCCCGTGAGCGGTAATCTCTGCCATCGTACCATCGGAAATGGCGAAGTTCATGCTCCGATCCGGAATCATTGCCGTGGGACTCTTCACGTGAATGATGAACCGATGAGCGGTGCCGGTTCTCGGTAGTCGCTCGATGTGGCCGGCACTGTAAACGTTTTGAAGCGCACTTAGGATGCCATCAATCGTGGCGTCCATTCGCTGATCTTGATTCATGTTTTGCTCACCTCAACGCCCCTCGCGAATCTTTTGGAGTTCTTCAAGGTAGCGTTCTCTGTCCCGCCACAAGGAAGCGCTCGTAGCGCGCGGATCGCCTTTAGCGTCTGCTCGCGACCAACCGAGATCTTCTCAAGCGCTATTTGAAGACGGCGCTCGCGCGCTACGTTTTCCGGAAACTGAATCACGCTGCCCATTAGACAATCGCTTCGCTTGTTGCGTTCTCGCTCGCCTCAGTGTGGTCAACTAGCTCGCCGTTTGGTTCGCGTAACAGGTTACCGATGAGCAAGTTTAGCGACATATACGTGGTGTCGCTGGCCGTGCGAAGCGTCGTCGCCAATTCGTCGAATTCTTCGTTGACTTTCAATGCCGCCTCGAGGCTCTCGCGCGTCGGGGTTTTGTATCCATGGATTGCGTTCTCGATGTCAAGGCGAATAGAACCGGCAAGGTTCGATATATTCCGGCAGGTCGATTCTATCTTGCCGAGGCCGGCCGTGACGGTGACTATGTTTTTCATCGCGGTCTCGAAGTCGGCACTCGCAGCGGGATCGGCTGCAGTAGATTTTGCCATTGGAAACATCCTTTCTGTGTGCGGCGCGGAATTGGTTCACGTCCGCCCGAATGGAGGGAATGACTCCAGGGCCATAGTAAGCCTGTAGGGGTTATGCTGTCAATGGGGAAGCATATTGGCTAAGAAGATACGTTGCGTCGAGTGCGGGAAGCGCATTCCTGAGGAGCGGGTCTACGCGGCACTTTCACGCGGCCAAAAACCTAAGTATGACACGGAGGCGTGTAAAAATCGCGCCCAGCAGCAGCGCCATCGCGATCGGCGAAAGGGCAAATAGATGAGCACGGCTATATTGCCTCTCTGCGGTTGCCATTCGGTTGCCATGCGCCGCGCCCAACGTGACCCATCGGGAGCCGTAGGATAAAAGAAAAGCCCGGAAAACCAGGCTTTTTGAACTTTCGAGAACCAACCGGGACCATGTTCCCACGGGTTCGAGTCCCGGCCATCCCAAATTCGCGGAACTCATTTCAGGCACGGGAGAAATTATGAATCGCGTCATCCGTTCATTTAGCGTCGTTGTAGTAGTCGTTGCCCTGACTTTTGGAGAGAACGTCACGCTGCGGGCCGGCGCGCAGTCTTCCGCGCTCGCGGCGCAGACGACCGTCGCCAAAGCGCCGCCGGTTACCGCCGGAGGCGCGGATCCGTTCCTTTGGCTTGAAGATAAAGACGGCGCGCGTTCGATGGCGTGGGTGAAAACTGAAAACGCGAAAACGCTTCCGGTCCTACAAAGCGATCCGCATTATGTGAGTCTGTACGCTGATGCGCTGAAGATAGCGCAAGCAAAAGGGCGCATTCCCGTACCGTCGATCCTGCATGGCGCGATCTACAATTTCTGGCAAGACGATCAGCACGTGCGAGGCATTTTTCGCCGGACGACTGCTACCAGTTATGCTTCAGCCACGCCGCACTGGACGACGGTGCTCGACCTGGACGCGCTGGCGACATCCGAAAAAGCCAACTGGGTATGGGAGGGCGTGGATTGTTATTGGCCGGCGGAGCAACGGTGTTTGCTGGCGCTTTCCGACGGCGGCGAAGACGCGCGAACGATTCGGGAGTTCGACCTTGCCACGGGATCGTTCGTGCCCGGCGGATTCGCGCTTTCGCGCGGCAAGCAGCAAGCCGCGTGGGAGGATGCGAATACGCTGCTGGTTTCGCGCGAGTGGAATCCGGGCGAGCTGACGTCTTCGGGATACGCCTACATCATCAAGCGCGTGAAGCGCGGACAGCCGCTTTCCAGCGCGGTTGAAGTCTTCCGCGGAGAAAAGAGCGACGTCAGCGCGGACGCCTTCACCTTGCAAGAGGGATCGGGAAACCGCGCGACCCTGATCCGGCGCGGCGTGACGTTTTTTACGTCGCAGTACTACTTGTTCACACCGCGCGGTCTGCAACGTTTGGCCGTGCCGCTCAAGGCCGACATTCACACGCTCGTTGGCGGAAAAATCATTCTTTCACCCAACGAAAACTGGACGGCGAATGGCCACGCATTTGCGCCGGGTGCGCTCGTTGCCATCGACCTGGCCGCAGCAAAGGCGGACCCCGCGCATCTCAAACCGCAGCTCGTGTACGCGCCCGGGCCCCGGGAATCGATCGATGGCGTGCAGGCGACGCATTCGCAGCTCCTGGTCGCGCTCTATCAAAACGTTCGCGGACGCGGGATCGTCTTTTCGCCGCGCGCGAACGGAACCTGGAGTTCGCGCCGTTTGAATCTTCCCGACAACGCTTCAGTCAATCTGGTGGACAGCGATCTGCATAATGGCAATGCCTTTCTGCAAGTCACGAGCTTTTTGACCCCAACGACGTTGTGGGCCGTCAATACGACAACCGGAGCGGCGTCGGTTGAGAAAGCGCTTCCCGCGCAGTTCAACGCCTCGCCGGATATCGTCGAGCAGCACGAAGCAACGTCCAAAGACGGCACCAAGATCCCATATTTTATCGTTCACCCCAAAAACATGAAATTGAGCCGGCGCAACCCAACGGTTATCAATGCGTACGGCGGATTTCAGATATCGGAGACGCCGTTCTATTCCGGTACGCTCGGCAAACTGTGGCTCGAGCGCGGAGGCGTGTTCGTGCTGGCCAATATCCGCGGCGGCGGCGAGTTCGGNNAACGGCGGCCTGCTCATGGGCGTCGAGTTCACGCAGCACCCCTCGATGTGGAACGCGGTTGATATTCAGGTTCCGCTTCTCGACATGTTGCGTTATGAAAAAATTCAGGCGGGCGCATCGTGGGTGGGGGAGTACGGGAGTGTCTCGGTTCCGGCGGAACGCGCGTTTCTGGCAAAAATCTCGCCATACAATAATCTTCGGGCGGGCGTCGCGTACCCGGAGCCGTTTATTTGGACGACAACCAAGGACGATCGCGTTGGGCCGCAACACGCGCGCAAGTTCGCCGCCATGCTATCCGCAATGCAGGTGCCGTATCTGTTTTACGAAGTCACCGAAGGCGGCCACGGATCCGGCGCCAACCTGAAAGAGCGCGCACACACCTCGGCATTGGAGTGGACATATTTCACGAAAAAATTGAGGGAATAACGCGGTGTAAAAATGGAGGTGCCGGCTTTGGTCTGAAGGGGCGCAAAAAGCAGTCGCTTTGACCATATTGGTCTGGATTGTACTCTACATCGCCCTGCTCTTCGGGACGCTTCCTCATGCATAAACTGCACCTGGAGCAGAAGTGCAACCTTCATCGCGCGACGCGGGTTAGGTGAAGCGATATGATCTGCGAACCGGAAACCGCCCCCGTCGACGTCCTTCTGATGAAAGCCAAACAAGCAGGCGCCGAGGAGGTCCAAGAGCCCATTTACGGCGGCTATGAAAATGCCCGCGGCGATNNGAGAAGCTCGTCTATCGCGTGAATTTCAAAAACCGGACGGTTCGCCAGCATCCGAGCCTCAATCCTGAAGCCCAGGGACTCTACGAAGCCGCCGAGGCAGGCGAGGCGTTCAAGTACTGCAACGTGAGCTTTCGCCGCCTGAGCAACGATCAGATCGTCGAAATCTGCGGCTCGGGTTCGTTCCGCGCGACCCCGCGAGTCTAACAAGCGGGTAAGACCGCTTCATGGATAAGCTTCCCAAAGACCGCGACGGCGAGATCTTTCAAGACGACCTCACGGAAAACCAAAGCAAGCCCGGAGGGCCGCGCCGCGACGACGCGGCTCACGACAAGGCCATGGATCCCGGCGTTGATTCACAAGAAGACGACCGCGACATGAAAGAAAACCTTTTCGGCGTGAACGAGCCGAAGAAGCCCTAGCCTTTGCCGGCGTTTATCTTCGACCTCGACGGCACGCT
>PLED01000003.1 GCA_003136355.1 Vulcanimicrobiota bacterium | reverse complement strand
CGGATCGGGCAGTTCGTGCGGGCAGCGACCACCGAACAAAGCGCGGCGGCTGACCTTGGTGGGATTGAGGCCCTTGCGGTCCTGAATGTCGACTGAGCCTGGGATCGGTGTCAGAGCGTAGGGCTGCGATACTATGACGCATTGCACGTTGGAAAC
Source organism: Vulcanimicrobiota bacterium (assembly GCA_003136355.1). Taxonomy (GTDB): domain Bacteria; phylum Vulcanimicrobiota; class Vulcanimicrobiia; order Vulcanimicrobiales; family Vulcanimicrobiaceae; genus Rubrimentiphilum. The sequence goes on along the minus strand of PLED01000003.1, from coordinate 10,827 downwards.
AACTTTTGACTTCGACTTGATTTGGGCGCAGATACCCGGCCGGAGCTGTTGCTCGACGCGGAACACGTGCGGCGACTTGGGGTCCACGGGCAGACGATGGCTAATTCTCGTGTTGAAGCTCGGGAGCGAGAACCTCGGCATAGACCTTGATCGCAGTTTGAATGTTCACCGCACTGCGATCGGTGGTGGTCGCGAGTACCCACGGCGCGGGAGGGACCTTTGCCGTTGCAGTTGAGGCAGTTCCCAATAGCGCCACGGCGCTCATGATTGCCGATAACTTGTGCTGCTGTTTCATAGTCCTCCTCTGGTTATTCAGGGCTGCAAAGGCGTCTCGGAAAACCCATGGGCCCCACCCCTACAGCCGACGAAGGCGGCCTACCGGGAAGCCGGGGGTCTGCTAGGACCTCAAGGCCACTAGCTCAAATGGGCTATGTCAAGCATGGCTTCGCTTGAGGGCACAGGTCGTCGGAACGCCGTGGGGCTCGACTTTCGACGCTGCTCGCTTAAAGCGGCAAGCCGTCGGCCGTATTTTCGAAATCTCGACGGTTGAGCCAACCTTTTGAAGGTAACCGACATGAGGAGAACTCTTGGTCAAGCGCTCAAGGGAGTTTGTTTGAGCGCGGCTCTAATCCCCATACTGCAATACAGCGCAGGGTCCGGCGTAGCGGCCGCAGCACTCCCGGCTTCGCTCTGTAGCACGGACGTATTTGCGAGCATTCTGACATTTCCGACCGGTTCGTCAACGAAAACGACCGTCACGACTGGGCAATCGACGACAAAGACGACGATTCGGCCGATAACGCTGCTCGACGACGAAAGATATTTCACGACGGCCCATTTGCTTCTCGAGCGCCGAATCGAGGCGTGCGAAAACCAGATAAACGCCGCTCCGGCCTACTCGAAGCGTTATGTGGATATTCAGTACGGCAAGGGCGTCGCACCGAATTGCCAGCCTGCGGCCATGGTTACCAGGCCGCAAGAATTGATCTACTTATACGATCAACTTGAGCGCTGCGTCGCCTATGAGAATCTGCTGGCGGCGGTGCCGGCGCCTCCGCTACTGTTCCATTCGATCCGCCCGACCATGTACATATTGATAAACTCCCTGCCCCCAGCCGCTACCCAACCTGCGACTGGTGGTGGGACGACAGCCGGAGCTTCCTCTGGCAAAGGCACTTCTTCCGGTGCGACTTCGGCGCAAAGCTCCTCTGGCGGACAGAGTTCCAATGCTGGAGCGTCCGGTGGGACGTCGCAAACGAGCGGCGGTGGGGGCATTGATAACCCCGGGACCCTCTTGCTTTATGACTTAGCGATGCGGCTGGAGCCGGGCGACGAAACCGAGCCGGCACCCCCGAACCGCGTGTTCTTCATTCCGGCTCCGCAATGGACGTTGTCCAGCTTCTACAATCAATGTCTCTCTGATCCGCCAGATGGAACGGGCGGGACTCTAGGCGCGATCGTCGTTGATGAATCTACGACCAGCAACGGCGGCCAGTTTGGGCTATTTTTCGTGAACGGTTGGGCGTATGTGAAGTACTCGGCGCAATTGCTGATGTGCGATCCGCCGTCGCCGCTGAACACGACGACCGCCTTCCCGATCGAACTTACGTGGCATGGATATGGCGAGGGAAAAGACTATCGCAATGCCATCTCATTCTTGCCGATCGCAACCTGGCTGACCTACATTTCAACGAAGTGGATCCCATCTTCCACATTTACAAGCGGCACAACCAACTTTAGCATCAACCCGAGTGAACCATGGAACTACGCCCTGCAGCCGTTTCTGACGGCCTCAGCGCAAATTACGCTCGGGGACACGGGGGCGACCATGACGGTGCCGCGCGCGTACGACAACGCATCCGTGGACTTGCTAAGCAACCTCAATAGATATTGCGCCTCATTCGGTGCGGGCAGAACAGATCTGAACAGAGCATCGCAAGTGCTCTGCGCAGCGATTTCGGACGCGTGCGCACGACGGCAGCAGGTGCCCGCTCGAGCGCGCGATTTTGCAATCATCGAACCGTGTGGGCTGCGTTATGAAAGGCCGGTGTTATTCATTCCCCACTGACTGTCGGCGCGATCGCGTGCCGGTTCGGCGCAGACGAAGCGTCGTCGGACATGGCGTAGAGCAGCCGTTTTTACGACACGATCGCCTGCCGATTTCGGACGCGCCAGTTCATCGAAGGCGGGCACTATTTTGGATGAAGCGTACGACAGAAAAGTCGGTCGCGTGGTTTCCATCGCCGAAGCGGTGTCTGCATGTCTCTCCGATGTAGCCGATCATGAATTCGACTGCGCAGACGATCGGTGCCACGCGCCAGTCGTGGTTTCATCATATATGCCCACGAACAAACGAGAGCCATACGTCGCCAGTTGTAAGATGTTCGCGTGCCACAAGGCTTCGTGCGCCTGTGTCGGCAAGGACGCCGGCAATCCGGTCCTGTGCCACGTCCCGGATTGCGAGTATCTAGAGGATTCGTCACCGGGCTTCCATCGCGGTGGAAGGTTGGCACGCGCTGCGCACCTCGTCTTGGTTGCGCCCACAGCCATTCACGTAGCAAGTCGTCAGGGCGTCGGCAGTCGGCCAATCTCGCACCGCGTACGCGTCAAGTCCGGAAATTTCACGTTGTTCAAGCTCGTTTCGTTTCTTGGGCATTGGGCGGCAGCGTCACCGCACTCGGTGGCCGCGACGATGCTGAAATTCGAAAAGCGAGCATTGCTGTTGCCGCAGTGGTTTTGCCGACCGGAAGACTTGGCGGTAAACGCGGCCGCGGCCAATGAACGCGAGACTCAACGCTACATTTATTTTGGATTCGCAAGCTTTAGCTGCACCGATCCGTCTGGCGTGGAAGCGCGCGTGCGCGCCCTCTTTCCCTGTTCACTAAGGAGCGCCAGTTTATGAGGACGAGAAAGCGCCAGCGCTTCGCGCGGATGATCGCATCCATCCAGGACAGCGCCACACCCCGTCACTGCTACGCCTTTGTCTTAGGAAAAGTCAACGCGCGTCATCCGACGTTCCTTAACCTTGTTCTGGGGCGCGGTCTGGAAGAGGTTTTGCTGTTTCCGGCGGCGAGCGCGGGCCGCTGGCTGCCATTCGAGCAGATCTACAAGCAGGTCAACGGGATTCCCTGACTGGGCCGGCGCCGCTTTGTCTGCTGCAGCGCACATCTCGCTGCAGCAGATCGCACGGGCAGAGATAGTCGTCGTCCGGATTGACCTCGTAGGGGAATTCAATGTACGGCCGCTTGGCGGTCGGCGGTACGAATAGACTGATCATGGCGTCCTCGGTCAAGACGTCTACGTAAACGAGGTGGCGGACGCGGGAGCCGCAATCGAGCGCGATGTCGAGAACACCGCTAACGTATCCATTTATCGGCAGCGCTTCGTGGGCGACCAGATGCGCGATGGAGATGCCGTACTTCCCCTTTCATCAGATCCGTGTCGCTCTGGAAGCAGTCGAGCATTAGTTCTCGCATCTCCCGGGGCGTCATGGGGAGAGGTGTATAGGTCTTGGGCGCGAGTCCTTTGGGGCTCATGCTGACGCCTCATGAAGGGCCAGCCGTTGGCTGCGATTGTCGCCGAGCGCACGCCTAAGATGCCCGGCATTTTCAGAGCAGCTCCCGGGCCGCTCTTCCTTTATAAAGCGCGCGCGGTGCGGGCGTGAAAAAGCTGCTTTTTTAAGTTGGCTCTGCGCATCGCCGACAACTTGAGCCGTGATTGAAAGCTCGGCCGCGCGGCAGATCGCGGCGCTTTCACTCGAACCGATCCTCGAAAGCGTCTTGGCGCCGCTCGCCGGGGCGATGGGCGAGTTCGGCGAGCTCGTCGCCGAAACGTGCGCGGAGAAGATCGCCTCGCAGCTCTCGCCATGAGTGCGCGCGAAGCGGTCATCCGTTCGTATTTTCCGCTGGTGCGCAGCATCGCGCGCCGCATACAGCGCATGGTTCCGGGAAGCGATCTCGACGACTTGATCGGCGACGGCTGCGTCGGTCTGATTCGCGCGGTGGACGCCTTCGATCCGCAGCGCGGCCCGGAGATGCGCGTCTACGTTTCGCGCGTCGTTGCCGGAACGATGCTCAACGGTCTGCGCCGTCTCGATCCCGTTTCGGAACGCGTCCGCCGCGAACTGCGGGAAGCCGAACGCGAACGTTATGCCCTCGCGCTCAACAGCGGCGCGGTTCCGACGCAGAGCGAGATGGAGATGCGCCGTCCTTCGTTGCGCCGCGCCGCGCTGCACGCTTATCAGTACGCGCCGCTTTCGCTGGATTCGCCGCTGCCCGCCGATGAATCGCTGCAGCCCGATTGGACGCAAGATCCCGCGTTGCTTGCGGGCCAGACGATGCGCCGCGAGTACATTCAAAATGCGCTGATGAAGCTGACGCACCGCCAGCGTAGCGTCGTCACGCTCTACTATTATTCCAACAAGTCGCTTTACGAAATCGGCCGCGCGCTCGCGATCTCGCCGCAGCGCGCCTCGCAGCTGCATGTCACCGCGCTGCGCAATCTGCGAAAGGTGCTCGATGCTTCGGCCTTGGGTTGAGTCGCCTTCGGTTCCGGCGGCGCTGCCGTTTGCGTTGCAGCCCGATGACGAGTTCGAAACTCCCGTCCTACCGCGCGAGCATCCCCGCTGGGTCCGCGATGCGCTTGCGGTTTCGTCGCGCGCGCGGCGGCTGTTCGCGAACTTACGCCCCGCGGCGATTTCCGTGCTTGGCTTCTGGGACCATCAGACGCGCGCCGTTCTGATCGGCCGAAGAACGCTGGGCGTGGACTCAAGCGGCAGCTACTACGCCGTCCAATAACGACGCGAGGCGCGACGCGGCGCTCTTTGCGATCGCGGTGACTTCCGCGTGCGACGTGTCTGCCGCCGCGACGGAATTGGTGATCAGGCTGACGCCGAACACTTCCATGCCCGCCGCGCGCGCTGCGATCGTTTCGAGCACGGTCGACATGCCAACCGCATCGGCGCCAATTGTGCGAAGGTAACGCGCTTCGGCGGCCGTTTCATAATTCGGGCCGAGCAATCCGGCATAGACGCCTTCGCGCAAATTCCCGTCGACTTTTCGCGCGGCTTCGCGCAGGCGCGGACTGTACGCGCCGGTCATGTTCACGAACGGATCGGCAAGTTCGCTCCCGAGCAGCGGATTGAGGCCCGTCAAGTTGATGTGGTCGGAGATCAGCATCAAGTCGCCGGCGCGGAATTGTTCGTTGAGTGCGCCTGCCGCGTTCGTGAGCAGCAGCTTCGTCGCGCCGTACGCGCGCGCGAGCGCGACCGACCGCGTGATCTCCGGTGCACTGAAGCCTTGGTAGCCGTGAACGCGGCCGGCAAATGCCAAAACGCGTTTCCCATGCCATTCACCCGCAACCGCTTCGCCCGCGTGTCCCGCGAGTTTGGCGACGGGCAATTTCAGCTCGCTAAACGGAATGCGCCCGCCCTCCGACCACGCCGGAATCGCGCCGCTCGCCAAAATTTCGGAGAGCCCGCTTCCAAGCACGAGCGCGAGATCGATATCGCCGATCTTCATTGAATCAAATCCTCGCCGGTCATCGCGGCCGGTACGGGCAGTCCCGCCAAATGCAGCAGCGTGCGCGCGATGTCGCCCAACTTTCCGCCGCTCCTCAGCGTGCACGTGAAATCTTTCGCCACGAGAACGAACGGCACGAGGTTGGTCGTGTGCGCCGTCAGGGGGTTTCCTCGCGGATCGATTTTCTCTTCCGCGTTACCGTGATCGGCCGTGATCGCGAGCAAACCGCCCGCTTTCAGCGTCGCGCGCGCGAGCTCGCCCAGGCAGGCGTCGAGCACTTCGACCGCCTCGATGGTGGGCTCCCATTTGCCGGTGTGTCCCACCATGTCGGCATTGGCGTAATTCATGACGATGACGTCGTATGCGCCGGCATTAATGGATTGGACGGCGTACTGCGTGATCTCGCGCGCGCGCATGGCGGGCTCGAGATCGTAGGTGGCAACGCTGCGGTCGGACGGAATCAATTTGCGGTCCTCGTTTGCGAAGACGTCCTCGCGGCCGCCGTTGAAAAAATAGGTGACGTGCGCATACTTCTCGGTTTCGGCCAGGCGCAGCTGGCGCAAGCCTTGACGCGAAACGATCTCACCGAACGTATCGAATTGCGGGCGCGGTCCAAAGAGCACCGGGTTGGGAAACGTTTCGTCGTACTTGGTCATCGTTGCGAAAAGAAAGTCGTCGTAACCGGCGCGGTTGAAAGCAACGGTGAGCTGCCGCGCGCGATCGGGACGGAAGTTGAAGAAGATGCACGCGTCGCCGCTGCGCACCGCGAGGCCTCCGGCGATCGTCGTCGGCTTGACGAATTCGTCGTTCTCGCCGCGCGCGTACGCCGCGGCCAGCGCGTCTTGCGCGGTCGGAGCGTCATAGCCGGCGCGTGCGTGTGCGATGGCGTCGAATGCCGCTTCCGTACGTTCCGGGCGGTTGTCGCGGTCCATCGCATAAAAGCGGCCGATGACCGTTTTTATGGCCGCCGGAGTTTTGAGCGAGTCCACTTTCAGTTGCAGCGCGCCCAGATAGTCTTTCGCCGAACGCGGCGGCACGTCTCGTCCGTCGAGAAACGCATGGATCGCATAATTCGCGCCGCCTGCGTGCGCCGCGTCGAGGAGCGCGAAGAGATGATCCAGCGAACTGTGCACTTTTCCGTCGGACAACAGACCCATCAGGTGAAGCGTTCCGCCGCTACGCTTGACGTGCTCGATGCAGGCATGCAGTGTGCGGTTTTGAGCAAATGCGCCGGAGCGGATATCTTCGTTGATGATCGTCACGCCTTGCGCGACGACGCGACCGCTTCCCATGTTCGTGTGGCCGACTTCGCTGTTTCCCATGACGCCTTTGGGAAGACCGACGTATTCACCCGAGGCGTTCAGCATCGTCCACGGGTAGCGCTCGAGCAAAGCATTCCACTCCGGTAAACGCGCCGCCGCAATCGCATTTCCGTGCAGTTCGTCGCGGCAGCCCCATCCGTCGAGCACGCAAAGCACGAGCGGCCGAAACCTCACAAGCATGTCATCCTGAGCGGTCCGCGTAAGCGGACCAGTCGAAGGACCTCGAGCAGCGCACGAAGTGCGCAAGTCGAGAGGCGTGTTGGCGCTCCCTTCGTCACGCGCACCTTCGGTGCGCTNNGCGCTGCTCGGGGTCCTTCGACTTCGCATTTTGCTTTGGCAAAACGCTTTGCTCAGGATGACACAGCTCACCCTGATGCGTTCGCGCACAATGCCGCGAAAGATGCGGGATCGAGCGAGGCGCCGCCGACGAGTCCGCCGTCGATCTCCGGCTGCGCCGTGTACTCGGCGATGTTGTCGGGTTTGACGCTTCCCCCGTAGAGAATCGGCGCGTCCCGCAGTCCCGGTACGCAGGCGCGTATCGCGGCCATCACCGCATTCGCTTCGGCCGGGTGGCAGCTGCGGCCGGTGCCGATGGCCCAGATAGGTTCGTAGGCGAGCACGACGCGTGCGAGATCGGCTGGGCTTAAGCCGTCGAGCGCGGCGCGCGTCTGCAGCGTGACGTGCGCCAGCGTCTTGCCCGCGTCGCGCAATTCGATCGTTTCGCCGACCGCGACGATCGGCGTCAGGCCGGCGGCCAGCGCCGCCACGGTTTTGAGACGCACCGTTAAATCGGTGTCGCCGAAATACTCGCGCCGCTCGGAGTGGCCGACGATGACGTACTGCACGCCATATTCGCGCAGCATTGGCGCCGAGATCGCTCCGGTGAAAGCGCCACTCTCGTCCCAGTGCACGTCTTGTGCGCCCAAGCGCACGCGGCCGCCGTTGAGCTTCGGTGAAACCGTGGCCAGAGCGGTAAACGGCGGACAGAGCACGATCTCGACGCGCTCCGGAATCGCGCGCACGAGCGGCAGAAATGCATCAACGAACGCGACCGATTCACGTCCGGTTTTGTGCATCTTCCAATTGCCCGCGCAGATCAGTTGCCTCATGCTTCGAGCGCCTTTATACCAGGGAGTTCCTTACCCTCGAGAAATTCGAGCGTCGCGCCGCCGCCGGTGCTTACGTGCGTGACTTTCTGCGCGAAGCCGAGTTCTTCGGCCGCTGCCGCGGCGTCGCCGCCGCCCACGACCGTGCGCGCACCGCGCGCCGTTGCCCGCGCCATGGCCTCGCCGACCGCGCGCGTGCCGTCGCGGTAAGGCGCTTTCTCATAGACGCCCATCGGTCCGTTGAACACCACCGTGCGCGCCGCTTCGATCGTCTTGGCGTATGCGGTGGCAGTCTTCGGTCCGATGTCGAGGATCATCGAATCTCCGACGTCCGGCAGATCGACCGTGTGCGCGCCGGCGTCGTCGTCAAATGTTGCCGAAACGACCGCATCGACTGGCAGCATCATCTCGACGCCGCGCGCACGGGCGAGCTCGAGCATCGCTTGGGCCGGTTGCAGATCGTCATCGCGCAGCGAGGTGCCGACATCGATCCCTTGCGCCGCCAAAAACGTATTCGCCATTCCGCCGCCGATGCAAAATGCCGTCACGCGATCCATCAAGTTGCTGAAGACGCCGACTTTATCTTTGATCTTCGCGCCGCCGATGACGCAGACGTAAGGCCGTTCCGGATCGGTCAAGAGCTTCGAAAGCTCGGCGATTTCGGCTTCCATCAGCAAACCCGCGAAACCCGGCAAGCAATGCGCGACGCCTTCGGTCGAAGCGTGCGCGCGGTGCGCCGTTCCGAACGCGTCGTTGACGTAGAGATCGGCGAGCGTTGCCAACTGCTTTGCGAAGTGCGGATCGTTTTGTTCTTCGCCCGGTTCGAAACGGACGTTTTCCAGCATCACGGTCTGCCCGTCGCGCAGCGACTCGGCGGCTTCTTGCGCCGCGGGACCGACCACGTCGGGCACGAGCGGTACATCCAAGCCCAGGCGTTCGGTCAGCGCAGCCGCGACCGGTTTCAAGCTGTATTTCAGATTGCGCTTGCCTTCGGGCCGTCCCAAATGGGAAACGATAATCGTGCGCGCGCCGCGTTCGGCGAGATAGCGCAGCGTTGGCAGCGCGGAATCGATCCGGTTATAGTCGAGAATCCGGCCATCTTTGAGCGGCACGTTGAGGTCTTCGCGGAGCAACACGCGCTTGCCGCGTACGTCCGCGTCTTTCAGTGTGCGAAGCGTGGCACTACGCTCGCGCGGGTATTTTTTCGAGCACGAGCGCGGTGAGGTCGGCCAGGCGGCACGAGTATCCCCACTCGTTATCGTACCAGGCCGCGATCTGCACGAGATCGCCGTTGGCGTTGGTCAGCAGCGAATCCACGATCGAACTGTACGTGGATTTCTTAAAGTCGCTCGACACCAGTTCTTCGTCGCAGTAGCGCACGTATTCGCTCATTTCGCCGCCGGCGGCCCGTTTGAGGATCGCATTGACTTCGTCTTTGGTCGTCTCGCGTTTGACCTGCGCGACCAAGTAGATCATCGAAACCGTCGCTGTCGGTACACGTAAAGCGAAACCATCGAAGGTGCCTTTGATTTCAGGAATCGTGAGGTAGAGCGCTTTGGCGGCTCCGGTCGAGGTCGGGATGATGTTCGTTGCAGCGTTACGCGCGCGGCGCAAATCTTTGTGCGGCGCGTCTAAAATGTTCTGATCGTTGGTGTAGGAATGAATCGTTGACATGAAGCCCTTGACCCAGCCGAGGTTGTCGACGATGGGTTTAACGGCAGTTGCTAAGCAATTCGTCGTGCACGATGCATTGGAGATGATGTTGTGTTTTTCGGGATCGTAGTTGCGCTCGTTCACCCCGAGCACGATCGTGATATCCTCGCCCTTTGCGGGCGCGGAGATCAGCACTTTCTTGGCGCCGCCGCCGGTGATGTGGGCGCGCGTTTTGTCGGCATCGGTAAATAAGCCGGTCGATTCGATCACGACGTCGGCTCCCAAATCTTTCCAGGGAAGTTTGCCGGGATCGCGTTCGGCGAGCACTTTGATTTTCCGCCCGTTTATGACGAGCGAGTCGCCGTCGCAAGAGACGTCGCCTTCGAACGTTCCGTAATTTGAATCGTATTGGAAAAGATGCGCGCATTCCGCCGCGGTCGTGAGATCGTTGACTGCGGCGATCTCGATCTCGGGATGCCGCTCGAGCAAAGCTTTGGTGAAATTTCTTCCGATGCGGCCGAAGCCGTTGATACCGATTCGCATAGGACTTTCGCCTTTAGTCATCTCGAGGCGGATTCCCCGCGCAGGCGGCGCGCCAGGCGCGCGAGCGCGTTCAAGCGGCCGCTCGCGGCCGGCTTGGATATGGGCGGGCTGCAGCGTCTGCCCAATTCGGCCAAACTTTCGTCAGGATAGTTGATACGCAGTTCGGCGATTTCACGCAGCGCCGCGCTAAGATGGCGCAGGCCGTGCGCGGAGCTGACGTAATCGATGATCTCGCGCTGCGCGGCGGCGGCGCCGGCGACGCGCTCGAGATTTGCCGCCTCGGTGTTCACCAAGCGATGAATGCGATTCTTGGTTTCCTTGAGCGCGTGAATCCCTTCGAGTTCCAAGACCGTGTTGTGCGCGCCGATGACGCCGAAAAACTCGACGATCGCCTCGAAGTCTTTATAGTAGATCGTCGCGCGTTCGCTGCGGCTCATCTTTTTGGGTGGCCCCGCAACGGCGCGCAATATCCAATCGAGCCGCTCGGCCCGCTCGCGATCCGGGGGCACGAACTCCAAGTGATAGCCTTGAGATCCGGCCGAAACCGAGCCGCACGTCAAAAACGCGGCGCGCGCTTCCATCACACGATCGCACTTCCGCACCGGTTTGCGCGCACGTTCGGCCTCAACCGGAATCGCGATGCGCTGCGCCCCTTTTGTCGTCCTGAGCTTGTCCGGTGTCATC
>PLED01000012.1 GCA_003136355.1 Vulcanimicrobiota bacterium | reverse complement strand
TGGTTCGAATCCAGCCGCCCCAGAAACTCTTCGCACGGTGATTTAAGAAATGTATCCAGCGTGTCGGGAAGGGCTGCATAACGCGTGCCCCTATGATCCGGCGAAGCGAACCAGAGGACGAAGTAACCACCCGTGCGACTGCGCGTGCCACACGAGCGTCCACGGCAATTTGGAGGCGGAAGCCTTGACCACCGGCAGGACGTCCGTTGAGCAAACCACCCCGCCGCAGAATGCTCGCACGCGAATCATGTATCTTGAATCGAAAGCTGATGGTCTGAATGGTCCAGCACGTATAGGCCGCGTCGCATTTTNNCACGCTTTACTATCGAGGCAAGGCATTTCAGAGTTTGAAAGGCAGCGGTTTCAAAGCGAACTACTTCGATATCGAAACCGGGGAGGAGTATTGGATATCAGGTCCGCGACGTGACGGCCACGATCGACTGTATGCGACTAGTCGCATTCCCGTAGAAATCGACGCGGATGTGCAAGAAGAGTATTGGGCTGAGATTCGCCAACACAAAGGTAAAGAGAAGCGATAACGGGCGGCCGCCTGCCCTGACAAAGGAGTTCCGCGCGCCTCTGTGAGCACGAACAGCCTCCACATTACGAACGGAGACTCGGTCCTTTATTCTTGGAAGAAGGCCGGGCTGCTCGGCACGCATCTAGCATGGCGCGACGTCCTGCACGAAGGGCCCGTGCCGGGGGTCTTGCCGCTTGAAGAGCTGAGCCGAGTCCGAGCGCAGTTTCTCTGCGATCGGGGCTATGGGAACCCGATAAAAATTCATCACGACTTCGAAAAGCGCGACGCGATAGTGCGGCGTGCCGGAGAATTCGATGAAGTCGTCCTGTGGTTCGAACACGATCTCTACGACCAGCTGCACTTGTTGCAGATCCTAACGACGCTGCGCGATATGGGGATGGGCTCGGGAAGCGTGCAGCTCGTGCAATCCGACCAATATCTCGGGACGATGATCCCGGACGAGCTCATGGCGCTTCTTGGGAAACGTCGATTCGTAACGTCTGCCACTTCTGATTCCGCGGCTCGGGCATGGAGCGCATTTACCAGCGCCGATCCCGCAGCGCTGCAAGGGGCAGCCGCCGACCGTTTTGCGGGTCTGCCGTTCTTACATGATGCGTTCAAGCGCCTCTGTGAAGAGTATCCCGCTGCCGAGAACGGTCTGTCGCGTTCTCAAAAACACGTACTGGAAGCGGCTGCGCAAGGATCCGCACCGGCCGACGAGATATTCCGGCGCGCGCAAACAAGAGAGGAAGCCGCATTCATGGGCGACACGGCGTGCTTTCGCGTCATAGCGGACTTGAGCGCGCAGCCCGCTCCGCTACTGGCGCAATTAGAAAACGGCTACGACGTTACGGTACTTGGCAGACGCGTGCTGGGCGGCGACGCGGACTGGCTCGATCAGCAGCCCATGGATCGCTGGATCGGCGGCGTGCGCCTGACCTCGGAGCATCATTGGCGCTGGGATGAAACGACCAATGCCTTCCAGAAAGCCGAATCCCATGGCGCATGAACACGACGCACTCACGGTAGACATAAAACCTGAGCACGACGGCAAAGCGATCGTCTACACGCTTAAGGGAAGTCTGGATTTCGAGACCGCGCCATCACTGCGAGCGGCGCTTATCGAAGCTGCCGACGAAGGCAAACACGATATCGTCGTCGATCTCACGCACCTCGAGTTTCTCGATTCGAGCGGACTCGGGGCGCTGATCGGAGCGCACAAACGCGCACTCGAACACAGTGGACGCGTTCGGCTGATCATATCGCCTGGGCCGATCGAGCGGCTCTTCACGATTACGGGCCTAATGAACGTGCTGGCGGTCTACCCCTCGACCGAAGCGGCACTCGAGGATCGCGACCGGCTCGTTCCGTCGCTGTAATTCCGGTAAGCCTCGTCTAAAATCTCTACCACGTGCTGTATGCGGGCTGAGTAGCCGGCGTTTCTTAAGCCCGCCGTGACTTGCATATCACACCCGGGGTTCGCCGTTGCAACGATATGCGCGCCGGTTTCCGTGATGTTTGCCACTTTGCGATCGCGCAGCCGTTTTGACATTGCGGGCTCCGTCAAATTGTAGATGCCCGCGCTGCCGCAGCAGACCGAGCTTTCGTTCATTTCGCGCAGCTGCAGGCCGGGAATCTGTGCGAGCAGACGGCGCGGTGCTTCCGAAATGCGCTGCGCGTGCACCAGATGGCAAGGTTCTTGATACGTGACCGTCTCGTCGAGCCGGCCGATGCGCGGATCGAGTTCGAGCTGATCCAGGAATTCCAGCACGTCACGGACCCGCGCCGAGAACGCTTCGGCGCGCTCCGACCAGCGCGGATCGCCTGAGAGCAGTTCGCGATACTCCTTGAGGGCCGAACCGCAGCCCGCGGCGTTGACGATATAAAAATCGGCTTTCGAGGCTTCGAACGCTTCGATATTCCGCTTCGCTAACGTCTCGGAAAATTCGGGCTCACCGGCGTGCACGGCAATCGCGCCGCAGCAGCCCTGGTCAGCCGGAACGACAACCGTGCAGCGGTTGAGAGTCAGAACGCGGACTGTTGCTTCATGCACTTGAGCGAATGCGACCTGCATCACGCAACCCGCGTGCAGCATGACTTTCAGTCGCGCGCCGGTGGCTTCGAAAACTTGATCGTTCGGAACGAAATACTTCTTTGAGATAGGCGGCGCGAACGCTTCGGTCTCGGTCAGGCGAAAGAGTTGCAGAAGCCCCGTCGCGCGGACCAAACTCTGCAGTCCCGAACGCTGATAGAACCGCAGAAACGTCGCGCCGGTGCGCATGAGCTCGAGATTTCCGAAGAGCGCTTTCAGCGCAAACCAGCGGGCAAAGCGGGAGAAGAAGCCCCGATGGGGCGCCTTCGCGCGTTCGATTCTCTCGCGCGCCGATTCGACGAGCGTGCCGTACTGCACTCCGCTCGGACAAACGGCGGCGCAAGCGCGGCAGTCTAGACATTCCGACATTTGATGCACGAAGCCGGGCGAAAGAACGTCGAGCCGTCCCTCGGCGACGTCTTTGATCAGACTGATGCGGCCGCGCGGCCCCGATGTTTCCGTCAGCGTTTCAATATACGTCGGGCACGTGGGCAGACAAAGGCCGCACCGAACACACTGATTGTAAAGCGCGGCCTCGATCATTGCATCGCCCTTCGGCGGCTAGACGGTGATGTCTTGGCTACGCTCCGCAATCGGCACGTACGCGACGCCGCGTCCGCCGACATAATTGGCGCGCGGCCGAATGAGCTTATTGTCCGCATACTGCTCCATGCAGTGCGCGGTCCAGCCCGAGACGCGGCTGATCGCGAAAACCGGCGTGAAGTACGGCGTCGGAATGCCGAGCGTGTAATAGACCGAAGCCGAGTAGAGATCGACGTTTGGATAGAGCTGCTTGATTTTCCAGACCGCTTGCTCCATGCGTTCGGTCATCTCCACCCACTTCGTGCTGCCGGCTTTCGAACCGGCTTCGAGCGCGATCTGTTTAAGCTCCGTGGCACGCGGATCGTACGCCTTGTAGACGGCGTGTCCGAATCCCATGATCTTTTCGTGCGCCGCGATTTTCTTCTCGACCCATTGATCGACCGCGCCGATGTCGCCGATCTCCAGCAGATTATGAATCACGCCCTCGTTGGCGCCGCCGTGCAGCGGGCCTTTGAGCGTACCGATCGCCGACGTGGTCGCTGCGTACATATCGGAGAGCGTGGCGGCGGTGACGATCGCGGAAAACGTGGAAGCGTTCATGCCGTGGTCGGCATGCAAGATCAGCGAGACGTCGAGCACGCGCGCCGCCTGCGCGTCCGGCGCCTCTCCATTAAACATGTAGAGAAAATTCGCGGCCGTATCAAGAGCGGGATCGGGTTCGACCGGGTCGAGATTTTTGGAGATGCGATGATAGGCGGCAAGTATGGTCGGAAAGATTGCGGTCAACCGAACGGCTTTTTCGATCTGGGATTCGCGCGACGTTGCATTGACGTCCGGGTCGAAGAGGCCGAGCGCCGAGACTGCCGTGCGCAGCGCGTCCATCGGGCTCCCCTGTTTCGGCAGATCGCGCAGCAGCGCGAGCAGTTGCGGCGGGAGTGCGCGATGCTTGCTCAGGCGGGCGCGAAACTCGTCCAAGTGCGCTTGCGTCGGTAAGGAACCGAACCAAAGCAAATACGTGATCTCTTCGAAGCTGGAGTGCCGCGCGAGGTCGTGGATGTCGATGCCACGGTAGATGAGCTTGCCTTCCTCGCCATTGATGGAAGAAAGGCGCGTGTCGCCCACGACGGCGCCCCTTAAACCGGACTGGCCGGCCGCCGGCGGTGTAACGGTTGTGTTCATAGCCATGTGAGCTTTCCCCAGTAGCGGCGTTCCCGCGATGACTTTTAGCAGATTTTACGGAAAAGACCGTTCCGTGCGAAATAAAGTAACGATCGTAGGCGCCGGCAACGTAGGCGCCACCGCCGCCCATTGGCTCGCGGCCGAGGAATTGGCCGACATCGTCCTGGTAGACATCGTCGAGGGAATCCCCCAGGGCAAGGCGCTGGACTTGCTCCAGTCGATGCCGGTCGAGAAGAGCGACGTGAGCATCACGGGCAGCAACGGCTACGAGCCGACCGCCGGCTCGGATATCGTCGTTATTACTGCAGGGTTCCCCCGGAAGCCCGGTATGAGCCGCGACGACCTCGTGCGCGCCAATGCCGAAATCGTCGGCAAAGCCACCGAGGAGGCCGTGAAATACTCCCCGGACTGCATCCTAATTATCGTCACCAATCCGCTCGATGCAATGTGTGAAGTCGCGCGCCGCGTGAGCGGCTTTCCGCGCGAGCGCATCCTCGGAATGGCAGGCGTCCTGGATTCGGCGCGCTTCTCAACGTTCGTGGCGATGGAGCTCGGCGTGAGCATCGAAAACGTTCACACGTTCGTCTTGGGCGGACACGGCGACCAAATGGTTCCGCTGCCGCGTTATAGCACGGTGGCCGGCATTCCGATTCCCGAACTGCTCGATAAAGCCGTTATCGACCGGCTTGTGGAACGTACCGCCAAGGGCGGCGGAGAGATCGTCAGCTTACTCAAGGCCGGCAGCGCGTACTATGCGCCGGGCCGATCGATTATGGAAATGGCCGAAGCGATCCTCAAAGACAAACACAAGATTCTGCCGTGTGCGGCATACTTGCAAGGGGAATACGGGCTCAAAGATCTCTTCATCGGCGTCCCTTGCCAACTCGGCGCGAAAGGCTTGGAGAAAATCTACGAGATCAATTTGACGGCCGAAGAAAAAGCCGCCTTGCACAAAAGTGCGGAAGCGGTCGAGTCGCTCGTGAAAGCGCTGCCGTAGCGCTTTGGATTACACCGGCGGAGAACTCGAAAGCGTCCACATCAGCGTCACGTCGCCGGCCGGTGCGTTCACCGTCGGCAACGCGTCGTTTTTTCGCTATATCGTCAAACTCACGGGATCGGGTGTGCGCCTGCAATTGCACGAACGCGAGGCGCTGGAAATGCTGGCGGCGATTCCGCACGCCTTTTACGACGAAGAGGACGATGCCCAGTCGGGACTCGGCTGGCGTGTCGTACCGCCCGCATCGCTCGACGACTGGCCGGTTTTGGAATCGACGCCCCAGCGTTTTCGCGCCGCGCTGCAAACCGCGCGCCGGCTGCTCTGGGAGCAGGCGGAACCCGTCGGCGTGAGCGCCAGCGAAATCGTCGCCATCGAAGACGAGCTTGACGAGCTTTTTTCGGTTCTGCGCGGTGCAGAAGAAGCAGGCTTTCCGGTAAACGTCAGCTACGTTACGTAGCCCGGTTCTGCGCCTGCCCTTGCGCGGCGCGGGCGGCGAGCCAATCGATTTTGCGCGAACGCTGCGGTCGCACGGCTGCGCCGAGCTTCCGCCTGCGTTTATTCCCGACGACAACTCTTTCTACGACATCGGCCTGCGATTGGACGGCCGCGTTCGCCGCGTTACGATCGCGCCGCGGTCGAGCGAGCTGCAGGTCTCCGTTGCCGGTGCGCGTCCCGGCGCCCTACTGGTCGTAGCGGGGCTCGGGCTGGCCGCCTGCTCCGGTGGAAACGGGCAGTCGCAGGCGACCGCGTCGCCGCAGGCCTCTCCGAGCGTGTCAGCCCCGGCATCGCCGGCTGCGACGACGGCAGCAGGGGCAGCCACGCCGGCGGCAATCGCCACGCCGGCACCCGCGCTCAACCCGACGGCGGCGATTCACTACAGCGATATCGCCGGCATTTTTGCGGAGACCGCAATCAAACAAGAAGCGCAGCTCGGCGTGTTCGGCAACGCAACGTCCGGTAAGTTCAATCCGTATGGGACCGTGCCGCGAGCAGAGTACGTGCGCTGGCTCGTGGTCGCCAACAATATTTACTTCAGGACGCAGCCCGACAAGCAGATTCGTCTGGCCGAAGCCAACAGTGACTCGAGCTTCGTTGACGTTCCCAAATCCAATACAGATTTCAAATACATCCAGGGTATGGTCAACTCGGGCTTTGTAATCGGGATTGACAAGAAACATTTCGCGCCGGGCCGCCCGCTGACGCGCGAGGAGATGACCGCTATCCTTATGTCACGCGACGCAAACAGCTCGCCACTGCCCAATGCGGGTCCGCCGTCAACATGGAACTATTCCTCGGGCGGCGGAACGCTTCCGGTCGATTTCACCGATCGCGGCAAAGTCTCGAAGCCGTACTGGGGAGCTTTCCAGCTCAACGACGGCTATGGCAACAGCTATGCGGTTCAACAGATCAAGCGTATTTACGGAAACACGAAGATCTTTTATCCGCAGAAGACCGTAACGCGGGGAGATACCGCCGTGGCGCTGCAGGTGATCGATCAGAAGAGCGCGGCGACCACACTAGGTCTCTAGCCGGCCTACCTATCTCTTATAACAGGAGAAGAAGCGCCGCTTTGGCTGATACCGGCGCGCAACTTATTCGCGATCTCGCCTATGCGCCGCCATCTTGCCTCCTCTGCAGCATTTGCCTCAACAAAACACCGGGCGCAAGACACTTCTTTGTTATGCGAAATTCCAGACATGCACGATCCAAAAACCTTATTCGATCGTGGGCCTGCTCCGCAAGGCGACGTAGGTGGCTGAAGAGAGGACCGGTGAAATCAAAAACGACGGCGATGCTTAGGCCGCGAGGAACGATTACGAACTCGCGCCCAGGCAAGGTAACACAAACTCCAATTTGTAGGAGTCGGTAAAAAGCCCGCGAAATGGACCTAATATGCCGTATGTGGCGATCGACCCCCTTATCAGCGCCTTCGTGCAGTACCGATTGCGACGGAAACCGTCGCTCCGGACGGCCGAGGAATATGGTCGGGACTTGGAGCACTTTGGCCGCTTTCTTGAAAAGAGACGTGACGATTTAAGCTTTCATGGTCCATTCAAAGGCCTGTTAAACGCCAAGCGCCTGGATGTTATGAAATACAATGACTGGCTGGGTGATAGGCGCCTCGCCAAAACGCTGTCGACTGCGACGGTCCGGCGGCGGCTCTGCGCGGTACGCAGCTTTTATAACTATCTGCAAAAAGTTGACCGGCGGGCGGATAACCCAGCCACTATGGTTGATTTGCCGCCACCGGAGAAGTCAATCCCAAAACCGGTAGACGAGGACAAGCTGGCGCGATTTTTCCGCACTATCATCGCCGGACAAAGCGAATACTGCCGAGTGAGGAACCGGGCGATCCTCGAGGTGCTTTATGCGACGGGTATGCGTCGAGCCGAACTCATTGGATTCAACATGGAGGACGTGGACTTTACAGCTCGGACCATTCGTGTAGTCGGCAAGGGCGGCGAGCCGCGAATAGTCGTGTTTAATAAGACCGCAAAATCGGCGATGGAAACCTACGTTGGTCTGAGGCCGCGCACTCGCGAGAACGCTTTTTTCGTGACCGAGAACGGTGGGCGCATCAGTCATAGCCAAGCCGGAAAGCTTTTTAGGGGATATGCCCTGTTTGCGCAGATAGGCAAAATCACTCCACACATGATGCGCCATTCGTTTGCCACGCATATGATCGACCATGGCGCAGACGTACTGACCGTGCAGAAACTGCTAGGGCATAAAAGCCCCGCGACCACGCAAATATATGTCGACATTAGCTTGCTTCATGAAAAAAAGGCATATGATGCGGCTCACCCGAGGGACAAACGCGACGACACCTAGTGGAAACCTGAGGGAGCGAACGTACGCGCGGGGAATTGGATAACTTAAGGGAGCTTATAATGCATCGGATTTCACACGCCGCGATCGCGGCATTCTTACTCGCGTCGACGCAGGCGTTGCCGGCGGCGGCGATGCCGATTGCGCCACTCACCGTGACGCTCTGGGATGTGCCCAATAGTGGTCAGGTGCGGGGGACGGCGAGCTTTCAGGGCTTGCCCAAGGGTGTGGCGGTCCAGGTATCGCTAAAGGTGGCCGGCCCAGGCCCGGACACCGCGCTGATAGCGGCCGGTACGTGCAGCGCTTACAAAAAACTCTACGCGCTGAAACCCATCCGGAACGGGCTATCGAATACGGCGATTCCGACTGCTAATATGGTCGCGCTCTTCAAGGGGCAGAACGTCGTCGTGGTGCCGGCCTTGAAATATTGCGGGGCCTTGAAAAACAAGTATGTGCATTAGCCCCGCAGCATGCTGAGTCGCCTCAGACAAACCACGAGCGTTCCCGTCATAAACGGGATCGCTCAGGTTCGCCTTCGCGGATAGACGGACTTTGGGTTTAAGCTTTAAAGCCGAAAAGACCATGCCCTTTGGGATTGGCCACGTACACCTTATACGCGTGGCGAAGTCCTAGGGATTGTGAAAAGATCACATGCACGGCAGTTCCGGGTTTCAGGCTATTCGTTTGCACGGTCTTACCATTTGGGAGATCCGTGAATTTGGGCCACGAGAGAAAAGAAAGGTCGGCCGGAACACCGTCGATGCAGTGCACCCGAATGTTGTTCAAGCTCACATGAAGCATATAGCCGTGACAATC
The DNA here is from genome assembly GCA_003136355.1 of Vulcanimicrobiota bacterium. Taxonomy (GTDB): domain Bacteria; phylum Vulcanimicrobiota; class Vulcanimicrobiia; order Vulcanimicrobiales; family Vulcanimicrobiaceae; genus Rubrimentiphilum. The sequence goes on along the minus strand of PLED01000012.1, from coordinate 15,486 downwards.
TTTGTACTTGCCGCCAGGTGGTAACGTCCCATTCTGGGCCGAGGCCGACGTGAAGACCGTGGCCGCCAGAGCGAGACTGATGATTAGGGATGAGACCAAGCGCATAAAAGGCTACCTCCGAGTGTCTTGTACCCCGATGGGCCTTCTTCTGCTCGCCGTCGCGGCCGGGTGCGCTCCGTCGCCCCCCGCGCTGGAGCAAACCGGGACGCTGCCGCCGGGCGGCGCCATAAGCGTGACGAGCCTGCGCGGAAACGTCAGCATCTATGCGCCCGCGCGAGGTCAGTCTCCGACGGCATTCACGCTGGATGCCATCGGCCCCGAGGCCCGGCGCGACGTCACCGTGCGGCGCAGCGGCAACCGGATCACTATTACGACCCGCGGGCTCGGAACCGATTTACTGGTCCGTGGACCAAAGGGAACCGTTATCAACGTCAGCGCCGCGAGCGGAAACATCAACGCCGCGGACTTTGAGGGCGTCGTAAATGCCAGCACGGATCGCGGCGATATCAAGATGCTTCTGCCGCAATATGGAAACGCTAACGCGGGAACCGGAAACGTGAGCGTCATCTTCGCGAGCACGAGTTGGCCGGGAACGCTGCATTTCACGTCCAGGCACGGCGACGTCGAGCTTTACGTCAACCAGACTGCCGCAGCGCGCGTCGATCTCATCACCATGAACGGTACCGTCTTTACCGATTTTCCGCTCAAAGGTACAGCGCATGGCCAGAGCGAGATGATCGATGGGAACATCAACTCTTCGCCCGGCTCGGCGCGCCCGAGGCGCGCGATCGACGCGTTCGTGCGCGACGGATCGATTCGTTTACTCCAGCTAAAGCCACAGATGTAAGAAAAAGCGCCGCAAATGCAGCGCTTCTCTTTTAGAAGCGACTCGCCTATTGCTTTGTGATGGTCTTGTTGCCTTTGGTCATCACGATGATTTTGTCGGCGTGGCGCAGCCCCAAGCCTTTCTGATCGTAAATGACGCGGACGTACTGTCCGGCGTGGACGTTCTTCATTTGGAACGTCGTCTTACCGTCGTCAGAAAACACTTGATCGAATTTCGGCAGAATGAGAAAGCTGAGCGTTTCCTTCGTTTTTGGGTCCTGAACTTTTATGTTGTTAGTCGACACGTGCAGCGTTAAGCCGTAGAACGTATTGGTCTTGCCGGCCAGGGCTGCCTGAGGCGCCGCGAAGGCTAATGCCAAGGCGACTACCGGAAGTAGGCGGAGTATTCGCATGTATGAATTCCTTAAAGCGCCGGCACAGAAAAAGCGCGGCACGCTCGATCAGCATACCCTCTCGTTTCGAGTTTGAAGCGAATTAGCCCCGAAGCCTAGACTTTAACGCTGCGGAATGCAGTGCGGCCGAATTGCTCGGGAGCATCGAGGAGATAAGCGTTCGCGCCGGGCCAGAGATATGTCCCCGGTGTAACCGATCGAACCAAATAGTGCAATATATAGACGCCGGGATCGAGATGCTCCGCAAACGCGGTTATCCGATCGCGGTAGATTTGCTGATAGTCGATCTGCCAGGCTTGCGTCAGCGGCTGGTAATATGCCGCCGTGGTCTGGAACGACGTGTCGAGCGCTTCGAAGCCGGCCGGCAGCGGATCGGTAATGACTACGCGATCGACCGGATGATCCACGGCGATCTCAACGCCGATGTCATAGACGTTCCCCGCCGGCAGGTCGACCGGATCGCTTTGAGATGCGATGTCTACGGTAGCGAGTACGGTCTCCTCGTTTGCCGGATGAACGGTGCGGATCACTCGTAGGCCGCTCAGTCTTCCAGGCGCGTTTGCGCTAAGTTTGTAGGTGTAAGAAACGACGTAGTGCAGCGTTCCGCTTCCGGTCTTGCGCAGCGTCAGCGTGTGGTTGCCGGCTGTCAGCGAAAGCGGCAGGACGAACGTCTTGGTAGCAGCAGAACTCCTAAAAGACGCGCTTCCGGCGCTCTTTCCGTCCACCAGTAACTCCGCGGTGAAATTCGGAACGCCTTCCCGCGACGCATAAGCTCCGATCGCGCGCAGCGCGGCTGCCGTGTCGCCGAGCGACGGCCATCCGCAGCGGCAACTTTGTGCGACGAGCGCGCGCAAGGCACGATCCCGATCCTCTGCCGCCGCGCCGCGTGCTACCAGCAGCTCGAGATATGCTGCCTGCGCTTGCGGCAGCGAGCCGTACCACGGTCCCGCCGGCTGAACATTTGCATAGCGGCCCGTGAGATAGACTTGCTGCGACAGCTCCGTGGCAACGGTATCGGCATGCGAACGCCACCCGGGAGTCTGCTGTAAGTAGACGCCGAGGGCCGCTTCTTCTGCCAGCCCCAAGCTCGAGCGCTGCGCGAAAATGCTCTGCAAGAAATCCGTGCGCCGGTCGCCGGCAGCGGCCAATGCCCGCAGCGCCGCCAGCCTTAGCGACGTGCGGCAGGCCAGGGTCGTACAAGTCTTGTCGGTACGCGCCGGATCGGCCAGTACGTTTGCCGCGTAGCTCCGCGCCCGCGCCAGCATGGAGTCGGAAACATTGACGCCGGCGGAGCGAGCGTATCCAAGCGCCGCAAGCGCGCCGGCGCTCCCCGAGGCGTCGGAAGACCGTTCGTCCGGCCAGAAGGCGAACCCACCGTCAATGCGCTGCAACGACGCCAGTTGAGCCACGTCCTGCGCCGCTTCGCTCTTGGCATCGACGCCAGCCGACGTTGCTCCCATCTTCGTTTGCAGCGCCAACAGCGACGCCGCGATACTCAAACGATCGGCTAGCGCGGGCAGTAGCGTCAGCTGATCGTCCGCGAGCGCACGCGCCGCTGGAACCGCAACTTGCGGAATAAGCGAACCGGCAACGTCAACTTTGACGGAACCGCCGCTGGAGCCGATTTTAAGCGGGACTTCAGTCTGCGAGGCCGTCGCTCCCGAATCGATCACCGACTCGGCCACGTCGGTATTGCGAATCGCGAAAGGCACTTGGAAAGCATCCGTGCTGCCGGCGAGCGTTCGGAATTGCACCGTGCCCGCGTTGCCTACTCCTGCGACCATTCCGAAGCGCCACGCGTTCATGCCAGGCGCGAATGATTGCTGCGCTTGCACCGACCCGTTTGGGGCGGATGCGAAACTCAGCGCGCCGGTTAGGGTTCCTTGCGTGCGCGCGTCGAGCGAGCCGCTCGTTCCATTGAGGAGCAGCAATCCGCCGTCGAAACGATCGCCCGTGCGCGCGAACTGCGGCAACAGCGGATCCGTGACGAGCGGCTTGGTCGCGATAAACGTGTTGTCCGCGTTTCCAAAGCGCGGCGTCGAGCCGGCGGTCATCGCGACTGCCATAACGCGCCACGTCGTCAGATTGTCCGGTACGCTGAACGACACGGCGGCGTTTCCGTTTGCGTCGGTCTGCACCGAGCCGTTGAAATACGCGAGTTGAACGAAATGCGTGCGCACGCGCGTGCTGGCAGCGCCCGCCAGAAAACCGCCGCCGTAACCCCAGCCCTTCTGCGCCATATCCTTGGGCTGCGCCAGCGTAACCTGCGGCCGGTTGTCCGCGTAGCGCGTCGAGATCGGCTGGGCCGCAAAGACGGTTTGAACGAGGTCGGGCGGACGGTAACCGCTCAACCGGAGGATCGCGTCATCGGCAACGATGACGGTGAACTGCCCTTGCGCCGCCTTCCCATCGCTGTCGCGCAGCTGCAGTTGCACGGTTTGGTGCTGCCCGGGCTGCACTTTCGCTTGCCCCGGCGTGATCCGCACCGACAAATAGCGCGGATGGAGATCGAGCGCCAGCGCGATCATTCCAATGCGCACAAGACTATCGGGCTTCTGCACGCTCTTCGATGAAAGCGGCGCTCCGCGGCGGATCAGCACGCCCTCGACGGCGGCATTCGGAAACATCGCTTGCACGATCGGAATACGCACGCGTGGCGCGCTGCCGTTGATGTGGATAAGCGTCTTATAGAGCACGCGATCCCGTACGACCGACAGGTAGAGATCGGCGCGAGCGTAGGGCGAGGCCACGGCAACGGTCGCCGTATCGCCCGTCGAGTAGGCTTGGCGGTCGAGTTTCATCTGCAGTTGCGACGGATTCTGATCGCCCCATACCGCTTGGCCGGGGCCGGATATCCAGATCTGCGTGTCCGTCGCGGTCGCGTCGCTTCCCGCGCTGGAAAAGTTCGCCCGTATGCGATAGCTGCCGGGATCCTTTGCCACGAGCGTCGCCGTTTGCGCTGCATTGCCGCTCGTCGTATCGGCCTGCGCGACGGTTGAGTACTGAACCTGGTTGCGCGCCGCTTCCGCGCCCTCGACAACCTGAGTGACGCCGCTATACTCCATCTTCTGCAGCTCCAGGTGAACGCGCGAGCCGCTCTGCGCTTTACCCGACGGATCCGTGACGATCACGCCGACGGATACCGGCGCGTTCACGGTGCCGACGAAATCGCTGCGCAACCCGATCAGCGACGCATTCGGAACCGCGGTAAAACTCTGCGTCGCGCTGCTGGTAAGGTGAGAGGCGTCGGTGGCTTCGAGATCGACGCGGTAGGTCATCGCGTACGGCAGATCCTGCGGCACGCTCACGGCGTAGGATCCCTTCCCGTCGCTGTCGAGCGTCACGCTTTGCTGGCCGGCGTCGCCTGAGGCGTCGGGCTGTTCTTCGGGCCAAAACCATTGCCGCCCGAACCAAAAGTCATCCCAACCTTTGGGCGTGAACGACGTTTGTTCGCGTGTGACGTGAAACGTTGCGCTCGCTCCGCCCATCGGAGCTCCGAACAAGTATTTCGCAACGCCCGCGGCGTTTACCGACCCCCCCGCAGCCGCGTACTGACGATCGAGGTTCAAATCGACGCTGAAGTTGGGCGGATGGAATTCGGCAACTCTGAAGTTGCCGGTCACTTGCACTCCGCTCGGGCCGGTTGCCGTCACGGTGTAGTATCCGAGCGGCTGCGTTTTCAAAAAAGTGATGGGGAATGAAAAACTCGCGTAACGGTTTGTCGTCTGCGCGGTGAGGGTTCGTTTGACGCCATTGGGATCGGTGAGCACGATCGAATACTGCGCGTTCGCATCGGCTTTCAGCGCGCCGTTCTGCAGCACGTAGCAGACGGCAGTGAGCCAGCCGCGCTCGCCGGGCTGATACATCTGGCGGTCGGAATAGATAACGCCGCGCGAAATCGGCTGACCGTTTGACCACGTCGCATCCAGGCTGCCCAGAGTGTACGTAAACGCGCCGCTCCACGCGTAGGCGCGCACGAAACTCCAGTCGGAACCGGATCTCGCAACGGTAAGAAGTTCCGGCGCTTGATCCGCCGGCCGGTTACCCGCGTAGCAGCGGACGAGATCGATCGGCTGGAGCGCGAGCGCGCCGTTTGCACCTGTCGTACCCGCGGCGCACGGCTGCGGGTTCGGATCGATCGGCCCTTGATTGTACATGTGCATCACGTAGACCGAAACCGGCGCACCGGCTACGGGAGCACCGTCGCTCAAGCGCTGCACCATGACGTTCGCGCTTTGCGGAAACCACTGCGCGAAGATGCCCAGGTTCGTCAGGGCGACGCTGCCGCTGAAGCTGTTCCCACTGTTGGTACCGGCCTGCGCGCCATAAGCGAGCACGCCCAGCGGGCTCCCCAGATGGTCGCGGACCGATACGTTGATGGGGATTTGCTTGTTCGGCGGCGCGTTCACGCCGAACGTCGGCCATTGCGACGGATCCGGGAGAATCTTTGAAACGTCGGATTCGTCGGTGTACACGAGCGCCGCGGGATCTATCGCATGGTACGCTGCGCGGTACCTGTTGCCGGGCAGATTGACGGCGCTGTATTGCAGCTGCAGGTTCTGACTTGCGACAAACATGTTGAAGCCACTCGGCGCCCAAAAGTACGGCGTGAGATTGCCGGCTTGAAACTCTCCGTGCGCGTCGCGCCCGAGTTGCTGACCGTAAATATCTTGCAGGGCGGCGTCCGCGGAGAGCGTGTAGTTCGTCTTCGGCGCCATCGCGTAGGGGTTAACCGAAACGGTCGTTCCGTCGTCGGAGATCGAGTAGAGTTGCCCCACCGGGCGCGCCGAGGGTTGCAGGCTGATGTGCGCAGCGTATGTTTTTGGATCCAGCCCGTTGTTGAAGATCAGCACCGGATCGCCGCCCACGAATCGCGGATTGCCGGTCGACGTCATCGGATCGGCGGTCGGGCGCGCCGAGACAAACGCGAGCGGCGAGTACGTGTGCATTGCGACGGAGAGCGTTTTCGCACTGGGAAGATTGCCGGCGTTTGGGAAAACGCCGGGCTTTACGATCAGCGTGTAGGCCGTATCTTTCTGCAGATCGCTTTGCGGCGAAACCGCGTAGCTCCAGCTTCCGCCATCGGGGCCGGGGCTTTCTTTGACGAGGGCTGCCGGCGTGTCGCCGGCGCCCGAGTGGAAAACCGCCGCCGAACTGAGCGAATCCGCGGCGAGCTGCATGTTGGATGAAAGCTGCACAACGGGTCGCAGCGAAACGGTTCGCGGCGTGGGCGTCGCATCCGGAGATTGATCGGCGTTCTTGAGAACGATGGGGTCGGTTTCGAACGTCCAGGCGAGGTCGCGATCGAGCGCATGACCGCCGAGATCGCGTAGACCCGAAGTCAAGGTCACGCGAACGCGAGTCGCTCGTGGCAGCGCCGAATCCGATTCGAAACCGATCATGCGCGGCGTCAGTACGACGAACGAGCCCGGCAGAGCGGGCGCGACGCGGAAATGCGCGAGTAGATCCTTCTCCGACGGCGAGCCCAGCTGGGCGACCGGAATGACGGGGCCGCCGAATATAACGCGGATCTGCGCGGAGCTCGTGACCTTTCCAAGGGGAGCGATCTGCTTGATCCAGGCGGGCGCGGAAGGCGCGGGAAGCGGGGCGACGGACTCGAGCGGCAGCGGCGCCGGTTTGCCGCAAGCTGAAACGACGGTGAGAATACCGATTGCCGCGAGTCCTAGACGGCCACGCACGCTCGTTTCTTCAACGCCGCGGCGGAAAAGCACTTGAGGCGCGGGAAGCAACTTTCCGTGAGCCATGGCGTGCGGACTTCCTTTTGGACCGCTGCCGCGCTGATAGCGGCGTGGCTAGCATGGCGCTCGTTCGCAATCCCGGCCGCTGCGATCGAGCCGCGCGGTTCGGCCGTCAGTTTTACGGATCGCGCCGGGATTCCGCTCGGCGTCGTTCTCAGCAGCGGAAGTGAAAGTTCGATGGCGGTGCCGCTAGCGCGCGTCTCGCCCTTCTTCATCAAAGCGATTCTTGCCGCCGAGGATCGCCGTTTCTTCGCGCACGGCCCCGTCGACTGGTTAGCCGCGGCGCGCGCAAGTTGGCAAAGTGCTCACTGTTTGTGCGGCGCGGGAGGCGCCTCGACGATCACGATGCAGCTCGCGCGCGAGGAATTCGATCTCCCCTCTGGCATGCGCGGAAAAGTGCTGCAGATTTGGGATGCCGCGCGAATCGAAGCCGGCGCGAGTAAAGATGAGATTTTGAGCGCTTACATCAATCGGGTCGCAATGGGCGGCAACGTTTACGGAGTCGAGGCCGCCGCGCGCACGTACTTCGGAGTGCCGGCGAGCGATGTGGATTTGGCGCAGGCTGCATTACTGGCCGGACTTCCAAACGATCCCTCGAGATTGGAACCGCGCACGCATTGGCGCAACGCTCGCGCGCGTCAGGCCGCGGTTTTAAACGCGATGGTTTCGGCCGGATACGTCACGCAAAGCGACGCCGGTATCGCCGGCCGCGAAACGCTGCACATACGGAAAGCCGGCGGTGAATTGGCCGCCGCGCAACAGCTGCTGTTCCGGCTTTCCGCGCAAGCGCCGTCGAGCCCGGTTCGCACGACCATCGATCTCCCGCTTCAGCGCTTCGTGCAGTCGCAAGCCCGCGACGTCGTCGCCGCGCTCGCGGACCGAAACGTCACGCAGGCGGCGGCGCTTGTCATCGATAACCGCAGCGGCGAAGTTCTTGCTTACGTCGGGTCGACCGATTACTTCGACGATGCGTATTTAGGAAAGAACGACGGCGTTCGTGGGCTTCGCCAGCCGGGATCGACGCTCAAGCCTTTTCTCTACGAATACGCGTTAGAGCGCCGGGCCATCCGTCCGGAGACGATCCTGGCCGACGTACCGACCTCATACGCCATCCATAATGGCGAAGCGTACTCGCCGGAAGATTACAGCACGAACTTCGCAGGCCCAGTTTCAGTTCGTATCGCGCTCGCCAATTCGCTCAACGTCCCGGCAGTACGCGTGCTTTCTGCTGTTGGCGTTCCATCGTTCTTGATGCGGTTGCGAACGCTTGGATTTTCAGATTTACACCGTACGCCGGACTACTACGGATTGGGATTGACCCTTGGCGCGGGCGAAGTCACCCTTTGGGATCTCGCGCACGCGTACGTGACGCTGGCGCGCGGCGGCAGCGCGATTCCGCTGCGGTCCGTGATTGACGGGAGCCGGCCGGCTGCGGTGCAGATCGGCGATCGCGCAAGTTGGGAGCTCGTGGCGGACATGCTCGCCGATCGGTACGCGCGCGCAAAATCGTTCGGCGTCGGGTCGGTCATAGATACGCCGTTTCCGTCCCTGGTGAAGACGGGAACGTCGTCGGATTACCGCGACACGTGGACGGTCGGCGCGACGCCTGAATACACGGTTGCCGTGTGGACCGGCAATTTCTCGGGCGCGCCGATGCGCGGCATCGCGGGTGTAACGGGCGCGGGTCCGCTTTGGAACCGGATCATGCTGCATTTATACGAGCATCGCGATCCGCCGCGCTTTCCGCCGCCATCCGGTTACCGCCTCGTAAGCTGGGCGGGAGTGCGCGAATACGCCGACCCGGCGGATGTTCGCGCGATGCCCGCCTCGCCGAGCTTAACCGCCTCCGCCGCTTACAATGAATGGCGTGCGCGCCAAGGCGATACGTTCGGCGCGCCGCGCATCCTCTTCCCCAACGACGGCGCAATCTTTGAAGACAAGCTCGCCGTCAACGATTCGCGGCGCGCGCAGCAGGAAATCGAATTCCGAATAAGCCGCCCCCGGCACGCTGCGGCCGTTTGGGATCTGAACGGCCGGCGCATTGCGTCCGGCTCCGGCGACGCCTATTTTTGGCCGGTACGTACTGGTGATTGGAATCTGACCGTGCGGGTCGGAAGTCAGGCCCAAACGGTGCGTTTCCGGGTCGTCCGGGGAACCGCGCACGGGCCGCGCGGCTTTACTTTAGCGCCTCGCGCGCTTTGACAAGCCGCACCATCGTGTCGTTGTAAGGCGTCGCGACGCCGGTGCGCCTGCCCGCGGCGCAGACCGCGCCGTTGATATGATCGATCTCCGATTGATGCCCGGATTCGAGATCGAACGCCATCGACGTCTTAGAGTCTGCCCCGACGGCGATAACTTCGCTGACGTATTGCCATGGATTGGCATAAGGCAAATTGATTTTCAGAGCGGACGCGACAGATGCCGCTTCTTCCGCCAGGGCTTCGCATAATCGCGCTGCGTTGGGGTCCCGCAACAGATCGCCGGCGACGCAATCCAAAATCGCGCTCGGTGCATTGATTGCCGCGTTGGCGACAAGTTTGCCCCAAAGATGCGGACGGATATCGTAGACGACGGCGGCGCGCAGGCCGCTTTGAATCAGCAAGTCGGCAACCGCGCGCGAAGTCGCCGGAGAGGCGCCGCCGGAGCCGACGATAGTGCTGCCCTCTTCGGAGCTCCGCACGCGACCGGGTTTAACGGTTAGCGAGGATTCGGTTGTAATGCCAAGCACGACCGGAACGGCGCCTCCAAGCGCGGCTTTGATGGCATCCTCGTTTCCAACGCCGTTCTGCAGCGAGACGATCGGCGTTGACGGGTTCAGCTCGCCGGCAAACGGGCGCAGCGCGCGCAATGTGTCGACTGCTTTGACGAACAAAAAGATCATGTTTGAACCGAACAAGTCGCGCGGCGTTTTCCCGACCCGTACGGCGCGGGGCGGCGCATCGTTGACGGAAAGGCCCTTATGTTTTTGAATGCCCTCGAGCACCGACGCGTTGCTGTCGAGCATCGTGACGTCACAGCACGACGCCAAATGAAAACCGAAGAGGGTGCCCATTGCACCGGAGCCGATGATTCCTACGCGGGGGCGGCTCTGCTCCATCGGCGGCCTAGAACTGCAGTTGCAATCCGAAGACGGTGCGCTGGTCCGGACGGCCCGCGTCGCGTTGTCCCAGAAACAACTTGCCCCAGCGCGCCACGTTGAAGTTCCCGTAGAAGTCGAAACTGGGCAATCGTAAATTATACACGCGCGCTTCCAGTCCGACCGGGCCCGCATCGACCGTCGCAAGTGCCCCGATCTGCGAGTAGAGAATGCCGCCGCCGACGTGGATGGCCGGCGTAAACGCTTTAATGGGAAGCAGGTTATACGTCGTGCGTCCGCTGCCGATATCGTTGGCGCCCGTCATGATGCTCAAGTCACCGCGCGGCAATAGGATTGCGTTGACGTCCGCTTGCGGTCCGCGGTCCGCTGTCAGCAAACGGTTATTGCCCGGCACCGTCTGTTGACTGAGATAGCTCAACCGCAGCTGGACCGAAACGAGGTTGCTGAGAATTTTCGAAAGGCCGCCTTTGAGCGCGGCGCCGTTCGGTGATGCCGCGGGCTGCGGCGTGCCAGGTATGATCGGCGGCACGCCGTTCTTGTTGGGTATCGGATAGGGCGTGGCGCCCGCATCGACGCCCGGAACGTGACTTCGTCCGCCCAGCGTGCCGAGCAAAGAGTTCGCCTTCTGCATGGTCGCATCGAGGGACGCTACCGTGTCGCGCAACTGCGCTTGCGTCTGCGCGCTGCCGGTCACTTGCCGCAAGTCGCTGGCGACTCCCGAGAGATTCATCGTCAGGTCACGAATGTTCGTCGTCGTGTCGATAAGGTTGGTATGCAGCCGCGGATCCGTCGAGAGCGATCGGAGCGCGTCCATCGATTGGCTGAGCGCGAGCGCGGTGCTGTCAAGAGACGCGAGCATCGAATCGATCTTGTACTGATTGCGCCCAAGCGTCGAGTTCAGCGTATTCGTCATCGCCACGATGTTCGCACCGGCTTGATGCATGGTCACGGACATCGTGCCCGATACGTCGGCTACCGTGTTCTTTAATTGCCCCGACATTTCGTCGACGTTGGAAAGCGCGGTCTGCAGCGTGTTCAGCAGTTTGCCTTCGCGGTTCTGGAGCATGACGAGCATCGAGTCCAGGCGTTTGATCTCGCCCTGGCCTTGCGAAAGCAAGTCCGCCACCGTAGCGCCGGTGATGCCCGCAGGCTGTTCGTTGAGCGGAAGAACTTCTCGCGGCAGCATCGCGCTTTTAGGAACCGGCGTCGCTATATATCCGGGTTCGATTGTCGGCGGCACCGGCGGGATGATGTAAAAGTTCGGCGAGCCCGTAAGCGGCGACTGAATCAGGAATTTCGAATCCTTCGGAATGTCCACTTGAGGCTGAATTGCCAGGATGACGTCAACGGTGTTGTCGGCGAGCAGCTGCACTTGGTCTACGGTTCCGACGCTGACGCCGCTAAAAAACACCTGCGCTCCGGTCGGCAATCCGGAAGCCGACGCAAAATGCACGCCGATCCGGTACCCGCTGTGCCGGGTCCCGTAGTCCGTGATGATGTAAAAGATCCCGAACAGCAAGAGCAGCGCCGCGATTGCGAAGACTCCCAATTGCGCCTGCCTGGTGAGAAACATGTGGCTCCTATTCCTGGACGGCTTCTTCAGTCATTCTTTATAGGGGGATCGGGCCGACCTCGGAGCCCTGGAGAAATTGCTGCACGATCGGGTTGGTCGATTTGCGCACCTCATCGACGGTGCCGTTGGCGATGATCGCGCCCTCGAACAGCATGGCCACGTAATCGGCCATCATATAGATCGACTGCAGATCGTGTGAAATGACTACGGCGGTGGCGTTGAGTTGTTTGCGCAGCCGCTTGATCGTATCGGTCAAGAGATGCGTGACGATCGGATCGACTCCCGTGGTGGGCTCGTCGTAAAGCACCAGTTCGGGGTTGGTGACGACGGCGCGCGCGAACCCGGCGCGCTTGAGCATGCCGCCTGAGAGTTCGGAGGGCATATTGTCGTACGTGTGCGAGAGCCCTACGCTTTCAAGGGTGTGCATGACGATGGCGTAAATCTCTTTCTCAGACAGGGTGGTGTGTTCGCGCAGCGGCAGCGAGACGTTGTCGCCGACCGTCATGCTATCGAAGAGCGCCGCAAATTGAAAGGCGAAACCGATCTTCGTGCGCATCTCGATGAGTTGGCTCTCGCGCATGTGGCAGATGTCGTTTTCGCGTAAATACACATGGCCGGAGTTGGGCAGCAGCAGTCCGTCAAGCAGCCGCAGGATCGTCGACTTTCCAGCGCCGGAAAGGCCAATGATGCACGTGATCGCGCCCTCCGGAACTTCGAGGCTGCAGTTTTGCAGCACCACGCGTTCTCCAAACCGTACCGATACGTCATCGAGCCTAGCTATCGGTTCGGCCATCAGGCTCCCGCGTACAGAAAGTACGACATCACGAAATTCAGGATGAAGATCAAAATGATGCAGGTGACCACGGCGCTCGTTGCCGATTTGCCGACGCCGGCGGCGCCGCCCTTCGTCGTCAATCCCTGGTAGGAGCCAATCATCACGATGATAACTGCAAACACGAGCGCTTTGAATAAGCCTTTCACGACGTCTTCGAAGCCAACCGTCTGGCGCGCCGATGCCATAAAGTCTTCGGTGCCGATGTGCGCCTGCGCGTGCGCTATCCACTGTCCGCCGTACACGCCGATGACATCCGCAAAAACGGTCAGCAGCGGCAGCATGATCATCAGTGCGAGCAAACGAGGAACGACCAGGAAGCGGACCGGGGCTAAGCCGAGCGATTTGAGGGCTTCGATCTGCTCGGTGACTTCCATCGATCCGAGTTCGGCCGCGATCGCCGCACAGGCGCGGCCCGCCACGACGACGGCCGAAAGCATCGGCCCCAGTTCGCGGACAACCGTGTAGGAAACGATTCCGCCGACGAAGCTGCCGAAGCCGTATTGCACGGCTTGCACCGCAGATTCCAGCGAAAAGACCATGCCCGTAAAGAGCGAGGTCAGCAAAACGATAATGAGCGACTGATAACCTAGGAGATAGCATTGGTTCAGCGTCTCGGCAAAACGAATGCGCAGCCGGAAGATCGTCTTGACGGTCTCCCACATGAGCATCGTGAGACCGCCGGCATACTCGAGCATGTCGCTGACTTTGCGGCCGACCGACGCCAAGGCGCCGACGCTTACGCGCTCGACGGCCTGAGCGGTCGGACTCTCTTCAACCTCGCGCAGAACCTGCGCCATCTTCAATCTCTTTCAGCACGCCCTGCGTCGCTTCGATCCTTTTGACCACCACGCCGCGTTCGGCGGTGAGGTTAAAGCGGACCTGGTTTGCGTGCACGAGCCGCTTGTCGACGTCGCGGAGTTGCGCGCGAGCTTCCCGTTCGAAGCCCGCGAAATACCGTCGCACGGCCTCGATGTAGCGCCCGCGGGCAGATTCGCCGGCTCCGCCGGCGGCGAGCTCTGCTTCGATCGTTTTCTGTGCGGCCTTCATCGCACGATCGGTGATGTAGAATTCTCCTACGCGCGCGACGAACGCGCGAAACCGATCATCGGACATTGGCGAGCGCCGGATACCCGAGCGGTTCCACGATGGCGCGCTGCGCGTCGAGCAGCTGGTTGATCCCGAGCTCGGCCAGTTGTAAAAGCGCGTCGAGTTCGGAACGGCTAAACGGCGTCGCTTCCGCGGTCCCTTGCAATTCGGTGAACTTCCCCGTGTCCGTCATGAAGACATTGAGGTCGACTTGGGCGCGGCTGTCTTCATCATAAGCCAGATCCAGCAGATTGTATCCGTCGACAATGCCGACGCTGGTTGCGGCTATCTGCCCGAGGAGCGGCCAAGCCGCGCGCTTCTTGACGTCGAAGCGCCCGATGAGTGCCAGCGCGAGCGCCACCCACGCGCCGGTGACCGCGGCGGTACGCGTGCCGCCATCGGCTTGCAAGACGTCGCAATCCAGCCACACGGTGCGCTCACCGAGTTTGGTCATGTCCGTGACGGCGCGTAGCGCTCTGCCGATGATGCGCTGAATCTCGTGCGTCCGGCCGCCGAGACGGCCGCGCGACGCTTCGCGCTGCGTTCGCTCTTGCGTCGCGCGCGGCAGCATCGAATACTCCGCCGTGACCCAGCCGACCCCGCGGCCCTTCATCCATTGCGGTACGCGCTCTTCGATCGTTGCGGCGCAAAGCACGCGCGTGTTTCCGACGGTGATCAGCGCGCTGCCTTCGGGGTACTTCAGATAGCTCGCCTCGATCGCGATCGGGCGCAGGGCGTCGGGCGCGCGTCCGTCGCTTCTTTTCATGTGCGGCGAGGTTTGCGTCCGCGGCCCGTGACTCCGCCCTCACGCTCGTCCATGCGGATCACGTTCGAGGGTTTCTCCGCGCCGCCGCGCGCGATCTGACCATATTCGGCTTCAAAGTACCCGTCGCGCAGATTTCCCAACTGCATATCCCGCGGAACGGGCGAGCCGTCTCCCCGGAAAACCGTCAATCCCTTGGCCAAGGTGCGGTAGCCGCCGAGACGCTCGTTCTTCCAATCCGAAATCTTCCAGCGCTGCGGCGCCATGACGCGCCATTCGTACTCCGGCAGCGGACGCTTAGGATCGAAAAGATCGAACTCGACGCGAAAACCTTCGAGCGCAAAGATCGCATCTTCCACTTGCTTCTTGGTTGACATGGCTATTCGACGGTGACGGTCTTGGCGAGATTCCGCGGCTGGTCGACATCCTTGCCTTCGATGTCCGCGATATGATAGGCCAGAAGCTGGAGCGGAATGACGTTGACGATCGGCGAGAGCAGCTCGTCGACCTTGGGCACCCAAAAAACGTGGTCCGCAATGGCCTTGGCGTCTTCGTCGCCGTGATTGGCGACCACGATGACCGGAGCTTCGCGCGCCTTCGATTCCGCCAAATTGGAAAGTATTTTTTCACGGACGCGTCCGCCGGTCATGACGCCGACGACGGGAACGTTGGGATCCAGCAGTGCGATCGGTCCGTGCTTCATTTCGCCCGCCGCGTACCCCTCAGCGTGAATGTACGAGATCTCTTTGAGTTTGAGCGCACCCTCGAGCGCAGTCGGAAAATTGATGTATCGGCCGATGAACAGCACCGACCGCGCCTTGCGAATGCGCCGGGCGACTTTGCGGATCTCGTCCGACGTGTTCAGTACCACGTCTACGGCTGCGGGCAATAGCCGCGCGTTGTCGGCAATCTCGCGCAAGCGCTCGATCGGCGCCGTCTGGCGCAGGCGCGCCAGGTAGAGCGCGAATAGCGTCATCGCCGTGACTTGCGAAACGTACGTCTTTGAGGCCGCGACGCCGATTTCGGGCCCGCCGCGCGTGAAGAGCATTCCGTCGGCCAGCCGCGTTAAATGCGAGCCGAGCACGTTGCAAATACCGAGGACCGAGCTGCCGGCTTCCTTCGCAAAACGGACGGC
>PLED01000072.1:143-18548 GCA_003136355.1 Vulcanimicrobiota bacterium | reverse complement strand
AACGACTACACAACGTTCGATCTGTGCGACGGAACATCTAGCGTTCATGTGTACAGTTACGGACACCCGAAACTGACGAACGGCCAAACGCTAACGGTAAGCGGCAAATTCTTCGCCGATAAACACGTCGGCAGCCTCGACTTCAAGAACGAACTCGACGCCGACGAAGGCTCGCTCCCGTAAAGTGAAAAGCCCGATCGCCGCGGCCGCGCTTTTCGCGGCAGTCGCAATCATTTTCGCCGGCACGCAAGCTCGCGCGCAGACGCAAAGCGGTTACGCAACCTTCACCGCCGGAGCGCACGCCAAGCACGGGCTCTTCACGATCTGGCAAAAGGGCAACAAAACCTATCTCGAGCTCGCGCCCGGTCAGCTCGACAAAGATTTCCTGGAAACGATCGTCCCCGGCAACGGTCTGGGGCAAAGTCCCGTCTGGTGGGGCGACACCGACTATCTCCCAACCGAGCTCATCCGCTTCGAACGCCGCGGCGATCAAGTCATCATGCTGTGGCCAAACTGGTATGCGCAAGCTCCCGGCAGCGCTTCCAATGAATTGGCGAACGAATCGAACTTTCCCGATTCCGTCGCCGGCATCGGCACAATCGCAGCTGAAGATCCCGCCACGGGCAACATTATATTCGATGTCTCCTCGCTGCTCAACGATGAACTCGATCTGAAAAATATCATCGACGAGAATCTGCCGCCCGATCGCGCGTACCGCCTCGATCCGTCACTCTCGTACGTCGATAAAGTCAAAGCATTTCCTGAAAACGATGTCATCACCGTCGCGCAGACCTGGTCGACCGACGCCAAACACGTCATCGATACGGCTCCCGACGCGCGCCGCCTGCGTATCGAGGTCGTCTACAACTTCGTGCAAGTGTCCAACGACGATTACCGCCCGCGCTTAGCCGACGATCGCGTCGGCATCTACGACGACATTTATCTCGACTTTTCCAACGATCGCCGCGATGAACGCTTGATGCGCTACCTCGTACGCTGGAATTTCGATCCCGCAGATCCCAACCAACCGTCGGTTGCCCGACACCCGATGGTCATCACCCTGAGCGATACGATTCCGGCCCAATACCGTCAGGCGATCACCGACGCGTGCCTAGAGTGGAACAAAGCGTATGCGCGCATCGGAATTCTCGATGCGATAAAAGTTGTGCCGCAGCCCGACGATCCGAACTTCGATCCCGACGACTTCCGTTACAACGTCATTCGCTGGCTGAACGAAGCGCGACCTGGATTCGGCGCGGACTCACAAACGCTCTTCAACCCGCGCACCGGCGAAGAAATTCGCACCGGCGTGATCGTCTCTGCGGTTGAAGGATCCAACCCGTACTCAACCTGGAAATACACCGTCGATCCAACGCGCTACGGACGCACCACCGATCCGGTCCCCGCCAAATTCATCCACGATTCCATATTCGCTGCGCTCGTGCACGAAATGGGCCACAACCAGGGGATGCAGCACAACTTCATCGGGCACGAAGCCTACACCGCGGCGCAGTTGCAGAGCGAGCAGTTCACCAGCGCGCGTGGCGTTACGTCGTCGGTCATGGAATACGCGCCGCTCAATCTGTGGCCGCGCGGCGTCAACCAAGGCGAATATTTCCAAACAACGCTCGGCCCGTATGACTACTACGCGATCAAGTACGGCTACGCCAACATTCCCGGCGCGAACACGCCCGCCGCCGAAGTTCCAACGCTGCGGCGCTGGGCGAGCGCGTGGAGTAATCCGTGGACCCGTTATGCTTCCGATGAAGACGCGGAAAGCTGGCAGAACGGACATTCCGCCGATCCGCGCGTTGACACCGGACTCTTAACCAACGACGAGTTGCGGTGGTGCCAAATGACGATGAATCTGGACCGCACCCGCATTTCGCAGGTCGCGCATTTTTGGCCGCAGTCCGGTCAATCCTATCAGCAAGAAACCGATGCGCTGCGTTCTCCGGTCAACGGTTATTTCAAGTGCGCGCAGATGCCCGCGCATTACCTCGGCGGCCAGTATCTCTCGCGCGCGCACGCCGGCGATCCGGGCGCACGTCCGCCGGTCGTTCCGGTCGATCGCGTCAAACAACTCCAAGCCTTCAACATGCTCGCGAAGAACTTGTTCGCGGCGAACGCGCTGAACTTGCCGCCTTCAATGTTGCAGCATCTTCCCTATGCGGAGTTTGCCGGCTACGGATACACGGGTTGGGACGGCTACGGTAATCTTCCGCTCTGGGCCTACAATCCACCGGTGCGCCACGACTACACGTTCACCGAGCGCATCAACGCGGCACAGTCGCAAACGATCGACTATCTCTTCAATCCCGTTGTCCTAGCGCGCATCGATGAAAACCCGGCGCTCGCGATTAAACCGACAATGTCGATCGACGATCTTTTCACTTGGCTGGACGGCGCAATCTACAACGATCTTTCCATGCGCGACATTCCGCTCGTCCGCCGCAATCTTCAGACGTCGTTCGTAGACAAAGTTGCCGATCTCGCGAACAAGCCGCCCAAAGGCACGCCCGCCGATGCCGTCGCGCTGGCGCGCGTGGAACTGCATCGCATCGCATCATCAGCCGCCAAGGCGATGCACGGCAGCCACGACGCCGTAACGAGCGCACATCTCACGGATCTCATCCACCGCGCCAACGCCGCCTCCAACCCGCCAAGCTTGTCATCCTGAGTAGCGCGCCTTAGGCGCGCGTCATCGAAGGACCCCGAGCGAAGCGAGGGGCGCGCGAATTGTCATGCCGCGCTACGGCGCGGCAGAACGCTCCATTAGCGTTGTGGACATTTTTTGTCATGGTGAGCAGCGTTCGCCCTAAAGGGCGAACGCGTCGTCGACCCACAGCCGAGCAGCCTGTCCTGAGCGAGCGAAGCGAGTCGAAGGGAGGCCCGCGCGCAACAAAACGCATCCCTTCGCCGTATTCCAGAGGGTCTGGGCCAGTAACTATTTCCATAGTTGACATCCCAGCCTACTTCAGGTAACCTCTTAAAGAATTAGTTTATGCATCGCACTATCGCCGCCATTGCCCTCGCCCTGCTCGCGCAGACCGCAGTCGCCTGGGCGGATACCTTAACCACCGCCGTCCCGGTATTGCCGGCCATGCCCAGTATGAACGGCATCATCGACGACTCTTGGAACAAAGCCGTGAAACTGCCGGTGCTCTTCGACTTTACGTACCAACGTTCGGGCGAACCCACCGACGCGTATGTGGCGCAAGATCCAGCGGGACTCGACGTCGCGTTTTCGGTCACGCAACACACAACGCTGACTGCATCGCAACAAACCAATGGCCCCGGAGTCTCGAGCGACGACCGCGTCTCCGTCACGCTCTGGCCGCAAGGCAACAGTGGCTTCCGCTACGTCTTCACCGCCAATGCGCTCGGCGCGCGCTATCAAAACTCGAGCGAGAACAGCGCGTATGAGCCGACTTGGATCGCAGCGGCGCGACGCACACCTTCCGGCTACACCGTCACGATGCACATTCCGTGGAACATCATCCGCAGCGGCGGTTCGAAAAGCTGGAACGCGCAATTCGAACGCATCACCGTCGCCGATAGTGCCGACCAAGTTTGGGAACACGTGCAAGGCCAGCGAAACTCCGCCGATTCCGCGTACGCCGGCGCGCTAACCGGGCTCAACGTCACCGCGCAAGCCAAAGTCGTGCGGCCGCAGCCACGCCTGCAAATTTACGGGCTGGGCGAAATGGCCCCGGCGCAGTTTGGCGGCAATACCTCACGCATCGGCGCCGACCTGGCGGTTCCAATCACCGCCACGTCCTCGCTGCTGGGCGCATTTCATCCCGATTACTCGAATGTCGAAACCGATCAGCAAAGCATCTCACCCACAGCCTTTCACCGCTTCTTGAGCGAAGTGCGCCCGTTCTTCACGCAGGCCGCGCAGAATTTCAACAATACGTTCAGCTGTACGAATTGCCCGACAACGCTCTACACGCCCGCCATTCCAACGTTTCGACAAGGCTACGCATACGAAGGCACTGCCGGGAAATTCTCGTTCGGCGCATTCGACGCGGTTGGATTTTCGCGCACCGACAGCGCCGAGGTCCTCAACTGGGGAATCAACGATACCAAGCAAATCCTGGGCCTTTCATTGCAGCGTGTCAGCGTGAACGTCCCGGGCTTCCGCGACAACGTCACAACACTCTACACGGGCTATCTCAACCAGCATACGCACGACTTCGTCTATCTGAACGCCGGCAACGATAGCGGCACCGCCGTCACCGACAACGGTTTCGCGCAATATTGGGAATACGGCGGCGGCTACGTCGACAAGACCACGACCATCGGCGTAACCTTCCAGAAAGTCGGTCCGCAATTTAATCCGGTTGATGGATTTTTGAATCAGCCCGACGTTTCAGGCTACCAGCTTTTCGCCAATAAAAAATTCATCTTCTCAAAAACGGCGACGCTTCAGGACATCGCCGTCAGTGAATTCTATGCTCACATGCACGATCACAGCGGCAATCCCGCGCAGCTCGGGCTGTTTCAGCAGGTGAATTTCGATCTAAAAAACCAGCTTTCGATTCACGTCTTCGGCGGCTTGAACGATATCGAAATCTTCAATGGCGACTTCTTGCCGTTTAACGGTAACGGCGGCGCGCTGATCTACCGCGGCTCAACCGCAACCCCGACGTCGATCGTTTACCAGGGGGGCACCTATTATCACGGTCATCTCACGTCCTGGAACTACAGCACGGTCATCCCGGTCGCCAAACATCTGCACCTTGCGCTCGAGGATGACGAAAACTACTACGCCTCGCCAACAGAGCCGACGGCCAAGCAGTGGCTTGAGCGCGCGAGCCTCGATTGGCAGATCAGCCGTGATGCTTCGTTCGATATCGGCGCGCGGCGCATCATCGGCCGCAACCTTCCCAATGCCTTCGAACCGCCGCGATTCGGCTTCTTAAACGCGGGCAACATCAGCGCCGCGTTTCACTTCCTCGCCGCCAAAAACGAATTCTATCTCGTCTACGGCAGCCCGAACAGTTTAGCGACAACCCCCGCGCTCATCTTTAAGTGGATCCGCTACATCGGCGCCGAGAAAGGCACGTAGTCAAGCCGCGCTACGGCGCGGCAGAACGCTTCAAACGTTGTCATCCTGAGCCACAATAGTGTCATGGTGAGCGGGCGCCATTAGGCGCCCCAGTCGAACCACGGCCGGCTATGTCATCCTGAGCTTGTCGAAGGACCCCGAGTAGTGCGCGTAAGCGCACGTATCGAGGGGCGAGATAGGAGCAAAAAAACGGCGATCCCGATAACGACCGTCAACCCAATGCAAACGTAGAGCGCTAGATGCAGCCCACCCACGAAAGATCCGCCACTAATGCCTGCCGCTAAGATCGAACCCAGCACCGCGATCCCAAACACGCCGAACAACGAGCGCGCCAGCGCTTCCGCGCCCGACGCAAAACCCTCGTCGGTACTGGAAGCCGCCGCCATTCCCATCGACGCCGCCGGCGTAAACGCAAATCCCCAACCGATTCCCGCAATAAAGAGACCCGCCGACACTTCCCACGCCGCTGCGGAAGCGCCGAGCACGCCCAACCACGCCATCCCCGCAATGCTGATCGCAAACGCCAGCAAGATAATACCTAGCGCGCCCGTCCGTCTTTCCACGCGACTGCTATACTGATTGGCCAGAAAGAACGCGATATTGCTCGGCATCAAATAAAACCCGGACGCCATCGCCGACTGATGTAGCGCGTTTTGCAGAAACAGCGTACAGAGCAGCATAACGCCGTACCACGCGAAATTGATTCCACCAATCGTCAGCAGCGAGACGTTAAACCGCGGCACTTTAAAATAGCGCAGATGCACCATCGGCTGTGCAACGCGCGATTCCGCGTACAAGAACGCCGCAATCAAAACCACCGACAGAACGAACGCGCCCAAAATAACCGGCGACGTCCATCCCAAGTCGTTCCCTTCGATCAGCCCAAAACTGATCGCCAGAAAAGAACCGATGCTCAAGAACTGTCCGATCCCGTCGATACGCAGCGACGGATCGCGCTTGCTCTCCTCCGTCGACGGCAGCGACAACAGCACCCCCGCCGACATCAGCACCGACAGATAAAAAATCGAAGGCCAGCCCAGAAAATGCACCAGCACTCCGCCGATCGCCGGCCCCGCCACCGCGCCCAAGCCCGCAACCATCGCGAAATTCTTGATCGCATCCTCGTTGTCGGCCGGGTCGGGCAGCATCTGCACCAAAATCGCGACCGGCAGCGAGAGCAGCGCCGCTCCGCCAAGCCCCTGAAATCCGCGTGCCACAATGAGCGCGAGCGGACTCGGCGCTAGCGCACATGCGATGGTCGCCAGCGTGAAGAGCCAGGTCATTAGCGTCATGACCTTCTTGCGCCCGTACAAATCGCCGAGGGTCCCCGCCGCTAGCGTGAATCCGCCTTCCATTAAAGGATAGATGCTGAGGATCCACTCTTGCTCGTCGATGTCGGCCCGAATCGCGTGCTCGATCGAGGGCAGCGCCAAATAGACGACACTGATATTGACCACGGCCATAAACCCGGCCAGGTACATACCGAACTTGGCGATCCGCACACGCCTCTCACTCGGTGCAGCGGCTCCCGCACGGTCGGGGCGATGCACGATGCGCCGCATCAGTGGAAGCAGGGCCATGGAACGTGCTTTTAGTCGAGGCCCTTACGGTGTCATTTCCGGGTGTCATGGTGAGCGGTCTATAGCGTGTCATCCTGAGCGAGCGCCCCATTTGTGTCATCCTGAGCGGGCGCCATANNCGCCCCAGTCGAAGGACGGCCGAGCTTGTCGAGGCCAACGAGATACGTTGCTACGGCTTACGATGGAACTCGGCATAGCGCCGGACAACGATGCGGGCCACCCCAACGGTGATGATGCCCAGTAGAAGGCAGGCGGGCAATTCGACCCACCACAATCGCGTAAGGAAGCTCAGCGTTACGATTGCAAGACAGGCCACAACCGGCGTAATCTTCCCCATGAGAAACAGCCGCCGTGCTTCCTCTGTCGCCAAGTAATCTTCAACGCGATAACGGCTCGTGAGTCGCACAGTCGACCAAAACTTGATAGAGACAGACGCGATGAGTATCGCGAGAGTCACAACCATAATCGCCCACATGATACCGTTTCCGACCTATAACCGCTTTGCGAGCTCGTGAGCTTTCGCCTTAGCCATATCGCGAATTTCTCGCACGCGTCCGATCGCCTCACCCTTAGGATCGGGCAAACCCCAGTCTTCGTCAATTCTCGGCACGCCTTGCACGTCACAACCCATCGTGATGATGACATCGGCGAGTTCCACGATTCGCGGATCGAGCAACTTCGGCCGCACGCCGGAAATATCGATTCCGTCCTCTGCCATCACTTGAACAACGACTGGCTCCGGCATGTCCGCTGGAATGGTCCCGGCTGACGCCACCTCAACTGCATCCCCCGCGAACGCTCGCAAATACGCTTCCGCCATCTGACTCCTACCCGTATTGTGCCGGCACACGAAAAGTACGAACGGCATCAGCGCTCGATCCACGTGAAAAGCACCGTTGCCGCCAGAGCGCCCAGCAACTCCATCGCGATAAATCCGAAAACGTCGCTCGGAGCAATCCCGGCGAATGTGTCTGAAAGCGAGCGCGCAATCGTAACTGCAGGATTGGCAAACGACGTCGACGCCGTAAACCAGTACGCGCCCATAATGTAAGTCGCGACCGCATACGGGATCGCTTCCTTGCGCGAGCGCGCGCAACCCCAAATGACCGCGAGCAAACCGAACGTCGCCACAAACTCGCTCAGCAGCACCGGAAATCCGTGCCGCGCATGATGCGACGCAAAAAACACGGGCTGCGCAAACATCGTATTTGCGAGCGCGACGCCAACGAGCGCGCCGCCGAACTGCGCGCCGACGTACGCCGGCACTTCCTTCCAGGGAAAGCCTCCGCGAAACGCATCGGCGAGTGTAACAGCCGGGTTGAAATGCGCACCCGAGATCCCGTGAAACGTCAGGATAATAGCCGCGAGCACTCCGCCGGTCGCTAAAGTATTCGCCAGCAGCGCAATCGCAACGTTCCCGCCCGCCAACCGCTCCGCCATAATTCCGGAACCGACAACCGCCGCCAACAGCAGCGCGGTGCCCAGGCCCTCCGCAACCGCGCGCCTTGCCAGAGTCACGCGCAACAATTGCCGGCGCCGCGCTCTTCGGTGTCTGTAAGAACCATCATGCCACCGTTGCCCTTCCATCGAAGAGTCCACGAAGCGACTGTTGTAGGCGTCGCTTCGCATCCGGGGCCAGCTTGTAGTACACCCACGTCCCGCGCCGCGCGCTCGTCACCAGCCCGCTTTCATGAAGGATCCGCAAGTGATGCGACACCGTCGGCTGATTCAGCGGCAACTGATCGGTAAAATCACAGACGCAGATCTCGCCATCGGTCTGGGCGAGCGAAGCGAGAATCGCAAGCCGGTGCTCGTCGGCCAGGGCCTGAAAGAGCGCCGCTTCGCCCGAGTAGTCCGCCCGGATAACTCGCTTAGGCGGGCAGCATCGCTGTATCGACATTTTTCGATATTACCGAAGGCATCGACGTACTGTCAATAGATAGCCGAACGGATCATCCGTTCGGCGGCTGTTGCCCCGCGCCGCACAAGCGTAGCATGAAGAACACATGATGTTCCTCTTCGCGGCTGTGCTGGTTATCGCGCAAAGCGCAACGCCCTCGCCCAAACCCAGTCCCGCCGTCACTCTCACCGCAGTCGTCGGCGGCTACACTTTTGCAACCGGCCAATCGCCCGGACACAGCGATCTGAGCAACGCGCTGGTTACCATTGCGCGCACCGAAGGGGCCTTTCGCTACTCCGTAACGGCCGGAGCCTATGCATTTCCCGTCGTCGGCACGCCGCTCGTTTCAACATTTGCGGCCGGCGCCAACGTAAACCTATTCGGCTACGTCCCGATCGCCTTTGTGAAGTGGGTTCCCAATTCGCAACTCACCTTGACGGCCGGCAAGATCGCAACGCTGCTCGGTCAAGAAAATGGCTTTACGTTTCAGAACATCAACATTCAACGCGGCTTGGCCTGGAACGCGGAACCCACGATCAGCCGCGGCATTCGCGCCACGTATACTCCCGGAAAACTCACGGCAAACCTCGAATACAACGACGGCTATTACTCGGCCTCGCACCGCGCAATCGAAGGCCTCGTAGGCTGGCAGAGCGATCCGAACACGAACGTATCCTTCGCCTTCATAACCCCCGACCGCAATACTCCACCCAACTTGACCGCCTCCGTTGCGAACAAAGCCGAGTACGATCTGATGATCGCTAAGCAATTCGGCAAGCTCCAAATCTTGCCATACTTCTTGTGGATAGACTCGCCGGCAAGCGCCTCAAACGGCTATGCGAGCAACGAAACAGCTTTCGCTCAGGCCTTCCTTGCGAATTACGCCTTCGGCGGCAGTTGGTCCATCGCCGCGCGATTCGAAGCGCTGGAAAATTATAGTTCGCCCACAGATACGAACGCCAACGCCGACCTCATCGGTTTTGGCCCGGGCAGCAATGCGGTCACCTACACGCTCACACCGCAGTACAAAGCCGGCTCACTTACAGCCCGCGCCGAGTACTCGCTTGTCAATGCGACCGGCTTCACCCAAAAGCGCCTCGGCTTTGAGCTAAACGTGCAACTATGATCGCCTTAGAAATCGCAATCCTCATCGGCACGGTCGCGCTATTTGCCGTCTTGTTCTGGTACGTCAAAGGCTGCGGGAACGTTTAACATGCAACTCGACGACATTTTGGGATTAGTCCTCACGATCGCCGGCCTTGCCTACTTACTGTACGCGATGCTTCGCCCGGAAAAATTTTAGGCGTATACGATGTCCGTTGTCGGTTGGCTCCAAGCGGTTGTGCTCTTCCTCGTCGTCCTGGCGTTAACCAAACCAATCGGCTTGTTCATGGCAAAGGTCTTCCAAGGCGAGCGCACCTGGCTTTCGCCGGTATTCGTACCAGTCGAGCGCTTCATCTACCGCATAAGCGGCGTACGCGAAGACGAGGAGATGCCTTGGAATACCTACATGTTTGCCGTACTTGCCTTTTCGGCCGTCGGCTTTGCGTGGCTATACCTGCTGCTGCGCACTCAAGCCTGGCTTCCATTCAATCCGCAGCACCTGGCGAACGTTCCCCCCGCTCTGGCGTGGAATACCGCCGTCAGTTTTACGACGAACACCAACTGGCAATTCTACTCGGGCGAAAGCACGATGAGTTACCTTTCGCAGATGGCCGGGCTGACTTGGCATAACTTTGTTTCCGCCGCAGCCGGCATCGCGCTCGCCATTGCTCTCATTCGCGGCATCGCTCGCACTACAGTAAAAACGCTCGGGAGTTTTTGGGTCGACCTCACGCGCGCGTGCCTCTATATCTTACTGCCCATCTCGATAGTGGCTTGCCTCGTCCTGGTGATGCAGGGCGTGCCGCAGAATTTCCACGCCTACCAAACTGTTACATCGATCGAAGGCGTCTCGCAAACGATAACGGGCGGCCCAATGGCCTCGCAAGAGGCAATCAAAGAGTTGGGCACCAACGGCGGCGGTTTCGTCAACGCCAACTCCGCATCTCCAAACGAGAACCCCACGCCCTTCTCCGATTTCATCGAGATGCTGCTCATTCTCTTGATCGGCGCGGGGCTGACGTACACGTACGGCAAGATGGTCAAGGATACGCGGCAAGGGTGGGCGCTCTTTACGGCGATGTCGCTCCTATTTTTCGCCGGACTGGTCGTGGTCTATTGGGCTGAAGCTGCCGGCAATCCGCTGACCCACCATCTTGGCGTACTCGGCTCCAACATGGAAGGCAAGGAGGTTCGCTTCGGCGCGGCCGCGTCCGCGCTGTGGGCTACAATCACCACCGCAACGTCATGCGGCGCAGTCAACGCGATGCATGATTCGTTCACCGCGATTGGTGGCCTCATTCCGCTCATCAACATGCAACTCGGTGAAATCATCTTCGGCGGAGTCGGAAGTGGACTCTACACCAAACTCGTCTTCGTCGTCCTCACCGTCTTTATCGCCGGCTTGATGGTTGGGCGCACGCCGGAATTTCTCGGAAAGAAAATCGAACGGCGCGAGGTTACGCTGGCGATGCTCTCGATTCTCATCACGCCGCTCCTCGTGCTCGTCCCAACCGCGATTGCAGCCCTCATACCGGCCGGCCTCGCGACGCTCAATAACAGTGGGCCGCACGGATTCTCCGAGATACTCTATGCATTCACCTCGACTAACGCCAACAATGGAAGCGCCTTTGCGGGTCTCGGGCCGAACCTGTTTTACAATCTGACGACCGGCGTCAACATGCTGTTTGGACGATTCGCCGAGGTTATTCCAATCATGGCTCTCGCCGGCGCTTTGGCTGGAAAGAAAGCCGTTCCCGAAGGTTCCGGCACCTTCACGACTTACTCGCCGGTTTTCGTGGCCTTGCTGATCGGGACGATCGTGATCGTCGGTGCGCTGACGTTCCTGCCGGCCGATGCGCTCGGACCGATCGTCGAACATTTGTTCAGCCTCCAAGGAAAGACGTTCTAATATGATCCCGCAGCGCCGTCTCGAACGCCGCCCCGGCTCGCGCTCCCTTTTCGATCGCGCAATTCTCGGCCGCGCCGTGCTCGACTCGCTCAAGAAACTCGATCCCCGTTGGCAGGCTCGTAATCCGGTCATGTTCGTCGTCGAGGTCGGTTCGGTGGTCACGTCGGCCTTCTTCATCCGCGATCTTGCCGCGCATCAAGGTCATGCGGGATTTGATTTCGCGATCGCGATGTGGCTATGGTTTACGGTGATTTTTGCGAATTTCGCCGAGGCCGTCGCCGAAGGGCGCGGTAAAGCGCAAGCCGATTTTTTGCGCCGCACGAAATCCGAAACGATCGCAAAAAAGCTCGACGCGAACGGCAGCATCTCCGAAGTCCCGTCGTCGGCCCTGCGCAAGGGCGATCTCGTGCAAATTGACGCTGGCGACCTTATCCCTGCCGATGGCGACGTCGTCAAGGGCGCGGCGAGCGTCGACGAGTCGGCCATCACGGGCGAATCCGCTCCGGTGGTTCGCGAATCCGGAGGCGACCGCAGCGCCGTAACGGGCGGCACGCGTGTGCTCTCCGACCAGATCGTCGTGCGCGTCTCCGCGAATCCGGGAGAGAGTTTCCTCGACCGGATGATTGCGCTCGTCGAAGGCGCGCGGCGGCAGAAAACGCCGAACGAGATCGCACTCTCAATCCTGCTGGCCGGCTTGACGATCATTCTTCTGATCGCGGTTGCAACGCTCGCGCCCTACTCGATTTATGCGGGCTACAAGCAGACGCTTACGGTGCTCATTGCGCTGTTGGTCTGCCTGATCCCGACGACGATCGGCGGGCTTCTTTCGGCCATCGGCATCGCCGGCATGGATCGCGTCATGCAGCGCAACGTCCTCGCGATGAGCGGGCGCGCCGTTGAAGCGGCCGGCGACGTCGACACGCTCTTGCTCGACAAGACCGGCACGATCACGCTGGGCAATCGCCAAGCAGTGGAAATTATTACGGCAGCGGGCGTCACGGCGCAAGACGCCGCAACGATGGCCTATCTCTCTTCGCTGGCCGACGAAACGCCCGAAGGGCGATCGATCGTCGCGCTGGCCGAGCGCAGCGGCGTCGATGCAACGGCTACGCTCGCGCCGGCGGGTTCGTTTGTGCCCTTCAGCGCGTACACGCGTATGAGTGGAGTTGACGCCGAGCGTTTTCACGTTCGCAAAGGCGCGCCCGATGCAATTCTCGCGTGGGTAGGGCAGCAGGGCGGTACGCCCACGACCGACCTTTCGAGTGATGTCGAACGCATAGCGCGAAGCGGCGGAACTCCGCTGCTCCTCGCGCGCGACAACGTGGTGCTCGGCGCGATCCATCTCAAAGATATCCTCAAACCAAACATGAGCGCCCGCTTCGATCGGCTCCGCGCGATGGGCATTCGCACGGTCATGATCACCGGCGACAATCCGCTGACTGCCGCCGCTATCGCGAAGGAAGCGGGCGTCGACGATTTTCTGGCCGAGGCCACGCCCGAGACCAAAATGGATCTGATCAAGCGCGAGCAAGCCGCAGGGCGTCTGGTCGCAATGACGGGAGACGGCACCAACGACGCGCCCGCGCTCGCGCAAGCCGACGTTGGCGTCGCCATGAATTCGGGCACTCAAGCCGCCAAAGAGGCGGCCAACATGGTCGATCTCGACTCGGATCCAACCAAGCTGATCGAAGTGGTCGAGATCGGCAAGCAGCTGTTAATGACCCGAGGGGCGTTGACGACTTTTTCGATCGCCAACGACCTCGCGAAATACTTCGCGATTCTGCCCGCGATGTTTGCGGCCGCCTATCCCGTGATGAACGCGCTCAATATCATGCGGCTCGCAACGCCGCAGAGCGCGATTCTCTCGGCCGTTATCTTCAACGCCCTCATCATCGTCGCGCTTATTCCGCTCGCGCTTCGCGGCGTTCGCTATGCCCCGCGCGGTGCGAGCGCTGTCCTTCGCGACAACGTGCTTATCTACGGCGTCGGCGGAATCGTTGCGCCGTTCATCGGTATCAAAGCGATCGATCTCGCACTCACGCTTCTGCATCTGACATAAGGGAACCCGATGCTCAAACATTTCAGCACCTCCGTCCGACTCACGATTCTCACCGTCGTGTTTTTCGGACTCGCCTACCCGTTTGCGATGACCGGTCTCGCGCAAGCAATTTTTCCTAATCAAGCCAACGGCTCGCTGGTCAGCGCGAGCGGAAAAACCATCGGCTCCGGCATCATCGGCCAGCTTTGGACGAAGCCCCAATACTTTCACGGACGGCCGTCAGCCGCCGGCAAAAACGGTTACGATCCGACTAGCACAGGCGGAACGAACCTGGGGCCTACGTCAAAGAAACTGATCGCATCGACGAAACAAGCCATTGCCGCGTTGCGCAAAGACAACCCGCATGCAGCGTTGCCGATCCCGATGGATTTGGTGACGTCGAGCGCCAGCGGAATCGATCCCGATATCACTCCGGAGGGCGCCTATTACCAGGCCCCGCGCATCGCTTCGGAGCGCGGGATCACCACGGGATCGGTCAACTCAATCATTTCCGCCCACGTGCGCGGACGCACATTCGGGTTCTTGGGCGAGCCCCGCGTTAACGTTCTTGAGTTGAATCTTGCGTTGGATCGCGCCGTGCTAGTATCAGCAACTCCCGCGCCCCGGCATCGATGAGGCGTTTGGCAAACGGGCCCTTCTCCAGCCAGCGCGGATTTCGTACCGCCCGCCCAACGGCTACCGTCGTTTCCGTCCGGGTGCGAGCCACTTCCAGAACCTTTCCCGGAACGTTCGACCCCGTCTCCCGGATCCAATCGCCGTTATAGCGCTGCGTCTGCTCTTGCAATTCGTGCAACACCCTTTCGTCGGCCTCGCTGCCGGATTGCGTGACGCAAACCACCGCGAACTCCACCGAGAGCCGGCGCGCAATTTTGGCGCACCGCTCGATGAACGACGCGTCGGCCGGCCGAGGCGCGACACTCAAAAGCAGCCGTTCAAACGGCGCGCGAATGCGATCGCGCCCTTTGGCAGCGATGGCTTCGCGTACCGCCAGCTCGCGCAGCGCGCGCAAATTTTCCGTACGGAAGAAATTGGAAAGCGCGGCGTCGATTCGCTCCGTTGGGTAGATCTTCCCAAGCCGAAGGCGTTCGCGCAAGGTCTCAGGCGTCACGTCGATGAGAACGACTTCGTCGGCCAGCGTCAGGATCTCGTCGGGCAATCTCTCGCGAACGTTTGTGCCGGTAAGGCGCAGCACGGCATCCGTAAGCGCTTCCAGATGCTGGATATTGAGCGTAGTGATCACATCGATGCCGGCGCGCAGTATCGCCAGAACGTCTTCGTATCGCTTAAGGGCCGCGGAGCCCGGTGCGTTGGTGTGCGCCAGCTCGTCGATCAGCGCCACTCTGGGTTTGCGCGCGATCACCGCCTCGCGATCCAACTCCTCACCTTTACGTGGGATCACTTCCAGCCCCGTTACGAGTTGCGCGGTTTCTTTGCGTCCGTGTGTTTCGATAAATCCGGCTACGACGTCGACGCCTTCATCTACCAGCTGGTGCCCGCGGTCAAGCATCGCGACCGTTTTCCCCGAGCCCGCGGCCGGACCCAGGAAGATCGTGAGTTTGCCGTATCCGGCTCGTGCCCGATCGCCGAAGGCTCGCGCGTTACGTTTTTCGTCGCTCGCGGCTTCAGCCAGAAACGTTTGCCCGGCGCCGGCAATAAAGATGTCTCGATCCAGACGTTGGCCCGCCAGTTTCAGCGCGAGCTTCCCAAGCGGAACCGCGATGAGCGAAGCGGGAAGTTCGGAGAGATCGAGTCGGCGCTCGTCAAAATCCGCGGCGAGAACTTCAGCGTCTAGGTCGTGCGCGACCGGTTCGATCTCGTCCGGCGAAACCGACGGCGGGTGATAGACATGCAGCGCAAGGTCGAGCGCGTGGGCGATGGCTGCGGTGCGCCGCAAAAAAGGTTCGATTGGGGTTCCGGGCAGCACGAACGCCGCGGCCGTCGAAGCGCTGCCGGCGGAAATCGCCGGGATTGTCAGTTCGTCGATGGTGCGCAGCAGAAGTTCGCGCAAGACGTAGAGAGAGCGTTCGCTAAACGCTCCACCAAGCGCTCGATCGACGTCGTCTTGGCGCACGACCTTTCCCGATTGCAGCCGGCTGCGCAGCAGCGCCGGAGAGATATCGAGCGCAATCACCTCATCGGCTGCGCGCAAGAACGATGCCGGGACGATCTCTCGCACCGGATACCCAAGCGCGGTTTGAGCTACCGGCGCAGCCGTCTCCAAATGCGCGATGTTAAAGGCGCCGACAACGGAAATTCCGCGCTCGCGCAACGCCAGCGCATCCTGCCATCGTTTCGCATGAACGGAGCCGGGCAAGTTGTCGTGCGCGAGTTCGTCCAAGATGACCGCATCAGGACGCAACGCGGCCGCCGCATTAAAATCAAATTCGGAAAACTTTTCTCCGGCTATCTCCACCAGTCGTGGCGGAACACGCGGCAGATCGCTGGCAAGGCGCTCGAGATCGGTTCGTCCCTTCAGGTCGATCCAGCCGATCGCAACGTTTTTACCGGAAGCCCTCAAGCGGTGCGCGTCGTCAAGCAACCTGCGCGTCTTGCCCGCGCCCGGCGCGGCCGCAATATAGATCAGCAGGCGTGCGCGCGTGCCGAACTCCTCGAGAACTTCCTGCGCCCTACGCCGGCGCGATTCGTCCAGGTCCGGCGATCCACGAGCCATAACCAGAGACTTGGAAGCCACGCATGAAACGCCTGCCGGTGATATCGCTCTTTTGTTACGCACTAGCCGTCGCCGTATGGCTAGTCGACCTTTTTACGCCGCAGCTTTTCGTTGTCGCCATTCTTATGAATGGGCCGATTGCGCTGAGCGGTCTGGCATTGAATACCCGGCTCACGGCTGCGCTCGTGATATTTGCCGAGGTCGCAAATATCGTCGCCGGGTATATGAACGGCGCGCAAGTGCACTACCATTGGGATACGATCGCCGTCGGCGATCGCGTCCTCACCGCAGCCTCGTTCCTGCTCGTCGCGTATTTGACGATCCGCGCGCAAGACTACGCGCGCAGTGCCGGCACCGCAACCGAACGTTCGCGAACAGCTGCGGGAGAAAAAAGACTGCGCCGAGCCCTCGATGCCGTGCGCGCGACGCTGAACGTCGAGCTCGTACTGCGTGCAGTCGTTCGTGAAGCGCTCACGCTCATCACGGCCACAGAGGTTTTGCTCATCGTGCGTTCGTCACAACTCGAGACTCCTACGGCGTACTCGATGAAGCGCGGCTCGGCCGACGTTGAAGTTGCGCGGGCCCCGTTGGAGTCCGCGTTGGCGTCGCTCGTTCAACGAACCACCGGCGAGGCGCGCGTGACCTTCGCACTACCCGGCGACCCCGTCGCGCGTATGCTCCTTGACGCGCACACCGCGGCCACGCTTGTTTCCGTTCGGCTCGGCCGAGCCACACCTTTAGTGCTCCTTGCGTTTGCAGATGAATTCTCACGCGGCGATGAGCGGCTGTTGCAAGCTTTCGCGGAAGGCGCTACGGTCGCTTTGGAGCAAGCCGAAATCTTCATGCAACTCGGCTACCGCAATGAAGAAATTTCAAAGCAAAAAAATGTCATCCGCGACATCGTCTATGCGCTCGCGCACGATCTGCGCACGCCACTTCTGGCCGAAAACCTCACCATGCGGCAGGCGCTCGATGGGAAGTACGGCGAGTTGCCCGAGCCATACCGGCAGATTCTCCGCACGACTCTGGCGAGCAACGCCGATGTGCGCCGGCTGGTCGAAACGCTGCTGCTTGTGGCCCGCTTCGAATCCGGCGAAAGTTCGACCCTCGAAGAACGCGTCGACCTCGGCGAACAGGCCATACGCGTTGCCGAAGAGTTGAAGCCCATTGCCGAAGTAAAACACGTTTCGCTCGAAACACGCCTGGAAGCTCGTCCCATGGTGATCGGTGACGCGAGCGAAGTGCGCAGAGCGATTGCTAATCTCGCCGCCAACGCCATCGAGGCGACACCCGACTCAGGCCGCATCGAACTCGCGGTTGAACTGGAAGGCCACAACGCGCGCCTATACGTGCGGGATGACGGATACGGCGTGTCGCCGGAAGATCGGCCCCGGCTCTTCGAGCGTTTCGCTGCAGGCGAACGTCGCGCCGGCGGCGGGACCGGATTAGGTCTGTACATCGTGCGTTTGATCGCGCGGAAATATCATGGAGACGTTGAGTACGCACCACGCAATCCAACCGGCAGTCTCTTCACGCTAACCCTTCCGGCCTCGGACGGCGCGCCCCATGCTTGAGCGCACTCGTGTTGCAATTGTCGAAGATCACGCACTTACGCGCGCCGGTCTACGTACATCTCTGAGCGCAGATTTCGAGATCGTCGGCGAGGCCGCCGACGGAATCGCGGGACTCGAACTGATTGTGAAGGCGCGGCCAAGCGTCGCCGTCATCGACATCGGACTGCCGGGAATCGACGGTATCGAACTTACGCGGCGCGTTCGCGCCCAGGTTCCCCAGACGCATGTCGTGATCGTTACCATGGTGGACTTGGAAGAGGAAGTCGTCGCCGCGCTTGCCGCCGGAGCCGACGCGTATAGCTTGAAAAGCGCCGAGCCGGAACGTCTTATCGAAGCCATACGCATCGTGGCTCAGGGCGGCGCTTACTTCGATCCAGGAGTTGCGCACGTTGTGCTCGCTAGGTTTGGAGCGGGGCCTCACGCCGGCGCGATATCGCCGCTCAGCCCGCGCGAAACCGACGTCTTGCGCCAAATTGCCGAGGGGCAGAGCAATGCCGAAATAGCGAAGAGCCTGCATTTGGGCCTAGGAACGGT
>PLED01000072.1:0-131 GCA_003136355.1 Vulcanimicrobiota bacterium | reverse complement strand
GGCGCGGCAGAACGCTTCACTAGTGTCATCCTGAGCCTGTCGAAGGACCCCGAGTAGTGCGCCGTAGGCGCACGTATCGAGGGGAACACCCGTGTCATGCCGCGCTATGGCGCGGCAGAACGCTTCACTAG
>PLED01000050.1 GCA_003136355.1 Vulcanimicrobiota bacterium | reverse complement strand
CATAAATCAAAAGCGGCACTGCAGGCCGAGGTAGAGATTGGAACTGGGAAGAGTTCCATTGCGCTCGCGGTCAACGAGCGACGCGCCCTTGTTTCCACCGCCGCGATACTCTAGGCCGAGAGTAGTCGAATCTACGTGAAAGTTCGTTAGCGGCGAGAAATTACTCCTCGTATATCCACCGTAAAGGCCGAGCGGCGTATTAGGCAATTGATAGTTTGCGCGCAACCCATAATCGGATTCGTTCGATCCGCCGAACGCGTTGAACCGCGAATAGTCGTACGTCCCCTTAAACGAGAAGTCCGGCGTCGCGTACAGCGTCGCGCCGGCGCCCAAATAGTAGCCGTTAGAAGCGGCGCATTTCGTAACGATGCCGGCCTGCGCCGAGAGCGTCAAATTGTAAGTGGGATAGACGTCGATAAACCCGCCGTAGTTCCAAGTCTGCATGCTGAAGCCGGCGGTCGAATTGTTTTGAAAACCTACGTTGAGACCGGCTCGCCCCGAGGGCGTGATGATTCCGGCGAACTGCTTCGACCATGGCGTCACCAGCGAAACTTGCAGCCGCGTGCCGTTAGTCGTGGCACTTCCCGGCGTAGTGATCGTGTATAGGCCTCCGTCGATGTTGAGTCCCCAAGAAGGGTTGAACGGGAAAAAACCTGCAGCGCCGACACCCCATTGGCTTGCGGTCGTTCCCGGCGTCGGGGAAAGCGTGAGATGCTCGAGATTAAACGTAACCGACTGAATGTCTTTAGCCGTAATCGTTTGGGTGGCACCCGTCGTGCTTTTCTCGGGAGCTGCAATCGCAGGCAGCGTCAAGATTGCAATAGCCGTAATGCTCAAGGCGTAAGCGCTGAGAGTTCTCATGGGCGTTCCTTGCCGCGACGCCTCAGGACCCTCCTCTATACAATCGATTTACATCATCGCGTCCTGGCCGTGGTCGCAGACCAACTGATGTGGCCCAGGGTCAAGGTACCGGGCGCTGATCCGTTCGGAGCATTCCGTAAGGGATGAGATTTTTGTATTCGCCGCTGACCGCATCGTGGAAACCGTCGCGGTAAAGCCCTTCAGCTTTGAATCCAAGTCGCTCGCACATCGCCCGCGCGCGATCGTTGTCTTCGCGGATTTCAATGAAGATGCGGTGCGCCCCGCGTTTTTGAAAGGCTTGGTCGATCCCCCACCGCATAGCGAAAGGCCCGGCGCCCAAGCCGGTTGTTTTTACGACGAGCACGCCGAGCTCCATCAGCCAGCCGCGATCGTGCATCGTAAAGTAGCCGAAATCTTCTCCATCGGCTTCGAGAACGAAAGCTTCGCCTTCCGTACCTTCGATGAGATCGAGAATCGCGTCGCGCCCCGGCTCGTTCAAGAATTCGCGTGAGTGCGGCAACCGAAAAAGCCCGGTGATAAACGAAACGTCGGCTTCGTCGGCCTCCCGCATGCGGAACGTCATGCCGGTTCGGGGCCTACTTGTTCCGTAATCTCCGAAGCGTGCAACATTTCGCCGATTACCGCGTCGAGTGACTCGAACGTGTAGATCCCCGAAAGGAGAGCGAGGTCACCGGTCGGATTGCGTAAGACGTACGAAGGACGTTGCGGCAGGTTGAGCGCTTCGAATTCGGTGGTCGTTTGTTTAATGCGCGCGGCCGTGGCCGGATCGCGCATGACGCGATCGAGTTCGGCGCGATCCAAGCCCGAAATGCGGGCGGCTTCGTCGAGCGCCGGTTCACGCCGGCCCAGCGGTCTGCCGTCGATGACGTTCGCGCGATTGAGCGCGCGGACCAAACTCATA
This sequence comes from Vulcanimicrobiota bacterium, assembly GCA_003136355.1. Classification (GTDB taxonomy): domain Bacteria; phylum Vulcanimicrobiota; class Vulcanimicrobiia; order Vulcanimicrobiales; family Vulcanimicrobiaceae; genus Rubrimentiphilum. Next base: position 1,123 of record PLED01000050.1, on the reverse strand, counting down.
TCGGTCACTCCGAGCGTGCGCGCCGCTTCCGCTGCCTGATTTGCATGCATGGTCGTCGCGTCCGGCGTATCGACCCACGCCGCGTTCATCTCTACACCTGAAATTTTCGCGGTGCGAGCGTAGTACCACGCCAATTGCTCGCGCGTATAAGGCAGGGGGCCGAAATCGAAGAGCTGGGCGATTCTCCACTCGACCCGCAGCCGGTTGCCGTACTTCTTCTCGATCTTCTGCAGCGCCAGATCGCCGACGTAACACCACGATGAAAGCACGTCGATGTAAGCCGTAAGATCGATGACCGCCATTATGCGCCGCTCTTCTCCTTGAGCGCCGGGACCTCGCCGGCGAGATAACGTGGAAACTCTTCTGCGGAAAACTGCAAGCCGTTCCAAAACGGCCCGAAGACCGCATATTTCGCGCTCACTTCGTCGAAGCGCATCTCGTAGATGAGTTTTTTGAAGACGAGCGGGTGGTCGGCGTAGAGATCGACTCCCCATTCGTAATCGTCGAACCCGACCGAACCGGATATAACCTGCGTCACCAAGCCGTGAAACGTGCGGCCGATCTTTCCGTGATCGAGCATGAGCCGCGCGCGATCGGCATACGGCAGCGTATACCAGTTTTCGCCTTCGGCGCGTTTCTTGTCCATCGGATAGAAACAGACGTAGCGCCGCGGCGGCACCTTCGCCCACAAGCGCTCGGCGTTGCGTGGGTTCGTCTCTTGTTCCGCGAGCAAATCGTCGAACGCCGAGTTCCATTCAGGCGAATGCGGCTTGAGATCGCGCTCTTTCAGAGCGGCGTGGATCTTAGCCGTCGCGTCATATAACCCGAGCTCCAGCACGGAAACGTACGAATCGCGGGGCTGCAAATAATCGAGTAACTCCAATCGATCGATCGCAGTCTGCGCTTCAGCCAATCCGTCGTAGGTCTTGGCGTAGTGCGTCAGCATGAGATCGGCTTTATGTCCGACCAGCTGCGCTAATCCGAGGTCGCCCTCGCCGTTCTTGAGCTGCGCGAACGCATCGCCAGCTTCTTGCGCGATGCGCTCTTGTTCATCGCCGGGAATGAGCGCCCAGCGGCGGCGGTCGAAGCCGAACATCCGGTGGAGAATCCACCAGCCTTCGAG
>PLED01000016.1 GCA_003136355.1 Vulcanimicrobiota bacterium | reverse complement strand
TCCACCGGAGAGTCGGTTGCGGTGAACGCTTCGTAGGCAACGGCGCCGCTCATCATCGAAACGTGAAAGCGCGCCTTCTGCGTAGGCGTTAACCGGATGATGCGCACGCGGCTCGCATCGATCGTCCGCATGGAACGCAGCCGCGCGATGCTCTGCTGTTCGTGTCCGAGCGCATAGGCGATCTGCGAGTCTCCAAGGCTTGCGGCTTGCAGTCTGCGCAGCTGACCGAGATGGCGGCCGTTGTTGTGGTGGTCTTTGCCCGGATCGGCTAGCACGCCGGTCCCCGTGACGGCAACGGCGCAGGCCAGCAAGAGGGCGGGAAGTAGTCGTTTCATATCGCGTCTCCTTTATGGGATAAGCTCCCCCCGCAAGGCGCCGGATAAACGCGAGCGTGCAGGCCCTCGCCGGATCTATGCTACGGAGTCGACGCGACTTGCGCGGAAGTGACCGGCCCGGCTTTGTTTCCCCAAGACGAACGAATATACGTAATCACCGCGGCGATGTCGTTCGTGCTCAGCGTGCCTTTCCAGGCGGGCATCGTGCCGTTAAACGTTTTTCCGTTGACGGCAATCGGGCCCGTCAGCCCGGAGTTCACGATATGCATGACCTTGTTCGCGTCGCCCGTTACGACGGGATTAGCGGCCAGCGGCGGACCGATCGCGCCCTTGCCGTCGCTTTGGTGACACGTCGAACAGTTCGTCGCATAGACCGCGAGGCCGTTGGAACTCGCCATCACTTTGGTGGTCTTCGCCTTCGCGGGCGCGGATGTTGCAGCGGTGGTCGTGGTCGTGCTGCTGCCGCCGTTCGAGTTCGAGCATGCCGCGACACCTGACGATAGGAGCGCCGCTCCAAAGAGAATGCCGATCGATCGACGCATGTCCCATCCTTCCGGTTTAGACCTCGCTTGAGGTTGTGCTAGTACTACCCTCGGCAGCGGGCGCCTGCGCGCCTCCTTGTTTGGCATGATACATGCGGTGATCGGCTGCTTCCATCAGCGCGTCGGCTTCTTCGCCATCGCGCGGAAAAATCGCGGCGCCGACGCTCATGCCGGCGGTCACCAGCGAACCTTCCACCATGATGTGCGTATCCAAAATGCGCACGACGTTGGCTTGCACCGAATCGAGTACGCCGGGTTCGCTCAACCCGGTAACGAGCACCGCGAATTCGTCGCCGCCCATGCGCGCGACCGTGTCGCCGGGACGAACGGCGTTTTTTAGGCGGCGCGAAAAAATCTGCAGCAAGATGTCGCCCACGCGGTGGCCGTACCGATCGTTGACGGTTTTGAAGTCGTCGAGGTCGATGTAGAGCACGCCCAAGAGCAAGCCGGAACGGCGCGCGTATTCGATTTCGTCTTCAAACGTTTCGAAAAACGCCAGCCGGTTGTCGATTCCGGTCAGCGCATCGCGCGTCGCAAGCGCTTTCAGCTCGAGATTGCGCTGCGCCGTGCGCAGCAGTTCGGCTTCGGCTTTGGAACGCTCACCGTCGAGCGTGCGGATGCGGTCGAGCAAACTGAAGGAAAGAATAACGCATTCCGCCATCGCACCGAACTCGACGCCGTTTTCCGCGAAGAACCAGTTGCCCGAAGGCGTGAAAAGATTGTAGGCGAGATTGGCCACGATCCCCGCCAGCGCCGGCACGAATGCCGCAACGAAGAAGCGCGCGGGATGATATCCGGCCCTCATGCGAACTGCGCCCGCGCAGACCGTTATGATCATCGCGGCGAACTGTGCCAGAAGCACGACCGCCGCAAACCGTTCTCCGCCTGAAAAAGCGTGGCGTGCGACTTCGGAGACGGCGACCAGCACGAATGCGGCGATCAGCAGCCGGTCCCACTTGGGCGCAGCTCTGCGCGTTTGCAAGAACGAGCGCGTAAAACCAAGGAACGTCCCAAACGCCAGCAACTCCGTAACAACGCTAGGCCAGCGCGCATCGAATCCGGTTCCGGGCCAAAGGTAGGCGCTTCCCAGTCCCGTCGCGACCAGTTCGTTTGCGATCAGCGCGCCGACGTATCCGACGAACCACGCTGCGCTGCGGTCGCGAACGGCAAATGCAACGTAGAGATTGCAGAATCCGATCGCCAGCAGAATCCCGAAGAACAAGCCGTCGACCAGGCGGTAGAGGAAACTTTGCGACATCCGATCGCGCAGGGTATTCGCTCGGACCCAAAGCGGCGCGTCCGCGTGGTAGGTGACGTGCAAAAACACCGGCTTGGCAGTGCTCGCCGCCGTGCGATCGATCGTGATGCCGATGGTCATGTACGACTCGGCGTGCCGGTTGTACGGCACCGCGGAGCCGATCAGGAACGTCCGGTAGCCGGCCGGTTCGGGCACGTAGGCTTCACCGCCGGTCACGTTGCGCGGCAGCGAGAGCACCCACGGGCCGCTCGCGCCTTTCTGCGCAACCAGCGGCACGCGGATCCAGACCGTTGAAAGTCCGTTGCCCGTTACGGGGTTCTTGGGTGCAAACGACGCGGCGCCGGAAAGCACCGACGAAGCCGGAGTCGATCCGCTCGCGTAAAGAACTTGGGTGGTCAGCTCGGCGGTGCGCGCTCCGTCCGATAGTAAACTGGTAACGGCTGCGTGAGCGGCCGGCGCGCACAATAGCCAGAGCACCATGGCGAGGGCCGGTGCCGCAAGACGCTTGCGCCGGTACGACGGCATCCGGCTCTGTTCACGTGCGCTCGGCAGCTACGCCTGCCAGTCACACAAAAGCATAACAAATCACGAATTTACCGGACGCCGCTGCGCGCTCATGGCCCAAGCGAGGGCCACCAATAAAAAGTTAGCGACAAGCGAACTTCCGCCGTAGGAAATGAACGGCAGCGTGATTCCGGTCAGCGGGAAGAGGCCGATGACGCCGCCCACGATGATAAAGACTTGGAAAGCGAGGGTCGCGGACAAGCCGACCGCGAGCAAACCGGCATAGAGGTCGGGTTGGTTCGATGCGATCGCCAGCATGCGGTAGATCAGCAGCAAAAACAGGCCGAGCACGATCAGCGCGCCGATCAGACCGAACTCTTCGCTGATCGCGGCGTAGACGTAGTCGGTTGCCGCCGCCGGAATGAAACCGGGATGGCCCAGGCGGTAGCCGGTGCCCAATAACCCGCCTGCGGCCAGCGAATAATATCCCTGCGAAGCCTGGTAGCCCGCGCCCAGCGGATCCGCGAACGGATTGCGCCAGACCGCGATGCGCGTGCCGACGTAACTGTAGTGATGCATCGCCCAAAACGCCACACCGGCGAAGAGCACGCAGCTGCCGACGAGCAAATCGATGCGCCGCGTTCCCGCGTAAAGCAAGACCGCGAAGGTGGCGAGCAGCAGCGCCGCCATACCGATGTCGCGCTGCAAGACCAAAATGGCCATCGAGAGGCCCCAGCCCAAAATCAACGGTCCCAGGTATTTGAGATTGGCGCGAATGGACCAGGGCCTGGCGGCGGCGATCACGTCGGCGGTCTCCGCCAAATACGCGGCCAGGAAAAATACGATGAAGAGTTTGATGAGCTCGATGGGCTCGTATTGAATCGCGCCGATCCGAATCCACAGCCGCGCGCCGTTGACTTCTTGGCCAAAAGCCAAGAGCAATCCGAAAAGCACGAGGGAGAGCAGCACCCAAAGATACTTGATGGCCGCTAAGCGCCGAAAATTTGTGAAGATCGGGCCGAAGCCGACGGCCAGCAGCAGCGAGACCAGCAGCCAGTATTGCTGACGATGCGCCAGCTCGGGCGAGATCCGTGCGACCGCGAGCAATCCGATGGTGGAGAGAACGATCGCAAAGGCCGGCAGTGCGTTGTCGCGCGCCGAGCCGCGCGGCTGCGCCGCAACCCACACGATGCACAAAACCGCCAACACCGCGAGCAGCCACGGCGGCCCGATCGTTTTGGGCGGAGCAAACGAAAGCGCAAGCGCTGCAAAGGCAAGCGCTAACGCTACGGGGACGAGAGCTTTTATCTTATGCTGAGCATCGCGTAGAAAAGCGCGGTCGCCAGCACTCCGGTAAGTATCGATTGTCTCAAGTGCGCCTCGGCGGGCACCGGAACCTCCGCTTCGCGGGCGCCGGTGAACGTGATGACGAGCCGCTCAGCGCGCGCCGGTAACTCGTGCTCTGCAAGCACGAGTGCATCTCCAGGCGTCAGCGCAAATGCCGATACTGCCATCTCGAGCGTGCGCGTCAGACCGAGCGCGCGGATCAGGACCGGCCGCCCGAACCCATCATCGAACGCGTCGTTTTTCGTGAGCGCCGTCACCGAACCGCCGCGCGCCAAATACGCTGCCGTCGATCCGACATGCGCGAGGTATGCGCGATCGCGCAGCAAGAGAATCGCCGTCATCGACGCGCCCGCCGTTACGTAATCTTCGTGTGACGCGCTGCGCGCGTAGACTTCGCCATTTACGCGCGCGACAACGCTGCCGAGCATGGCCGCGACCGAACGGGGCTTTGGGACGCGCTGCATCCGTTGACGCAGATTCGTCAGCGCAAATGACGCGACGGGCTCGCCGTCAATCCGGCCGAAGCCGGTGGCAACCGCGAACAAGTAGCTTTCGTCTGAAAGCCGCTGCGAGATGCAGCATCCCCGCTCGCCGCTTACCGCGACGTTCACGGGAAGGCCCGGATTTCCAAGACTTCGATCCGCGTGTTCCCCACGTCTACGAGATCCCCAACTTTGAGTTCGATGCCTTCGTTCGCCAGCCGTTTTCCATTAAGAAATGTCCCGTTCCGGCTTCCCAGGTCGGTTAGATACAAGGCGCCGCCAGCGGCCTGAAGCGCCGCGTGCCGCCGGCTCGTCTCCGGATCGGCGAGCGGAACGTCAGCTTCCGAAGACCGCCCGATCACGCACGGCGCGCGGCCTTCGGAGATTTCCAGCTCGAGCGCGCGGCCGTCAACGGCTAATTGGACGATCATGTTCTCCGGCCCCGAAGGCGCGGCGGCGAAACGACGCCGGCCGACGACGGCGCCGAACACCGCGAGGCCCGCCAATATCTCAAGCGAACCGATCCGCATCTCCGCCGGAAACGTCACGCCTGTTCCACGCGCAACGCGGCTTTTCCGAACGCCACGACGTCGCCGGATTTCAATACGGCGGTATCGACGCGCTCCTGATTCACGTACGTCCCGTTGGTCGATCCCGCGTCGTGAACCACGAGCGTACCATTTTGCACGTCGAAGAGCGCGTGATTGCGCGAAACGCTAGGGTCGGGAAGATGTACGTCGCTTTCCGGGCTGCGGCCGACGCGCGCCGCGCCGCTAATCCGGTATTGCGGTTCCGACGCAACGCCGCCGAGCACGCGCAGCGCAAAACCGCCGTGTGCACGTGCATGCTGCTCGCCGCCGGTCGCGATCTCGACCGCGCCTGCCACCATGCCGTCTCCCTCCAGCAATTCTATGCGCGGCGGCGTCTCGAAGACGATACCGACGCGTTCGGCAACGTCGGTCAGCAGCGCGCACCATTCGGCTTCGAGATAGGCGCGGTGCATCTCAAGGCGCTGATAATCCTCGGCATGCACGTAGACCTCGTAGTGCCCCGGCGCGACGGCGCCTTCCGCCGTCTGTTTCGTGCGAGCTTCCATCGTCGCGACGAGCTTGCGCGCGATCTGCGCCGGTTCGAGATCGCTCGGAAACATATTGGCGAAAGCGCGCTCGACGAATGCGGCGCACGCTTCTTCGACCCGCTCGAAAAAATTCACCGGCATTCCAAGCGCGCGACGTAAAAACCATCGCGTCCGTGCAATCCCGGGGGGACCAGCACGTCACCTTGCGCCGTCTGCAGCTCCGCCAAATGCGCGGGAATCAAGCCGCGCTCGACATTGTGCGCACGCAGGCAGTGCTCGATCACGTCGGTGGTTTCACGAGGATCGGTCGAACAGACTGCGTAGACGATCGCGCCCCCATCAAACACTTGCGGCACCAGCGCGTCCAGCAGCGCGCGCTGCGTGAGCGCCAACCTTTCGCCGTCGTCGGGATGCTTCCGCCAGCGCGCTTCGGGGTGGCGGCCCAGAACGCCCAAACCCGAACACGGCGCGTCGATCAGCACGCGGTCGACGCGCTGCGGAAGCAGCGGTGCGGTCGCGTCGCCGGCAATCGCGGTCACGTTCAGGCCTTCGTTTTTCGCGCGATGCTCGAGCGTTTCGATCTTCCGCCGCTCGCGATCGACGCACAACAGTGAGTTTCCCTCATCGAGCCTCGCCGCGATCTGCAGCGCTTTGTTTCCGCGGCCGCTGCACGCGTCGACGACTTTTTCCGCGCCTTGCGGATTGAGAACGTCCACGACCATCGCCGATGACTCGCTCTGGAGCCACCATCCGCTCTCGTCGCGATCGCCGGCAACGGCCGCGCGGTTTTCCAGCAAAAGCGAATCTGCGGAGAGCGCGGAGAGCTGCGTCCCGATCCCACGCCCGCCGAAACGGGCTTGCAGTTCTTCGCGGCTCTGCCGTTTCCGGTTCGCGGTGACTGCGGCGCGCGCGGGCTCGTTGCAGGCTTTCAGCAGATCTTCGAGTTGCGCGCCGAAGACGCCGCGCCACTGACGCACGATCCAAGTCGGATAAGAATAGAGCGTCCCCAAATATTCGTCTTCATTTTCAAAATCCGTGGGTTGCGGCGGCGTGGGGCGATCGCGCAGACAGCCGCGAAAGACGGCGTTCACCAAACCGGCGGTGCCGCGATGCCCGTGGCGTTTGGCGGCGTTTACCCATTGGCTAACGACGGCGTGATCGGCGGCGGCGCTAAAGAGCAGTTCGTAAAAACCAAGGCGCAGGATCTCCGCAATTGCCGGCGGCAGCGCTTTGCCGCGCTGTCCGATATACGGTGCTAAATACCAATCCAGCGTGCGGCGCATCTTGATCGTCCCGAAAACCAGATGTGTGCAGAATGCGCGATCGCGTACGTCGAGCTTTTCTTTGCCTGCGCGGTACTCGAGCGCTTCCTGCGCGCCGCGGCCGGGCGATCCGTCGAACGGAAAGACGTCGCGTATCGTAAGGAACGCGACTTCGCGAGCGGTCATGGGCCGGCGCGCAAGAACTGTGCGCCGAAAGACGCACCCGTTTGCGGTCCGCGGTTGGGAGCGATCACCTCGAGCACGTTCACGACGCCGTTCCCGCTTTGCACGCCGAGCCCGTCACCGATCATGCTCGCAATCGTTCCCGGTTCGACGAGCGGGCGTTCCCACTGAGCTACTTCCGCACGCAGAACCTTTACCGGCGTGTTCGCAATGACGGCGCGCGCTGCCGGATGTGGCGAAAGCGATCGCACGTGATTGACGATGCGCTGCGCTTCCCAGCTCCAATCGATCGCGAAGTCTTCTTTGCGCAAAGGACGCGTCGTCGTGACTTTTCCGTTTTGAGCGGTGCGTGAAAACGATCCGCCGCGGCCGGCGTCGATGGCGTGTGTCAGCGCCTGCGCGCCGAAGCGGGCGAGGCGATCGTGCAGTTCGCCAAAGGTTTCTCCCGGAAGAATCGGCGTACGCTCCTGGAGCACGACGTCACCCGTATCCAGGCCCGCGTCCATCAGCATGATTGTGACGCCCGTTTCGGAGGCGCCGTCGCGCAAAGCGCTCTGAATCGGCGTTGCACCGCGGTACTGCGGCAAAAGACTCGGATGAACGTTCAGCGATCCGAGCTCCGGCACGTCGAGCAGCGATTGCGGAATAAGTTTTCCGTATGAAGCCAAGATGAAGAAGTCGAAATGCTGCCCCAACAGTCCGGCCGGAAAATCGCGCAACGACGCCGGTTGATAGACCGGAACGCCGAGTTGCTGGGCTGCGGTTTTTACCGGCGGCGCCGTGAGCTTCTGCCCGCGTCCGGCGGGGCGATCCGGCTGCGTTACGACCCCTTGCAGCTCGGTGCGCCGCGCGGCGGCTTCCAAACTCGGCACGGCAAACGCGCTGGTTCCAAAGAAGAGCGTTTTCACATCTCTTCCTCTTCCTGTTCCTCCTTAGGCGCGGGCTTGCGAATGTTCTTGGCTTTGTCGATGTACAGCACGCCGTTGAGATGATCGATCTCGTGCTGAAGGGCCTGCGCGAAAAGATCGCAGCCTTCAAGTTTGAGTTTCTTCCCGTGGCGGTCCAGCCCGGTCACGGTGACGCGTTCGTAACGCACGATGTCGCCGATAAACCCCGGAACCGAGAGGCATCCTTCGTGCAATTCGACTTCTTCTTTCGCGGACTCGATCTTGGGATTGATGACCGCGTGCTTGGTGCCCTGCGGATGCTCTTCGTCTTCCCCGGTATCGATCACAAACAGGCGCTTCGATACGTTGACTTGCGGAGCTGCGAGGCCGACTCCCGGCGCGGCGTACATCGTTTCGAACATGTCGTCGACGAGCTGCTGAAAAAGCGGATCGCTTATCTCTTTCGGATCGACTTTCTTTGCAACCCGGCGCAAGACCGGCTCGCCCCCAGTCATTATGGGACGTACGTAAGCCATCAGGCGGGCGTATTCACAGCGCCGCCTGCGCGCTCCCTGTGAATGCGATAAAGCACGTGAGGGCGGAGCGGATTACCCTCGGGCACGCGCGGGTGCTCGAAATCTGCTGCCGGGTCGCGGATCATTCCTAGGCGCCGCATCACGCGCTGCGACCGCTCGTTGATTGCGGCGGTAACCGCCACAACTTCCGGCCAGCCGAGCTTGCCGAATGCGAACTGTAACGCCGCCTCCGCGCCTTCGGTGGCGTAACCGTAACCCCACGCGTCGAATGCTAAGCGCCAGCCGACTTCGCGTTTCGGCGCGACGGGAATATCGGCGGCCATTTCATTTAGGCCGATGAGGCCGGCAAAGGCGCCGGTCTCTTTGATCTCCACGGCCCAGAGGCCGTAGCCGTCGCGCTCGATGCGCGCCCGCATTTTCGATGCAACTTCGTCTGAGCGAGCGCGGTCCAACGGTTCGGTAAAAAACTCCATAACGCGCGGATCGGCGTTCATCTCCGCCCAGGTGTCGAGATCGGCGTCGCGCCATTGGCGCAGGATCAAGCGCGACGTTTCAATGGCCGGCGTTTTCAAGCAGCTCCTTTTCTCTCGAACGCGAGAGCCCGGCCTGCAGCGCATCGAGCGTGCGCGCGCCTGAGGCCCACGTGAACGTATCGCGCACGGTTTCCCCTAGCGGCGTGCATTGCAAACCGCGCGCAACAGCCTGTTCAGGACTCGCTCGCAGTAACGCTACGGCGGAGTCGCGGCGCGGGATCCACAGCGGAAGCTCCGACCATGGGCTGACACCCTGCTCGATAAAGAACTCTTCTTCGGTCCAGCAGATATTCGGATGTGACCCGCTGGCCCGGGCGCATTCATAGAGTAGGTCACCGAACGTGTAGCCGTCCGGAGGCGCGACGACATTGTACGTTCCGCCGGCCGTGGCGCGAATGATGGTCGACGTGAACCGCGCGGCGTCGCGTACGTCGACATACTGTATGTTTCGATCGGCTGGAGGCGCGAGTACTTTTCCGCCCGCGGCGATGCGGAGAACCCAGTAGGTAAAGCGGTCCGTCGGATCGTGCGGGCCGGCGACGAGGCCGGGGCGTAAGATAACGGCGCGCTTCCCGAACGTTTCGCGGACTTCCATTTCGCACAGGTTCTTCAGCGCCCCGTAATGCTCGTCGGCGCGAACCGTAGGATCCACGCCCTGCGGCAGCTGAAGCAGCGGCGCATCCTCATCCACGCGATCGGAGTGTATCCGTTCCAGATCGTAGACTGAAACGCTCGAGACGAAAAGATAGCGATCGGTACGCGACGTAAAGAAACGCGTTGCGTGTTTCACGACGTCGGGCGTGTAGCCACTGGTGTCGATGACGGCGTCGAATCTTTTCCCGCCAAGCACGCTTAAATCGCCCGATCGGTCGCCGCGCACGTTTTCCACGCCGGCGCGCGGTGACGGATCGCTCATCCCGCGATTGAAAAGCGTTACACTATCGCCGGCTGCAACGAGGGCGTCCACGATGTGGCGCCCGACGAATCGCGTACCTCCCAGTACCAGGATGCGGAGCGCGCTCACGCGGCCCTACAGAATGTAGCTCGAAAGGTCGGCGTTCTTGACGATGTCCTGCAGCTTCATCCGCACGTACTCTGCGTTGACGACGACCGGGTCGTGTTTTTCCGGCGCATCGTAGCTCACGTCTTCGAGCAGCCGCTCGAGCACCGTGTGCAGGCGCCGCGCCCCGATGTTCTCGCTCTGATCGTTCACTTGCATCGCGAACTGCGCGAGCTGCTCGATGCCGTCGGCTTGGAAGTCGACGTCGACGCCCTCGCTCGCAAGCAGCGCCTTGTACTGCTCGGTCAGCGCGTTTTTCGGCTGGGTCAAGATCGTCTTGAAATCTTCGGCCGTCAGCGAATCGAGCTCGACGCGGATCGGAAATCGGCCTTGCAGTTCGGGAATCAAATCTGAAGGCTTGCTCATGTGGAATGCGCCCGCCGCTATGAACAAGATGTGATCGGTTTTCACCGGACCGTGTTTGGTATTGACGGTGCTGCCTTCGACGATGGGGAGAATGTCGCGCTGCACGCCCTCGCGCGAGACATCCGGCCCGCGCGCGCCCTCGCGCCCGGCGACCTTGTCGATTTCGTCGATGAAGATGATGCCGTTCTGGCCGGCGCGCCGTAGGGCTTCGCGCTTGACGGCATCCATGTCGATCAGCTTCGCCGCTTCCTCTTGTTCGAAGATGCAGCGCGCTTCCAAAACGGTGACGCGCTTGTGCACGCGTTTCTTCGGCAGCATTCCGCCAAGCATCTCGCCGATATCTCCGCCGCCCTGATCCATTCCGGGACCGATCACGCCGATTGGGAAGCTCGAAGCTTCTTCTACTTCGATCTCGACCAGCCGCACGTCGTAAAACCCGCGCTCGACGTCGGAGCGCGCCTGTTCGCGCGTCTTCTGCGCATCGGCCGTCGCTCCGGGCGTGGGAGCCGCGGCTTGATTCTGCGCTTGCTGCTGACCTTGAAAGTTGTTGCCGAAGATCGAACCGAGCGTCGCCGCCAGCGCGTTGGGCTGACCTTGCGCCGACGGCGGGCGCGTTTCGGGATGCAGCACGTCGATCACGCGCTCGACGGCCATTTTCTTGGCGACCTCCTCAACGTCAGCGCGTCGCTCTTCGCTGACCATGCGCACGGCTTGCTCGACCAAATCACGAACCATCGACTCGACGTCACGTCCGACATATCCGACCTCGGTATATTTGGTCGCCTCGACTTTCACGAACGGCGCACCGGTCAGTGAAGCCAGTCTCCGTGCGATCTCGGTCTTGCCGACGCCGGTTGGACCGATCATCAAAATGTTCTTCGGAATAATCTCGGGGCGCAGATCCTCGCGCACGCGCTCGCGGCGGTAGCGGTTGCGCATGGCGATCGCGACGGCACGCTTGGCTTTGGCCTGTCCGACGATGTACTTGTCGAGTTCGGCTACGATATTGCGCGGGGTCAGCTCGAGCGCTTGCACCGATCCGTTCATAGCGTTTCCACGTCGACGTTCGCGTTGGTGTAGATGCAAATCTCGCCGGCAATCTCCAGCGCTTTGCGCGCGATCTCTTCGGGCGAAAGATTCGTGTTGCGCAGCAGCGCCGCGGCGGCAGCTTGCGCGTATGGCCCGCCGCTGCCGATAGCGGCGACGCCTTCATCGGGTTCGATCACGTCGCCCGTTCCGCTGAGCACGAGCAAATGCTCGGCGTTGCCGACGATGAGCAGCGCCTCGAGCCGGCGCAGTGCGCGATCTTGGCGCCAATCTTTCGCGAGCTCGACTGCAGCCCGGGTGATGTCCTTAAACTCGTTCAGTTTCTTTTCGAATTTTTCGAGCAGCGTTATGCCGTCAGCCGCGGAACCCGCGAACCCGGCAATCACCTTGCCGCCGGCGATGCGCCGCACTTTGTGCGCGCCGTGCTTCATGATCGTTTTATCGACGGTAACCTGACCGTCGCCCGCAACGGCGAGCTTGCCATCCTTTCGAACGGCCAAAATCGTGGTAGACCGGATTCTCATATGTGTGAGATTGGTACCCGTTCGTCAGCGAATTGGTTGCAAAACGCCTGCATCGCCTCCAGAGCCTGCGACGCCAGCCGGGCGCGGCGTTCGTGCTTTGATTCGCGCCTTTGTGTTGTTCCTTTTTCTGCCTGCGCGGAGCGCAGTCCTGAGCGAGCGTCGCGAGTCGAAGGGTCACCATGACATAACACATGCGCGCCTTCTCCGAAATACGCCCACGTGACGTTCGCCGGTTGGAAGTCGTGCGTTTCCGTGTTCCGTAAATGCGCGACGATGGCGCCGAACGCCGTATTCGGTGGAAAGTTTACGGGCGGCAAACCGAGCATCCGGCGGGCGGCGTGAATTCCGGTCATGGCTCCGCACGCAGCAGCTTCGACGTAGCCTTCGGCGCCCGTAATCTGTCCCGCGAAGTAGAGCGCATCGGTTCCGCGCAAACGCAGGTGCGAATCGAGCAATCGCGGTGAATCGATGAACGTGTTGCGATGCATGACGCCCAGCCGCAGCCATTCGGCGTTTTCCAAGCCGGGAAGTTTCCCGAATGCTTCTTTCTGCGCGGGCCACTTCAGGCGCGTCTGAAAGCCGACCAGATTGTAGGCCGTGCCTTCGGTATTTTCTTTGCGCAATTGCACGACCGCGTACGGCGCCGTGTCGTTGCGCGGGTCGCGCAGGCCGACCGGCTTGAGCGGACCGTAGCGCAACGTCTCGTCGCCGCGGTCGGCCATCTCTTCGATGGGAAGGCAGCCTTCGAAGTACCGCGCTTCTTCAAACTCCTCGGTTTCATGACGCGGCAGCGTCCGCAGATCGTGCAAGAGTTGCGTATACTGCTCGCGATCCAGCGGGATGTTGAGGTAATCCGCACCGTCGCCTTTGTCGTACCGCGACTTGCGGTACATCTGCGTTTCGTCGATCGAATCCGCCGCAACGATCGGCGAAGCGGCGTCATAATAATGTAGGCGCTTGCCGCCCTTCGACTCGCTCCGCTCGCTCAGGATGACATCTAATGCTGCCAGCAGATCGTCGCTTGGGAGCGGACCGCAGGCGACGATGAATGGGCGGTCCGTCGGAATCGCGCGCACTTCTTCGCGCCGCAGCGTTATGCGCGGATGCGATTCGATGCGCTCTTGGACGAGCCTCGCAAAGATGTCACGATCGACAGCCAGTGCGCCGCCGGCCGGAACAGCCGCTTCACGGGCGCAGCCGATGATCAGCGAATCGAGAATCGAAAGCTCGGCCTTCAATAATCCGACGGCGTTTTCTAGGGCGGCGCCGCGCAGCGAGTTGCTGCA
>PLED01000093.1 GCA_003136355.1 Vulcanimicrobiota bacterium | reverse complement strand
GTGCGCGGCGAAGTTTCCGGGCTATCGCGTCAGACCAACGGCCGCACCTACTTTGATCTTAAAGAAGGCGCGGCCATCTTGACATGCATCGCTTGGGAAGGTGACGCGGTGAACCTTCCGCCATTCAAAAATGGCGACGAAATCATCGTGGGCGGCGACTTCGGTATTTACAAGCAGAAAAGTCAGTATCAACTGGTCGTAAAATCGATCGAACTTTCCGGCATCGGCATGCTCTACGCGCAGATCGTTGCGCTCAAGAGGAAGTTTCAAGACGAAGGCTTGTTCGACCCAAGCCGCAAGCGCCCGCTTCCGGAGTTTCCGCGACGCGTCGCCGTCGTTTCATCGATGGCCAGCCGCGGCATGAGCGACTTCCTCAAGACGATCTCGATGCGCGCGCCATTTCTAGAAATGCAATTTATCGAAACGCGCGTGCAAGGCGAAGGCTCGCAGATGGATATTGCCGAGGCCATCGACCGCGCCTCGAAACTCGATGTCGATGTGATAGTGGTTGCGCGCGGCGGCGGATCGTACGAAGACTTGTTTCCGTTCAGTTTGGAACCGGTCGTGCGCGCTATCGCGCGTTCGCGCCATCCGGTGATATCGGCGATCGGTCACGAAGCCGACCATCCGCTCAGCGACGACGTTGCCGACTTGCGTTGTGAGACGCCCTCGAATGCTGCACAATACTTTGGCCAGATCGGAGATCGCCTCGTCGGGCGGATCGAACGCGCGCGGACGCGCATGGCCCATGGAGCGCGCATCATTTTTACGAACAGCGCGCAGCGAGTGGATTCGGCCGAAAGCGCCCTGCTGCGTTCGATGCGCGACGGTCTACGAGATCGCCAACAACTGGTCGCGCGGCTGGAGAAGCGCGTGGATGCCGCCAGTCCCGAGCGCGATGTGGCCAAACGGCGCGAGCGCTTGATGCAGCTGAATTTCGCCTTCCGTCAAGCCGGCTCCGGAGCGTTGCGCAACGCGCGCCAGCGCTTCGACGTCCTGCGTGCGCGATTCGAGGGCGCGAACCCCGAGGCGCCACTCTCGCGCGGGTACGCTATCGTCACGTTTGACGGGCGTGCGGTCAGGGACGCGTCGTCGGTTCCCGATGGCGCGCTTATCGAAGCGAAGGTTCAGCGCGGCGGATTGCACGCGCGGGTCGAGAAGAAGATCGCCGATGGCTGATCAAAAGCAAGGCCCCTTCGAAGAAAAGGTTGCGCGGCTGGAAGCGATCTCCAAAGAACTCGAGGGCGGCAACGTCGAGCTCGATCGCGCCGTCGCGCTATTCAAAGAGGGCAAAGCGCTTGCGGTGGATTGCGAAAAATTGCTTAAAGTCGCGCAACAGCAAATCGATCGCGCGATGGAATCTACCGGGCAAACTGAGGAAACGGGTTCGAGCGACGAGATCCCATTTTAGGCATTGAGACGCGCGGCTTTTCTCAGCTCAGCGGCGGCTCTTGCTGGAGCCGCGTTCCTGCGGGACGTTGCGCTTGCGGCACCTGGCGACGCGGCTGAAAAAACCTTTGCATTGCTTGTTGAAACGTTGGTGCCGTTCGGAGCTCCGGCTTTCCCAAGATTACGAGCAAGGAGCTCGTGGAGCGAGTCAATGGGCTATTCCACTTGGATAACAGCCCCGCGTTTTCTGGCTCGCTGCTGGCATTCTCCAGCCTTAGCAATTTCGTAACTGGTTCTCCCGAGCTCTCCGCTGCGGAGAAGTCGGTAGTGCGCAACATTGATTTTCGGGCGCTCGTCGCAAGAGATGACGGCTCGTTCAGGGCCAGCGGCCTTTCTCAAGGCGCAACCTTCGAAACACTGAGCGAATCCGAACGAGCCCGATACATAGGGTTGTGGTCGCAGAGCGCTTTTAGCACGCGGCGCCGGTTCTACGGGTCGGTGCGTGCCGTAACTTTCATCGCCTTGTACTCCATGCCGGAGATATGGCCCGCGATAAGCTATGCGGGTCCCTTAATCCACCGCGAGACAACTGCATGAGCGACATAAAATGCGACGTCTTGGTCGTCGGGTCCGGGGCCGCGGGAACGACTATTGCGGCGACAATCGCGGAAACCACGGACCTTTCGGTCACGCTCGTTGAAAAAGGTCCGTATTACGGCGCCGAGTTCTTCAACCAGAACGAGCTCGACATGATGACGTTGTTAGCCCAGAACGGAGCGCGGGCGACTTCGGACGGCGCAATACCGGTCGCCGGTGGAGAGTGCGTCGGCGGCGGGACAACAGTAAACTACGCACTTTCGTTTGATCCGATCCCGGCCGTTTGGCAGCGCTGGCGGCGCCAGTACGGCCTTAACGGATTTTCTTTTGATTTGAACGCGAACGATTACGGAATCCATAGGTTGAATTTAGCTACCGCGCGGGACGAAGTGCGCAAGAAATCAAATGTGCACGAGCCATCAGACTTGCATGTAAACGATAATAACCGTGTGTTCGCAAAGGGATGCCGCGCTCTTGGCGTCTCCGCGCGAAAATTTGAACTCAATATGCGCGGTTGTATCGGATGCGGGTTTTGCGGTCAAGGTTGCGCTTACGACGCGAAGCGGGGAACTTTGGTCACGTACCTGCCTGACGCGTTGAAAAATGGCGTACGCCTGGTACATCACTGCTCCGTCGACAAACTTCGGATTGAGCATTCAAGAGTCGGCCCGCGAGTAACGGGCATCACAGGTACGGTTGCGCCTACCAAGCCGGGCTCCCGGCCAAACAGCGCCGCAGCTGGCCCAATCTCGATCGAAGCCAGTCTCGTGATAATTAGCGCGGGCTCAATCGAGAGCCCGGCGCTGCTTCAGCGATCGCAGGTGCCGGACCCATTCGATCGCATTGGACGTGGCCTGGTTCTCCATCCAAGTTTGCCCATAGCCGGCATCTTTGATCGCAGACTGCGAAACTACCGGGGGATCACGGGAAGCTACTACAGCGATCACTTCTATGGCAGTCATGGGTTCATGCTGGAGTGCCTTTTCGATCATCCGATCGACGCGGCCATTGCGATTCCGGGATTCGGCCCGGAACATTTTAACTTGATGCGTAACTATGGAAACATGGCGGGATTTGGCGCCATGCTTGTGGACACACCATCTGACGAGAACCGGGTGGCGGCGCTCGCCGGCGTGGCGAACCCAGTGATCGAATACCGACTCTCCGAGCCGGACAAAGAGCGCCTACGATTCGCGGCGGTCAAGATGGTTGAAATCATGTTTGCCGCGGGAGCTAAGACAGCAATATTGACGTCCCACGAGCCCTTGACGAATAGAAAAAATGCCGTCTTTCAGTCATCTTCTGAGGCCGCACTGTGCAGCAAGCTTACCTTTGCACCGAATGAGACGCTTATTTCTTCGGCGCACGTTCAGGCATCTTTAAAGATGAGCGAAAATCCGCGCACCGGTATGGCTAATTCCCGGGGAGAAGTGCACGGCGTTCATGGATTAATGGTTTGCGACTCGTCGGCATTTCCGACGTCATGCGGCGCAAACCCGATGATCGCAATTATGACGCTCGCTCGATACCAGGGGCGGCGGGTCGTCGGAGAGCGAGCTCGGTACTTTGCAAAGTGACGGGATTGCTGCCCTCGCGCTCGTGACATCGCTCGTGGGAAGCTGGGTTTGTTCAAACCCCGGCTCGCCGGGCGTTAAGTATGCTTATGTTTTTAACGCGAACATGACCGCAAGCCAATGGCGTATTGGCGCGCCTCCGGGATTTTCGGGTCGTCGTACATTTACGTTTCGCTTTGGTCAGGGTGGTTTAGTTGAGCGATATGTTAGCGGCAGTTGGTGGGGCGTAGCCGGGACTCGTCCGCCTATCCTCGAGACCGTCGACTTAGACGATCAAACTCGAAGGTTGCAAATTGCTCCAACGGAATTACTTGTGGACGGCTCCTGGGGTGCGCTTCCTCCGGATTCCCAAATTCCATACGTATGCAAGCGCTCACGGGCGCAGCTTAAGAGCCCGAAAAAGTGACTGGGCGCCTTGATGAGCTCGTAGCGGAACGCAATGGCATCAGCCGTTCGCAAGCGCGCGCGCTGATTATCGAAGGGCGCGTGCGCGTGAACGGCGCGCCTGCAACGAAGCCGGGCACATCCATTCGGGAAGGCGCCGCGATCGAAGTCGAACGGCCGCGTCGGTTTGTCAGCCGCGGCGGGGAGAAGCTCGATAGCGCGCTTTCCGAGTTTGGTGTGGACGTGCGGGGAATCCGCGCGCTCGACATTGGCGCATCGACCGGAGGTTTTACCGATTGCCTTTTGAAGCGCGGCGCCGCGCATGTGGTCGCGGTCGATGTGGGCTATGGACAATTAGATTGGGAATTGCGCAACGACCGGCGGGTGACCGTGATGGAGCGGACCAATTTCCGAACCCTCGCCTCCGACGCTTTTGCCGGCGAGCCGTTCGATTTGATCGTCGCCGATGCTTCGTTTATTTCGCTGCGCACGATTCTGGCCCACGCCGTCTCGTTCTTGGCGCCCGGCGGCGAGATTGTCGCGCTGGTGAAACCGCAGTTCGAGGCCGGGCGAGCCCGGCTCGGGAAACGTGGGGTGGTGCGCGATCCCGAAGTACACCGCGCCGTGCTGCGCGAAATTCGTGATGCAATGCCTGAATTGGGCCTGGTTCCTACTGCTTTGACGGCGTCGCCGCTAGTCGGCCCCGCGGGGAATCGCGAATTTCTCTTGCGCTTAGGCCGGCGGGGAGAAGCCATCCCGGATTCGCGCATCGACGAGGTGGTGGGATGAACGTTGCGGCGAAAAAAGGCGTCGTAGCCTTCTACATCGACGCGAAACGCGAAAACTCGCGCGCCGTTGGACTGCGCATCGCCGATCACTTCAAGAGCGCCGGTTATACGATTTGCCTGTGCCCGGGATCCGATCCTGGGCTGCCTATCGCTTCGGACAACGCAAGACTCACCGAAGCTTCGCTCCTGATCACCATCGGTGGCGACGGTACGCTTCTGCGCGCCGCGCGGCTCGTTGTCAACGATGGCATTCCGCTGCTCGGCATCAACACCGGCAGGCTCGGTTTCTTGACGGAGTTCGACGACGACGATCCGCGCGTCGAAAAGCTGCCCGGCCTATTGGCGCGTGGCCTTGAAATCGAAGAACGGCTCGCGCTTCAAGCGGAGTACGAAGGCCGCAAGTTTTTTGCGCTCAACGATGCGGTCGTACGCAAAGGCGAGATCTCGCGCATCGTTCCGTTCGGGCTCGGACTGGATGAAGAACAAGCCGCGCACATTCCCGCCGACGGCATCTGCGTCGCCACGCCCACCGGCTCGACCGCATATTTTCTTTCGGCGGGGGGTTCGATCATATCCCCACGCGTCGACGCGTTCGGGATCGTGCCGCTCTTGCCGCACACGCTCTTTTCCCGGCCGCTCATCGTGCCCACCACATCGCGCATTCAGATCAGCTGCGATTCGGAGATCGTGCGCGCGCAGCTGGAATGCGACGGCGACGCGGTCAGCGAGATTGCGCCGGGAGGCACGGTTGTCATCGAACGCCATCCGCGCATGGTGCGATTTGCGCGCACGGCGCCGCTTCGTTTCTTCGAGCGTCTCGAGGACAAGATGCGCTGGGGCGTCTCCATCAAAGATCGCCGGCGAGCGTAACGGTGTTACGCCGGCTGCGCATAGCCGACTACGAATTGATCGCGGACGCGGAGATCGACTTCGCCTCCGGCGCGACCATGTTCACCGGCGAGACGGGCTCGGGCAAGACGATGGTGCTCGGAGCAATTGCGTTTGTTTTGGGCGAGCGCGCTGGAGCGGATGTTGTACGCCGTGGAGCGGGCAAAGCCGCGGTAACGCTCGAGTTCGATCCCGATAAGCGTCTACGCGAAAAGCTGTGCGCCGACGGCTTCGAATTCGATCCCGACGAAGACGCAACGATCTCGCGCGAGCTGAACGAGGGCGGGAAATCCGTGCTGCGTCTCAATGGGCGGCCGACAACAGCGGGCTACGTGCGCGATCTCGCCGCGGAACTGGTCGACATCGTCGGACAGCACGAAGCGCAGCGCCTCCTCGCGCCGGCGTACCATTTGGAATTGCTCGACCGGTTCGGCGGCGACGCACTTTTGCGCGTTCGCGAGGGCGTAGCGACGCTGCATGCGCGCGCTTCTAAGCTCGGCGGCGACCTCCGCGACCTGAATGAAGGCGAGCGGCGCGCGCAAGAGCGGCACGCCTTTGCGAAGTACGCGCTCGATGAAATCGAATCGACCGCGCCTGCGGCCGGCGAAGGCGATCGACTGAGCGAGCGCCGCCGGTTTCTAGACAACGTTGAAAAAATCGCGCTCGCGTTGCGGAGCGCGCACGATGCGCTGGCGGGCGAGGATGGGTCGGCGTCAGGCGCGCTCGGGGCGGCGGGCGCGTCGCTGCAGCAGCTGCGCGGCCTGGGCGAAGGGCTTTCCGAGATGGCGCAAAGCACGAGCGCGCTGCAAAGTGAGGTCAACGAACTTGCCGTGCGCATTTCGCGCGAGCTCGACGCGACCGAATTCCAGCCCGCGGAGCTGGAGACGATCAACGCCCGGCTCGAAGCGCTCGACACGCTCAAACGAAAATATGGCGGCTCGATAGAAGCCGTGCTGGCGGCGGCTGAAGAGTTCCGCAAAGACGTCGACCTTTTTAGCAATGTGGGCGAGCGGAAAGCGCAACTCGAGCGGGATCTTCAGTCAGCGCAGAGCGAGCTGAAAAAAGCCGCGATCGAACTCTCAAAATTGCGGAGTAGTGCAGCCGACCGTTTGCGCAAGGCCGTCGAGAAAGAATTACAAGAGTTAGCATTGCCTTCGGGACGATTCGGTGTCAGTTTCGAGACGCTCGGAGAAATTGCGGCGATAGGTGCAGAACGCGCTGAATTTTTGTTTGCTGCTAACAAAGGCGAAGAAGAACGGCCGCTCGCGCGTGTCGCTTCGGGCGGCGAACTCTCACGCGTGCTTTTGGCGCTGATCGTGGTATTGGCAGGCAAGCGCGGCAGAACCGCACTCGTGTTCGACGAAATCGATCTCGGTATCGGCGGCGCTACCGCAACAGCCGTCGGTGTACGGCTGGGGCGCCTCGCGCGTGAGGCGCAGGTCATGTGCGTCACGCATCTCGCGCAGATTGCCGCATGGGCCGACGAACATTATGTGCTAGAAAAAACCGAGTCGCGCTCGGCGACTACGATTTCCGTGCGAAGAGTCGACAAAGACGCCGAGCGGACTGGCGAAATCGCGCGCATGCTTTCGG
>PLED01000078.1 GCA_003136355.1 Vulcanimicrobiota bacterium | reverse complement strand
GCGACATCAAGCCCGCGAACATTCTGATCACCAAAGACGACGTCGTCAAGCTTTCGGATTTCGGCATCGCGCGCGCGGTCTCGCAGCAGACCATGACCATGACGCGCCCGGGCATGGTGATGGGAAGCGTCTACTATCTCTCGCCGGAGCAGGCGCAAGGCTTAGAATTGACCGAGGCTTCCGATCTCTACAGCGTCGGCATCGTACTCTATCAAATGCTGACGGGGAAGCTGCCCTTCACCGGGGAGTCACCCGTTACGGTGGCGCTCAAACACATTTCGGATCCCGCCCCTGCGCTCGATCCGTCCGCCGGCATCAGCCCCGCGCTCGCCTCGATCGTCAGCAAGCTGCTGCAAAAACAGCCTGAGAACCGGTTCGGATCCGCAAGCGACGTTGCGTCCGCGCTGCGCGAAGCGCGCGAGCGTCCCAGCTTTGCCGCGTACTCTTTGGTCGACGACGCGCCGGGCTACGGAGCCGGAGCGGTCGCGGTGCAGCCCCCTCCGCGAAGATCGCGGCTTCCCGACCGGCGGATCGACACATTTGAAGTGGAAGAGCCGCGCCGCGGACCGTCCGCGTGGATCGCCGCCCTCCTCGCACTCGTGCTCGTCGGCGCTGCAGCTACGGGATACATCATGTCAGCCCACCCCTTCACGCCCGTGCCTCAAGTTACGGTTGCGAACTACGTCAATAAGCCGGACGCGCAGGCGCAAAAGGCCATCGTCAACGCCGGCCTGACGTACAAAGCCACGCGCGAGACCAGCGACACGGTCGCTCCGAATCATGTGATCCGTCAGGATCCGGCCGCGGGATCGAAGATCGCGCGCGGATCGGCGGTGCAGCTAGTCATCAGCAGCGGAGCGCCGACCGTCGGCTTGCGCGACGTCGTCGGTTACACGCTCGACGACGCGCAAAAAGATCTCACCGGAGACAAACTCAGCGTCACCGTCGTGCAGAAGTTCGACCCGTCGCCTAAGGGGAACGTGATCGACGAACGTCCGGCGGCAGGCTCTAAAGTGAGGCAAAACGCAAAGGTCACGCTCGTCGTTTCTCAAGGGCCCGCGCCGATTAAGATGCCGCGTCTGGCGGGCTTAACGCTGGATCAAGCGCGTCAGATCGCCGCGAAGGACGGCTTCACGATCAACGTCAGCGAACGGGCCGCCTTTCCAAATATCCCACCCAACGTAATCGAGTCGCAGGATATGCCCGCCGGAATGCAAGTGCCTTCCGATCATTCCACGACGGTGAACGTGGTCGTCAGCAGCGGCGGCGGCCTCACGAATGTTCCCAATCTCATCGGCAGCGATTTGGCAAGCGCGCAATCG
Organism: Vulcanimicrobiota bacterium; assembly: GCA_003136355.1. Lineage (GTDB taxonomy): Bacteria > Vulcanimicrobiota > Vulcanimicrobiia > Vulcanimicrobiales > Vulcanimicrobiaceae > Rubrimentiphilum. The sequence continues at coordinate 8,260 of PLED01000078.1, read as the reverse complement.
CAGCTGAAAGCGGCCGGCTTCTCCGCCGCGATCAGTTACCAAGTGGAGCCCGGCTCGCCGAATAACGGGCAAGTGATCGCGTTGGACCCGCAACCGGCAACTCCCGCGGAAAAGGGCTCGACAATTCGGATGACGCTCTCGGTTTCGGGCGAGGTACCGGATACAAACGGCATGACAATCGAACAGGCGAAGGCGCAGCTCGCCGACTACGGCTACACCATCGGCAACGTGACGCCGACGACCGAGGGCGCGAACGGAAGAGTCGTGCGTACCGAACCGGAGGCCGGCACGAAAGTAGCGCCGGGGTCGCCCGTCAACATCTACGTTAACACGACAAATCCACCATGACCGAACGCATTCTCGGCATCGATCCGGGCCTGCGCGTGACGGGCTACGGCGTCATCGAACATGCCGGCGGACAGACGCGCGTCGTCGAAGCGGGCGTGGTTTCTCCGCGCGCTTCGTCCGCGCTGGAATCGCGGTTGCGCGAACTGCATGCGGGAATCGAAAAGGTGGTCGCGTCGACGCACCCGGACGTGATCGTCATTGAAGAGCTCTATACGACCTATCGCAATCCGATGACCGCCATCATGATGGGTCATGCGCGCGGCGTATTGTGTCTGGCGGGCGCGCAAGCCGGAATTCCCGTTGCGACGCTGGCACATTCGCGCGTGAAACGCGCGCTGACCGGATCCGGCGCGGCACGCAAGGAGCAGGTCAACCGGATGGTTGCGCAACTGCTCGGGTTCGAGAAACCGTTGGAACCCGACGATGTCTCGGACGCGCTCGCGCTGGCGCTGGCCTACTGCAACGTGCGCGAACACGACCGCCGCCTTCCCGAACAGCTGCGGCATGTTCTCTAGAATTACCGGAACGCTCGTCGACCGCAGCGACGGAAACGTCGTGCTGGATGTCGGGGGATTATCCTACGACATTATCCTGCCGCCGTGCGTCGAAGAGAAAGTCGCGATCGAAAACGGGGAACAGCTCTCGCTGGAAATCTATTCCGTGATGAACATGGAGGGCAACACCGGCCATTTCACGTTTTACGGGTTTAGTAACGCGGTCGAACGCGAGTTTTTCGAAAAGCTGCTGAGCGTAGCGAGCATCGGCCCCCGATCCGCGGCGCGGGCGTTCTCGCAGCCGATGTCCCGCATCGCCGGTGCGATAGATCGGGGCGATCATGCGTTTCTTAAGACGCTGCCCGGCATTGGGCAGCAGAAGGCGCGCGACATTGTCGCGAAACTGCAGGGGAAGGTGACGAAGTTCTTACTCATCCGGGAGGCCGAACCCGCGCCGCCCGCGCGCATCCCGGATTTTGCGGAAGAAGCGCTCGCGGTGCTACTGCAGCTGGAGTACCGCCGCTCGGAGGCCGAAGAGATGATCCGCTCGACGCTCGAGGCGGCGCCCGGCATGAACGATTCCGAAGCTTTGCTGGCCGAGATCTACCGGCAGCGTGCCGCCCATGAGTGACGATGCGCTCAAGCGTTTGTACGGTACTCCCGGCGACGGCGATCCGGAACGCGTCGTCGATCCGGTCGATTCGCTCGAGGATGAAGTCTACGGCGCCAGTCTGCGCCCGCGTTCGTTTGACGAATACGTTGGCCAAACGACGGTCGTCGAAAATCTCAAGATCGCAATCGAAGCCGCCAAGCAGCGCAAGGAACCACTGGAACACGTGCTCTTTTACGGTCCGCCGGGACTCGGGAAGACCACGCTCGCGGCACTGATTGCCAAAGAGCTCGGCAGCGCGCTCCGGCCGACGAGCGGGCCGACGTTAGAGAAGCCCAAAGATTTGGTCGGCATTTTAACGTCACTCGAAGACGGCGACATCTTTTTCATCGACGAGATCCACCGTCTGGGCCGCGTAGTCGAAGAGTTTCTCTATCCCGCGATGGAGGAGTACCAAATCGACTTCGTCGTCGATCGCGGCGCGTACGCCAAGACGCTGAAGTTGCCGCTCAAACGCTTTACGCTCGTCGGCGCGACGACGCGCGCTGGCATGCTTTCCGCTCCGCTTCGGGAGCGTTTCGGCATCATGCACCATCTCGACTACTACGACGAAAGCGAACTCAAGCGCATCGTGCTGCGCTCGGCGGGCGTGCTCGGCGTTCCGATCGACGATGATGCCGCGGCGACGATCGCGCGTCGAAGCCGCGGGACGCCGCGCATCGCCAACCGTCTGCTGCGGCGCGTCCGCGACTATGCCGAAGTCCGCGCCGACGGACGCGTCACCAAGCCCGTGGCGGAAGAAGCGCTCGCGCGCGAAGGCGTCGACGAGCTCGGTTTGGACCGTTTGGATCGCGCTTTCTTGAAAACCATTATCGAACAGTATCGCGGCGGGCCGGTCGGCATTGCCGCGATCGCGGCGACGCTTACCGAGGACGCCGAGACGCTCGAAGATGTAGTCGAGCCCTACCTTTTGAAGGCCGGTTTCGTTACGCGAACCGCGGCAGGTCGGAAAGCGACACCGGAGGCGTACACGCATTTGGGCGTGACGGGAGGCGGGCAGCGAGCCCAACAGGAGCGGCTCCTCTGAAACGCTCGGCATTTCTTGGCGCCGCCGCGGCGCTCGCCGGAAGTTGCGGCTTAGCCGGCCGCGCGACCGCACAAGACGATCCCGCGGTTTCTTCGCAAGTTCAAGCGCTACGAATATTGCTTGGGCAAGGAACCGTGCAAACAATCGATGCCCAGACCTTCGTCTATGAAGGACGGCGTTATCGCGGCACCGCGGCGATCTTGCCCGACACCGGTCAAGTCGTCAGCACCGTTCCGGTCGAGCAATACTTGTACAGCGTCGTTTCGCGCGAGATGCCGCGCAGTTGGCCAGCAGAGTCGCTGCAGGCGCAGGCGATTCTCGCCCGCACGTACGTGCTGCAGCGCAGCAATCCCAACCGCGCATACGACTTGGTTCCGTCGGAGGCGGACCAAGTCTACACAGGCGTCGACGCAGAGGCGCCGCAAACGAACGCGGCCGTCGACGCCACCGCCGGACAAGCGCTGCGCTTCGGCGCAGGTTTCGCTTCGATCGCGTACTCGTCGTGTTGCGGCGGCCACACCGAATCTTCAGCGGACGCATGGGGCGGCAAACCGCTGCCGTACCTTTCAGGCGTCGCATGCAATTACTGCAAGGACTCGCAATGGTACCGCTGGACGCAAACCGTTGCCGCCGACGCGCTCCGCAGCGCGCTCGGAAATCAATCCGCCGCAATCGGGGATCTACAAAGCATCACGCTCGACGCTCCCGACGGCAGCGGACGCGCGCGATTCTGGACCTTCACCGGAAGTAGCGGTTCGGCGCGCATCAAAGCCGCCGACGTTCGGCGCACCATCGGCTCGCGCGTCATCCCGAGTTTGCTTGTGCGCAAGGCCGATTACGATTCGACAGCACAAACGGCGACGATCGAAGGCGCCGGCTTGGGACACGGCGTCGGCTTCTGTCAATGGGGCGCGCGCGGACTTGCCAAGACCGGCGCGAACGCCGCCGCGATTCTCGCGTTTTACTTCCCCGGCACGACCATAGGATCTACGTAGGAGCGGCTTGCAATGGCGCGCCCCGTGTCGGACGAGCGATTAAACATGCGCCTAAGCGAGTCCGATATGGGGAGCGCCATTGCATACGATTACGATCTTCCGAAGGAACTGATCGCGCAGCGGCCGGCGGAGCCGCGCGATTCGTCGCGGCTGTTCGCGGTGCGCGACAATTCGATTGAGCATTTGTATTTCACCGATTTTCCGTCGCTGCTGCGTGCCGGCGATCTGCTCGTGCTGAACGAGACACGCGTCATTCCGGCGCGCGTGCACGGGCGACGCATACCGAGCGGCGGCGGAGTCGAGCTGCTGTTCTTGCGTCCGGCGGCTGAAGCGCATTACGATCCGCGTTCGTCGCGGTGGCTGGTGCTCGCGAAGCCGGGGCGGCGGTTCCGCGCCGGCGAGCGCGTCGGGTTCGGCGACCTCGGCGAAGCGATCGTGATCGACGTACGAACGGATGGCGTGCGTGAAATCGAATTGCGCCTCACCGTCGGGTTTGAGGAGTTCCTCGCACGCGTCGGCGAACTGCCCCTGCCGCCGTACGTGACCGAAGATTCGCAACAGGCGCAAGCCGGGTATCAAACGATCTTCGCGCGCGACCCGGGCAGCGTTGCCGCGCCGACCGCATCGCTGCACTTTACGCAGGCGGTTTTCGACGAATTGAAACGGCGGAACGTTGAGGTTGCGAAACTGTCGTTAGACGTCGGGCTCGGCACGTTCCGGCCGCTGCAAAGCGAGCGGCTCGAAGAGCATACGATGCACGCCGAGTATTTTTCGATCCCCGAAGAGACTGCGCGGGCGGTTACGCGCGCGAAAGAAGAGGGCCGGCGCATCGTAGCGGCCGGAACGACCGTCGTGCGCGCACTTGAAGCCTCGGCGCGCGATACCGGCGTGATACATTCGGGGGCCGGCGAGACCGATCTCTTCATCACGCCGGGGTTTGAGTTCAGAGCGGTTGACGCGCTGCTCACGAATTTTCACTTGCCGCGATCCACGCTGCTGGTGCTTGTCTGTGCGTTCGCAGGGCGCGAACGAATCTTCCGGGCATACCGCGAGGCGGTCGAGAACCGCTACCGCTTTTTCTCTTTCGGAGACGCGATGTTTATCGAATCCCGCGGCTCGACGGCAATCGACGAGGCTTCGGTGTAAAAGACGAGTCCCGGCGCCGCGTTCGGCCGCTTACGGACGTGCTTGCGCTGCGTGTAATCGACCGTTACCTTTGCGCTGTTGCGGCCCTTCGAATGCAGCGCCGCCAACTCGGCTGCGATCCGAACGTCGTCTTCCGACGGCGCGGCGCGATCGTCCCGCTGCAAAATGACGTGCGCGCCCGGCTGTCCGCGCGCGTGAAACCAGAGATCGTTGGGCCGCGCCGTTCGAAACGTGAGCTCGGCATTTTCAACCGGAGATCGTCCGACATAGACGCGCGTTCCCGCGGGGGTCACGCCTTGCATCGGCACACGCTTTCGCGGCCGGCTCTTTGGGCCGGCAGCAACGGCGCGCGGTTTAACGAGCTCGAGTATTTCGCGCACTTGGTCGTGACCGGCGCGTTCGAGTTCCCAACGCAGCTCTTCGACTTCGTCCAAACTTTGACGCACGGCCGCTCGTCTGCGCGCAAGATGAGTCGCCGCGCTGCCCGCTTTCTTGTAACGCGCGAAGACCGCGGCAGCCTCGTCCTTGGCGGCTTGCCGTTCGGCCGGCGCAAGCTCGTGCAGAGCGCTGTAAATCGCGTCGCCGCGGGCGCGCAAGTCGTCGCGCTCCGCCGATACTATAAGTGCGGCCTCCACGCGCGCGAGTTCCGCGTTCAGCTTACGCGCCCGTTCTTCGAGCAGGCGTTGCGCGCCCATGCGAACCTTGTCTTCGCCGCCGCCGGATTCGGAGGGAGCGGCCGGTGTTGTCCGGAGCTCCGGCAATAGCTCGATCAGCGATGTGGCGCGCTTGCATGTGGCATCGTCGAGTCCGATTAAAGGTACGACGTGCGCCTGCAAAAGCGAACCGGCAGCGTCGCGATACACGTAGAGATCGTTTCCGCGGATCGCTTCGGCGGAGGGTTCCTCCGCGAAATGCGTAGCCGCTTTTCCAGGTCGCGCGGGCGGCGGCTCGTACGCTATTCCCGGGCGAACCGATCGCGCGGCTTTTCCGGAGCGGCGGAACTCCTTGAGCGCCGCGACGACTATCCCGCCTTTTGCAAGGATGATGTTTCCAAAGCGCGGCACGAGTTCGCAGATCAGTTCGTACGATTCGGGAACGCCGAAACGCGACTGCGCGGCAAATTGCAGTTCGAGGATCCGCTCGCCCTTAATCGCGCAAGCCGCGGTTAGCGTCTTTCCTCGCAGAGCGGCGCCTGCCGCGCGCACGAAACCCGGCTCGGCCGCGATCGGGAGTTCGCCGTCTTCAACCGTGATGAGCGGTGTCGGCGCGAAGACGTCCGCGCAGATCAGCTGCGTGCGGCCTTTTTTCCACAGAGCCATCGCGAAGCGCCCATCGTCGAGCTGGCCCACGTCGCGGACGCGCGCGCCTTCGAACCGGCTTTCGATCTCGAGCGCTAAGCGCGCGATCAGGATAGCGTCAGTCCGCATCGGCACGGCACCTTCTGTGATACAACATACTCATGGCCAGAGGCATCATTATGCTCCCAGCCGGCCTTTGCCCGGGCGCAGCAGGCCCGTTCTTGTGACCAGGGGACCCACCCACCCTCTGGGAACACTAGGCCCTTTGCCAGAGAGGAACTCCGCTGTGTTGGGCCCGGGCCTGCTCTTCGTGGTCTCCGGCCCGTCGGGGGCCGGCAAGGACACGCTCGTGGACGCGCTCCTGGCGCGCACGGGGCGCCTGCGCTACTCCGTCTCGGCCACGACGAGGCCTGCGAGGCCGGGCGAGCGAGAGGGCGAGCACTACTTTTTCGTTTCGCGTGAGGAGTTCGAAAAGCGCGCCGCGGCCGATGGCCTGCTCGAGTGGCGCGAGTACAACGGCAACCTATACGGAACTCCGAGGGACTTCGTCGAAGATACCCTGACCCAGGGCTACGACCTGATCATGAAGCCCGAAGTCAATGGCGCGCTCTCGATCAAGAGCACGTTTCCGGACGCCGTCCTGATATTTTTGCTTCCGGACCGGTTTTCGTATCTGCGCGGGCGCCTGCTCGCGCGGCGGACCGAAACCAACGAAGAGATCGCCGGGCGCCTTGAAATCGCGCACGAGGAGATCAGGAACATCCGGGACTTTGACTACATCGTCATCAATGAGGAGCATCGCTCCGACGAGGCGGTCAAAGACCTGCAAGCCATACTGCATGCGGAGCGGTTCCGCATTCACCGTTTTGGTGACGACGCTATAAGGAAATTGGAACACTCATAATGACCGAACCAGTCTTCGGAGACCTCGACGAACTGCTCAAACACGTTGACTCGAAATTCAGCTTGGTTAACGTTGTGACCAAACGCGCCAAGCAATTGAATAACGGCGCGCCCGAACTCACCGAAAACGTGAATCCCAACAAGCCGGTTTCGACCGCCTTCGCGGAAGTCGCGACGGGCAAGATTCACTATCACCGCACTAAAGAGGGCATAAAGTAACTCTCCGGTGCGCGGGACATTTGTCCGAACCGCGGCGTATGTTTAGCGGTCCGGCCAAACGTCCCGCGCCCCTACGAGCCTACTTGCTTAGAAGGAACGACACAGGGATGCTATGTGCGGGATAGTCGGATACATCGGGGAGCGCGACAGCGTCCCGATCATTCTGGACTCGCTCGCGCGGTTGGAATATCGGGGTTACGATAGCGCCGGCATCGCCGTTATCGACGGTTCCGGCGCGCTGACAGGATCCAAAGCGGAAGGCAAACTTCAGCGGCTTGCGGAGCGTCTGCGTAACGGCGAGGCGCTTTCGGGACGCGTCGGCGTCGGTCACACGCGCTGGGCAACGCACGGCCGGCCTTCGGACGCGAACGCGCATCCGCACATGGATTGCACCGGTCGGATCGCCGTCGTGCACAACGGCATCATCGAAAACTACGCGCCGCTGCGCGCGCGGCTCATCGAGTCGGGGCACGTCTTCAAGAGCGAAACCGATACCGAGGTGCTCGCGCATCTGATTGAAGCGCATTATGACGGCAATCTGGAAGAAGCGCTGCGGCGCACTCTTCGCGAGGTGCGCGGCGCCTACGCGCTCGGCATCATCAGCTCGGACGATCCCGATCATCTGGTTTTTGCCCGCAACGGCGCGAGTCCGCTGGTCGTCGGTATCGGCGACGGCGAGATGTTCGTCGCCTCCGACACGCCCGCAATTCTCCAGTATACGCGCAAAGAGATCATCCTTCAGGAAGGCGAGATCGTTGTCGTCGGCCGTGACGGCTGGCGGCTGACGGATTACGACGGCAAACCGATCGCGCGCGATGTGATGAATATCACCTGGGACGTCACCTCGGCCGAAAAAAGCGGCTACAAGCACTTCATGCTCNNCCCAACGTCATCAAAGAGACGCTCTCCGGCCGCGTGGATGAAAGCAACGACGTCCATTTGGGGGCCGAGATCGGCATGGACGAAGCGAAGCTTCGCGATCTCTCAAAGATTGCGATCACCGGATGCGGCACGGCCTACCACGCGGGCATGGTCGGCATGTACTTGCTGCGATCGCTGGTCCACATTCCCGTCGAGATGGAACTCGCGAGCGAGTTTCGGTACGGCGATCCGGTTATCGATCCGACGTCGCTGACGATCGCGATGTCGCAGTCGGGCGA
>PLED01000079.1 GCA_003136355.1 Vulcanimicrobiota bacterium | reverse complement strand
CTGCTCCGGCGTGAAGCCGTCGAGAATGCGGCGCGGATTATGCGCTTGCCACTTCTCGAAGGCTTTATACGCGATCGTCAGACCACCCAAATCGGCGATCTCTTCGCCTTGCACGAGCGATCCGTTTTCCTGAACGCCCGGTTCGGGCGAGAGCTGATTCCATTGGCTGACGACGCATTGCGCGCGGGCGTTGAACTGCGCGGCGTCTTCGGGCGTCCACCAGTTGGCGAGGTCGCCATTCGGCGCGAATTTACGGCCTTGATCGTCAAAGCCGTGCGTGGATTCGTGGCCGATAACAGCGCCGATGCCGCCGTAGTTGACGGCCATATCTGCGTGGGAGTTATAGAACGGCGGCTGCAAGATGCCGGCGGGGAAGACGATCTCGTTGACCGTCGGGCTGTAGTAGGCGTTGACGGTGGGCGGCGTCATGCCCCATCGTGCGCGATCGACCGGTTTGCCGATCTGCGCGAGCGCGTCGCGCGAGTTAAATTGCGAAGCGTGGATTAGATTAAGCGCGTAGGAATTTCGCATGACCGGCAACCCTGCATAGCTGCGCCATTTGTCAGGATAGCCGATCTTCAACAGGAACGCGTCGAGTTTCGCGACGGCTCGCTGGCGCGTTGGCTGTGACATCCACGAGAGCGTCGAGAAATCGTCGCGCAACGTTTGTTTGATATTCTTGACCATCGCGAGCGCGCGGGCTTTGTCGGCGGCCGAGAACGTCTGCGCTACGTAGAATTGTCCGAGCGCCTCGCCCAGCGTGCGGTCCGTCGCACCGGTGCACTGCTGCCAGCGCGGCTGTGCGGATTGGACCCCTTGCATCGTCTTGGAGTAAAAATCGAAATTTTCCGCGGCGAACGCCGCTGGAAGCGCCGCGGCATAAGCGTGCACGGCGTGCCAGCGTAAATAGGCCTGCAGATCGGACGGTTTGGCGGACGAGAGTAGTGCAGAAAGCGCTTTGAAATAGTCGGGCTGCGTGAGGTTCACTGCGATGGTCGTGGGCACGCCGCTTTGGGAGAAGACCGCCGGCATGTCGAGCGCAGGCGCCAGCGCTTGCACGTCGGCGAGCGTCATTTTGTGGTACGTACTGGCTGGATCGCGTGTCTGCACGCGTCCCAGCGTGTTTTGCGCAAGCTGCGTTTCGAGCGTCATCACCGCTTGCGCTTCGGCAGCCGCGGTGTCGGCTGAGTCGCCGAGCAATTGGAACATTTTCGTGACGTGCGCCAGGTATGCGGCGCGGATCTGCACGGTCTTCGCGTCGGTCGAGAAGTAATAGTCGCGATCCGGCAGTCCGAGTCCGGCTGGACGAAGTTGCGCGATATTGAGCGCCGCCTCGTGGAAGTCGGCGCCGGGCCCGAGATTGAAGAAGGCGTCCACCCCAGAGCCGTGGAGCGTCGTCAGAGTTGAGGCAAGATTCTGCGCCGTTGCCGCTGTCGCCAAAACGAGCAGCGAATCGATCGGCTTCGTTCCGTCCGCGTCGATCGCAGCCGTATTCATGCACGCTTCGTAAAAGTCGCCGATTTTCTGCCGGTTGCTACCCGCGGGGCTTTTGGCGGTTTCGGCGTTGCTCAGGATCTGATGCAGGACGTCGCGATTGCGGGCGGCCAAGACCGAAAAGTTTCCCCAAGTCGAGGCGGATGCGGGAATCGCGTTGTTCTTGATCCAGCCGCCGTCGGCGAACTGGTAAAAATCCGCGCACGGTTTGCACGTGCGATCCAGGTTCGCAAGGTTGATGCCGCTTTGTATGCCCAGGGCGGCGCGGACGTTGCCGTTCGTAGCGGCCAGGGCAATGATGGCGATAAAACCGCAGACGCGGATCGCATCGGAAAATTTTAGGCGCATGCCGTTTATTTGGGACGGGCGCTAGGAAAAACCTATTAGCAGTACTTCCAGTTTGCCGGGCACTTGCGCTTGCTCGCCGCGCTCACCGGCGCGATGTGGGTGATGCCCGAGCGAGCTGCCGTAACCGAAGAACCAGTCTGCCGGCGCGGAACTCCGCAGCCGCCCTTGTACTGATCGTAGAGTCCGCCGTAGCTGACCGGCGTGCCGCACGCGATTTGCTGGTTAAATTTGCTGAACAGCGACGGATCGCTCGCAAACTCGTTTTGCAGCGCCGCGATCCGGTGCGCGTCGCTAGGATGGTCGGAAATGACTTCCGGCGGATTCGAAGTGTTTGACGTCTGGAAAGCTTGCATGAGCCACACCAAGCCGTAGGGCGTCAGTCCGGCTTGCGCGCATGTGATCGCGCCCTTGTTGTCGGCGTTCTCTTCGACTTGCCGAGAGAAGTGCAGCGCTTCGAGATTAGCCGCAATGTTGATGGCGGCATTGGCGAGGCCGCTCGCGCCGCGGCCAAGCAGAATTTCAGCCAGCGTGCCATACATGCTCAAACGTTGATCTTTTTGATAGAGCGCCAGAACGTCGTGGTGGATGTCGTGCGACGTTTCGTGGCAGAGCACGCCCGCGAGTTCTTCTTTGTTTTTGACGAAGCGCATCATCGCCGTGGTCACATAGACGTTGCCGCCTGGAACCGCAAAAGCGTTGGGCGAACTCTCATTGACTAAAATGAAGTGGAACGGCGTGAAATACTGAGGATCGGCGATGCGTTTGATCTTCGCCGCGATCGGATTGAGGATCGCGTAATAGGGAGAACTCGTTAGGATCTCGCCCTTTTGTTGCAGCTGCTGGTACTCTTGCTGGCCGATCTGCATTTCGACTTGGTCGTCTTGCGGTGAGGCGAGCGCGGGCGTAGAGCACGCGAAGACCAGCGCTGCGGCGCCGGCGATTCCCCAGAGACGTTTCATCAAGCTCATCCTCACTTTGATGAAACGTACGTACCCGTGCGGGCGTTCGGCGCAGCGACCAACCGCTCGCCGCCTGTCGCGGCTAGTGGATCAGGAAAGCCACTAGCAGCAGCGCGACGATATTGAGGACCTTGATCATCGGGTTGATGGCTGGTCCGGCAGTGTCCTTATAGGGGTCGCCGACGGTATCGCCTGTTACCGCAGCCTTGTGCGCGTCGGAACCTTTGCCGCCAAAATGGCCGTCCTCGATGTATTTCTTGGCGTTGTCCCAGGCGCCGCCACCGCTGGTCATCGCGATCGCCAAGAACAATCCGGTCACGATAGCGCCGACCAGAACGCCGCCCATCACTTGGGCCGCGCTGATCCCGGGGAAGACGTGCGCTGCGCCGAGCAGCACGATGACCACCGGCACGCCGACCGGAATGAGCGACGGCACAATCATTTCTTTGAGCGCGGCGCGGGTTACGATGTCCACCGTTTTTGCATAGTCGGGCCGCGTCGTGCCCGCCATGATTCCAGGATTCTCTCGAAACTGCCGGCGCACGTCCTCGACGACCGATCCAGCTGCACGACCGACCGCTTCCATTGAAAGAGACGAGAAGAAGAACGGCAGCATTCCGCCGATCAGCAAACCTGCCAGCACGTAAGGCGACTCGATGCTGAACAAACCCGCGCCGGCGACGCAGCCGTGGACCGCCGCGCACTTGTCGCTCAGCTCTTGCGAGAACGACGCAAAGAGAACGATGGCCGCCAAACCGGCCGAGCCGATCGCGTACCCTTTGGTAACGGCTTTGGTGGTGTTGCCGACGGCATCGAGCGGATCGGTGACGCCGCGAACTTCCGCCGGCAAGTCCGCCATCTCGGCGATACCTCCGGCGTTGTCGGTGATTGGTCCAAACGAGTCGATTGCAACGATGATGCCGGCCATCGAAAGCATTGCCATGACCGCGATGCCTACGCCGTACAAACCGACGAGCGCATACGATGCCAGAATGCCGATGACGATCACGAGACCCGGAAGCGCCGTCGCCTGCATCGAGACGGCAAGACCGCTGATGATGTTGGTCGCGTGCCCGGTCACCGAAGCATTGGCGATTGAGCGCACCGGCGGATACTGGGTGCCCGTGTAGTATTCGGTAATCCACGTGATAAGGCCGGTCACCGCCAAGCCGATGATCGCGCACGCCCAGATGTTGAGCGGACCGACGTGGCGCGCCAGCGCGCCCGTACCGACCGTTATGCCGCTTCCGAATTCGCGGTTGGCGATGAAGTAGAACACGATGGCCGCCAGAACACCCGCGACGCCGAGGCCGGAATAGAGCGCGTTCATGATCTTCGCGCGATCGACTTTACCGATGCCGACGAAGAACGTGCCGACGATCGAGGCGACAATCGAGATCGCACCGATGACGATCGGGAACGTTGTCGCGCCAGCCACTTTGCCGAGCAGCAAGTTGCCGAGCAGCATCGCCGCGACCGTCGTTACCACATACGTTTCGAAAAGATCGGCCGCCATGCCGGCGCAGTC
>PLED01000075.1 GCA_003136355.1 Vulcanimicrobiota bacterium | reverse complement strand
ACGCCGCAGATCATGGCGTGGATCATGGACACGTTTTCAATGCAGAAGGGCTACTCGGTGCCCGGAGTTGTGACGGGTAAACCGATCGCGATCGGGGGATCGCTGGGGCGCGATAAAGCCACTGCGCGCGGCTGTCTTTTTGTGGTCGACGAAGCGATGCAGACGCTCGGCTTGACCATAGAAGGTGCGAGCGTTGCGGTACAAGGCTTTGGAAATGCGGGCATGTATGCCGCGGAACTGATGTCGCAGCGCGGCTATAAGATCGTCGCCGTTACGGACTCAAAAGGCGGCGTCGCCAATCCCAAGGGTCTCGACGTGGCCGGCATCATGGCGCACAAAGCCGAGACGGGCTCCGTCGTCGGATTTACCGGCGGCGAGCGGATCAACAACAAGGAAGTGCTCGAGTACGATTGCGACGTGCTTGTTCCGGCCGCGCTCGAAAAAGTGATCACCAAAGATAACGCGCCGCGCATTCGCGCCAAGATCGTGGCCGAAGCGGCCAACGGACCCACGATGCCCGACGCGGACGCCATCCTTTTCGAACGTGGCATCATGGTGCTGCCGGACATTTTGGCCAACGCCGGCGGCGTGAGCGTTTCGTATTTCGAGTGGGTTCAGGATCTCCAAGAAAATTTCTGGGAAGAGGACGAAATCAACGAGCGGCTCAAACGCAAGATGACGCGCGCCTTTAAAGAAACCTACGATCAGGCCCAGCGCCACAGCATCGACATGCGCCGCGGCGCGTATGCGGTCGCAGTCGCGCGAGTCGCCGAAGCGACCAAACTTCGCGGACTCTACCCGTAATGGAGAAGACCATCGAGACAATAGAAGAAGTCGCGCGCCGGCCATCGCCGGCTCCGCGTCCGCAATCGCTGGCCTTCGACGGCGAGATACTATGGATGGGTTCGCTCGAAACGTCGCGCCTCTACGCCATCGATCCGCACACATGGACCGTTCGGGAGGAAGCGCAAGCGCCCGGTAGACCGATCGGCATGGTGGCCGTCGGCGACGAGCTCCGCGTGGTCTCGAGCGAAACCGAAGAAGACCACCGCATCATCAAAAAATTCATCCCGGGCCACGGATTTAAGAAAGAGGGCGCGATTGCGTGCCCCGAGGACACCGGATCGTTCTTGGGCTACGACGGCGACCTGCTCTACGTCAGCCAATTCTATAACCGGCTAATCATTTCTGTCGACGACGACGGCCATTTCGGAACGCCGATACCGGCGCCGCACGACATCTGCGGACAGGTGATCGTGGACGGATGCTTTTATCTGATCACGACCGACGATGAAGAAAGCGACGAGTATTACCTGACGCGCTTGGACGCACGCAATGGGAAGGTCGTGGCGGAAGATATCGCCCGCGTTCCGTTTAGAGCTCGCGCTAGCCTATGACGGTAAGCGCTTTTGGACGAATCACCGCGAACAGCATGAGATCGTAGCATTCACGGCATCTATTCCGCAACGCTAACGCCGTTCGACCGCGACTACAAACCGGATCCTTCGCTCGCAGTTCCCTATTATCGTTCACTGCTCGACCGCGGATGCGACGGCCTCAATATTTTGGGCACGACCGGCGAAGCGATGTCGATTGCGGTCAAGGACCGGCTGCGCTTTATGGAAGGCATCGCTGCGAGTCTGCCTGCGGGCACGCTCATGACGGGAACCGGCGCGACCGCTTTTCACGATGCGGTCGAATTGACGGAAGCCGCATTCACTTGCGGTTTCGGGGCCGCCCTGGTCTTGCCGCCGTTCTATTATCGCGACGTGACCGACGCCGGCGTCGTGCGATTCTTCGGCGATCTCATAGAGCGGGTGCGCCCGCCCGATGGCGGGATTTTCTTGTACAATTTTCCGCGTATGAGCGGCATGACGTTTCACGCGGATCTCGTCGAAACGTTGATAACGGAATTTCCGAAAGCGCTCGGCGGAATGAAGGACAGCTCCAACGACCTCGAGCTCGAACGCGAATTGCATGCTCGCTATCCGGAGTTCGCGATACTTCCCGGCTCTGAGGAACTGTTGCCTGAGGTTTTGGAGCGCGGTTTGATGGGTTGCATATCGGGCAGCGTCTGTCTCTGGCCGGAATTATCGGCCGAAGCCTGGCGCAAAAAAGATATGACCAAGGCAGAGCAGGTCCGCCAGTTGCGCCTCGCCTTGCCCACACCGTTCATTCCAAGCGTGCGCGCGCGCGTTGCCGCGGAACAAAAGAACGAAGCGTGGCTTCGCTCGATTCCCCCGCTCTAGAATGGCTGTGGCCTTTCGTGTTTCAGATGTAGTCGCTCTGATGCGGCATGCTGTCATGTCCGCAACCTATAAGCCAGCGCTCTTAAAGGCTTTATCGAGAATCGCAAAGCGCTCCGACAACTTGTCGATCCCACTTGAAGACATCGGTGAAGAATTTGCGAAGATGTATTGGAATCAGGTAGTTGTCTACCACCTGCGCCAGGCGTCCTCAGTCAGCAAAGAATCCGAGGTCATTCGGCTCATATCCCAGACATCACGCGATTACGGCATGAGAAACTTCTCAGATCTGCCCGAGACCGGCAAGAACAGAATCCGCGCGAGAATGGCCCGGGTATTGACGATTAATGTGTTGGCGGCTTTTCATGCTAGTAAACCGGCCGATATGCCACAGCTTTTCATCTGGAAAAGAGGAGAGGCCGGAATAACACTCAGCCCGGAGTCTCATGGTTTCTTGCGTGCGAACTGCGGGGTGTTGGAACTCATTGCGAATTATCACTGGGCTTCGTTTCTTGAGGCGTGCAACCGGCTAGCTCCAAAGGTTATTCAAAAGGTCGCACGTGACGGGGCTCGGCGTAGCTCACTCGCTCCGTACCTCAGAATTCTAACCGAGGATACCGCGCGGGGTTGTTTCTACTGTGGAAAGCATTTTGAGGGCGGTGGAGATTCAGTCGTTGACCATGTCATCCCGTGGAGTTTTCTGCTCGAAGATCCCATCTGGGACTTGGTGCTGAGTTGCGCGATATGCAATAGCGCTAAGTCGGATTGGCTACCGGAAAGTGTTTTCATCGAGCGCCTAGTTCGGCGCAATCAGGAAGTCTTACGTGAAAAGCTGCAAAACAAGGCGAGTATGCTGTTCGGCGCAGAAGATATAGAAAGGCTTTACCAGGCGGCAATCTCGCTTGAGTGGCCGCGATTCTGGTCGCCGGCGCTCAGACTTGGACGACTTCCTTAATTTCCGGAACGTCCGCGCAAACGATTTGCTCGATCGCGCCCTTTAAAGTCATATTTGAAGCGGGGCATCCGCCGCAGGCGCCGAGCATCTGCACGAATGCGGTTTCCTGTTCGACTTTGATGAGCCAGACTTCGCCGCCATCCATGTGTATGCCGGGGCGGACTTTGTCGAGCGCTGCGTTGACGCGCTCCTCGAGAGTGTTACTGACCATAACCTTTCATCACGTCGTGCATTTTGCCGGCGACCATCAGCGCATCGTCCCAGTCCCGCTGCCACATGTTACGCCCGAAGATCAGGCCGACGCATCCCGCTTCCATCGCGATCTTGGCTTTATGAATCGTGTCCTCGTCGCCCATTTTGCTTCCGCCTGAAACCAAGACCAGCGAGCGGCCGGCCGACTTCACGACTTTGCGCAATCCATCAAGCTCCGACAGCTCCAGGGTGTCGTACGGTTTCGGCTCTGCCTTTGCGGTGGCGGCGTCCCACTTCGGCACGTTGAGCTTGATGACGTCGGCGCCCATTTCACACGCCACGCGCGCCGCATAGTCGACGGCGTAGAGCGAATCGATACCACCCTTGGCTTTGATCCCCGAACCGCGCGGATAGGCCCAAATGACCAGCGGCATGCCGTAGCGCTCGCAGTCACGGCGTACTTCGCCGCACTGCGCGATGTCGACGTCTTGTGCCGGGCTTCCGACGTAGAGCGTATATCCGACCGCATCCGCACCCAGGCGGACCGCATCTTCGACCGACGCCGTCAGCGAACTGAACGCTTCGTCGTCGCTCGGTACGTTGGTTTTGCCGTTGATTTTGAGGATCAGCGGAACCTTGCCGGCGTAGGGCTTGTGGTACTTTTCGGCCAGGCCCACGTGCAACGCCATGCCGGAAAAATTGCCTGCCACCGCCAGGCGGTAGATCCAATCGGTGTCGATCGACTCCGGGTTACTGAAAAAGTCGATCGGTCCGTGCTCGAGGCCCTGATCGATTGGCAGAAGCATCAGCGTGCCGTTGGCCGGGCCGTGCTCGTACATGAAGCGGTGCAGCCGCACGCGTTTTCCGGTCGAAAGATTCAGTTCGTCAAATGTCGGTCTGCGGACCGGTGCCAGCATGCTCGCTCCCTCCTTCGCCAAACTCAGGACTGCGGCGTTGCCTGCGCCTAAAGGAAGATTAGATTGCAGTGCCGCCAAATCATGCCGGAGACGCCGATGAGCACCACTCTGCCGACCAAGCGGGGAAGCTTCAACAAGCATCCCGACTTCAACAAGAAGATCCTCGTCGTTGACGATGAGGCTGCGATATTGCAGACGCTGCGCTACAACTTGGAGCGCAGCGGCTACGAAGTCGTGACGGCCAGCGACGGCCGCAGCGCGATTACGATGGCGCAAAACGAAGAACCGGATCTGATCGTCCTTGACATCATGCTGCCAGTGCTCGACGGCATGGAAGCGTGCAAGGAGATCCGCAAGACGAGTTCGGTACCGATCATCATGCTGACGGCCAAAGATCAGGAAATCGATAAGGTGCTCGCGCTCGAGCTCGGTGCCGATGATTACGTCACCAAACCGTTTGCGCTGCACGAATTTCTCGCGCGGGTGAAAGCCCGGCTCCGGCGTCCGACTCCCTCCAAACCGGAACGCGATGAGGCGATCGTGCTGGGGGGCATCGTGTTGGATCCCTCGCGCCAGCACGTGACCGTGCGCGGTAAAGAGGTCGCGCTGGCTCCCAAGGAATTCGCGTTGCTGCGCCTGCTCATGGAAAATCATGGCCGGGTCGTCACGCGCCAAACACTACTCGACAAGGTTTGGGGATACGACTTCGAAGGCGAGCAACAAACGGTCAGCGTGCACGTGCGCTGGCTGCGCGAAAAAATTGAAGAAGACGCGCGCAGCCCGCGCCACATCGTGACCGTGCGCAGCCGCGGCTACATCTTCAAGGAGTAAGATAATCCGCTGGTTCAGACGATCGCGCGCGTCGCCCGAACCGCAGCCGGAGCGCGCCAACCGTAACGACGCGCGTCTCGACGACCGCTTCGACGCGCTCGTGCGTGCGTTACCGCTGGGCGTCATGATGCTGCGGCGAACCAAACGCTTACGATTCGCCAATCGCGCGGCCGCGGCGATTTTCGGATTCGATCGCGCGCGCGCAAAAGGTCTGCACCTGATTGAAATCATCCCGTCGATCGAACTCGAGCGGCGCGTGGATAGCGTCATGGGCGGCGAAGCTTTGGCGGCGGCTCCGCTGATCGTCTCGGGGAAACGCACCGACCGCAGTTATGCGGTTTCGGTCTACCCGTTGCGGACCGAGCTGCGCAGCGACGACGAGCAGACCGGCGAAATATCCGGCGCCCTCGTGATTGCGGAAGACCAGACTGAACGCTTGGCGCTGGAGCGAACGCGTCAGGAGTTTCTTTCGAACGTTTCGCACGAGCTGCGTACGCCGCTTTCGTCGGTAAAGCTCATGCTCGAAACGCTCGTCGAGGGCGGCGATGACGATGCCCGCGCATACTTCCTCCCGCAGGCCCTGCGTGAGGTAGACCGCCTCGCGTCGCTCGTCCAGCGTTTCCTGGAACAAGCTCGCGCGGAGTCGGGCGTGCCGGCGCTGCGCGTCGAGGAGGTCGATCTCGAGGAGGTGACGCGTTCGGTCCTGCGGTCGTTTGCGCAGCAGGCCGCGGCAAAAGAGATATCGCTCGACGTTCGCGCGCATCGGCCGGTGATTGTGGAAGCCGACGAAGCGCAGCTCTCGCAAGTTCTGGTGAATCTCGTCGACAATGGTTTGCGCTTTACGCCAAAGGGCGGCGCCGTAAACGTGGACCTCGACGTTGAAGACGGCTATGCGCGAATCGTCGTTTCCGATACCGGCGTCGGCATACCTTACAAGGATTTGCCTTTCATCTTCGAGCGATTTTTCGTCGCGGACCGTTCGCGCGCACGCGGAATCAGCGGTGCCGGTTTGGGCCTTTCGATTGTGAAGCAGATCGTCGAATCACACGGAGGAACGATCGACGTTCAGTCGGTACTCGACGCGGGCACGCAATTCACGATTCGGATTCCCATGGTCGCGCGTGTTTCTTAATATTCCTTAAGATAGTCTTAAGATTATCTTATTCTTTGGTTCCGTAAGATGAAGTGACTTGTCTAGTGCGCCTGCCGCTCATCTTCCGGCCTTCAGAGGCGCTCGCGCCTCCGACTTTGCCATGAGGTTTTCGGTGCAGGCGGCGGGAGAAGAGGCGACCGCCAAGGTCCAAGTGGACGATTTGAGCGTCTATTACGGCAAGGTGGCCGCAGTGAAGCATGCCTCTCTCGAGATTCGCGAAAATTGCGTTACTGCGCTCATCGGCCCGTCCGGTTGCGGAAAGACGACGTTCATCCGGGCGCTCAATCGCATGCACGACCTTACGCCCGGCACGCGCGTCGAAGGCCATGTCATCTTTGACGGCGTCGACATTTACGCGCCGAATATCAATCCGGTTCTGCTTCGTCACAAGATCGGAATGGTTTTTCAGCGGCCCAATCCATTTCCGAAAACGATTTTCGAAAACGTTGCGTATGGGCCTAGGATACACGGCACGCGCAGCCGGGCTTCATTAGAAGCGCTAGTGGAGCAAAGCCTCCGCCGCGCTGCCCTCTGGGGCGAGGTAAAAGACCGGCTCGACCGGTCTGCGCTGGACTTGTCCGGCGGCCAGCAGCAGCGTCTGTGTATTGCCCGCGTGCTGGCGGTCGAGCCGGAAGTCATTCTTATGGACGAGCCGGCGTCGGCTCTGGACCCGATTGCGACCAGTAAGATCGAGGACCTGATCAGCGATTTGAAGCGCGAGTATACCGTCGTTATCGTGACGCACTCCATGCAGCAGGCCGCCCGGATGTCGGATTTTACCGCGTTCTTTCTCTTGGGCGACCTTATCGAAAGCGGGCCGACGCGCGATATGTTTACGCGGCCTTGCGACAAACGAACTGAAGACTACATTACCGGCCGGTTCGGCTGAGGAGTGACATCTTGAAACGAACGATCTTTGCGGCGTTGGCATTGCTTATTGCCGGATGTTCCTCGGGTTCTGGCGGAAAGACGCTTACGGGCGCCGGTTCGTCGTTCGATTACCCGTTTTTTTCGAAGGCGTTTGACACGTATTCTCATCAACATCCGGATGTGACCGTGAACTACCAGTCCATCGGAAGCGGCGGCGGCATTCAGCAGTTCATTCAAAAGACGATCGATTTCGGCGCATCCGACGTTCCGATGAACGGCGACGAGCTGACACGCGCGGGTCAGCCAGTCATCCAGGTCCCGGCGGCGCTGGGCGGTGTGGTGCTTTCATATAACGTGAAGGGAGCTCCCGCGACGCTGCGGTTGGACGGAGACGCGATTGCCGGCATTTACTTTGGGCGGATCAAGTCTTGGAACGACCCGCGGATCAAAGCCCTCAATCCCAGCGCGAATCTTCCGAACGCGGCGATCGTCGTCGTTCACCGTTCCGAGGCATCGGGTACGACGTATATCTTCACCGACTATCTTTCGTCCGTGTCGCCGGAATGGAAAACGAAAGTCGGCACGGCGAAGTCCGTTTCATGGCCGGCACCGGCGAGCGTAGGAGGGAAGGGCAACGAGGGCGCTGCCGGACTCATCCGCAGCACTCCCGGCGCGATCGGTTACATAGAATTGGCTTACGCGTTGGAAAACAGCATGGCTACTGCCACGATCAAAAATTCAAGCGGTGCATGGGTGACCTGCTCACCGAACACGGTGCAAGCGGCTGCCGCGAGCAAACCAAACGTCACTAATACGGATTTTTCAATCGTCGATCGTCCCGGAGCTCGGTCCTATCCGATCTCCGGTTACTCTTGGGTAATGGTGTATACGAAACCCGCCGATCCGAAGCGCGGCCGTATGATTCAAAACGTGCTTCAGTGGCTGGATGGAAATCAAGCGCAGCAAATTGCCGCTTCGCTGCATTACGTGGCCCTTCCGGTCAACGTACAAGCAAGCGCGCAGCGAGCGCTACAGTCAATGAATCTCTGATTTGATCGTGCGGCGCCTAGGAGCTCGAACCGGCTCGAAGATTGTCGATCAGATCTTTGTCGCCGTCCTTCTGGGTGCCGCGATCCTTTTTCTCGCCATCATTCTCGGGCTGGCTGCGTCGCTGGTGAAGGGTTCGCTGCCGTCGCTGCGCACGTTCGGCTTTGCGTTCCTGTGGACGTCCAGTTGGAATCCCGTTACGAATGTTTTCGGCGCTCTTCCGCTGATTTACGGCACCGTTATCAGCTCGCTCATTGCGATCGTATTGGCCGGAATCTTTGGGATTTTCGCAGCCGTGTTTTTATCGGACTTCGCGCCAGGGTTCTTGGCTCGGCCGCTGAGCTTTATGATCGAATTACTTGCTGCCATACCCAGCGTCGTGTTCGGGCTTTGGGGCCTCTTCGTGCTCGCTCCCGCGATGCGCAGCACGATCGACCCCGCGCTCCAGAGAACGCTTGGGTTTCTCCCGATTTTTTCAGGCCCTTCGTACGGCGTCGGGCTGCTCACCGCCGGCGTTATTTTGGCGCTGATGATCATTCCTACCGTGACCGCCATCTCACGCGACGTCCTGACAACGATCCCGGCGGATCAGCGCGAAGCATCGATGTCGCTCGGCGCTACCAAGTGGGAAACGATGATGAAAGTCGTGGTGCCGGCCGCGCGGGCCGGCATTTTCGGAGCCATCGTTCTCGCACTCGGGCGCGCACTTGGCGAAACGATCGCAACCACGATGGTCATCGGAAACCGCCCGGAGATTGCCGTTTCCCTGTTCGCGCCGTCGTACACCCTCGCAAGCGTGATCGCCAACGA
>PLED01000055.1 GCA_003136355.1 Vulcanimicrobiota bacterium | reverse complement strand
CAATGCCGGGTACGCTTGGCTTGCCGCGCTCCTCATAGCCGGCACCGCCATCTCCCTCTACGCCTACTTCAAGATACTCCGGCTCATGTACGACCCGCACGATTCGCCCGCTCCGACGGCACGCACGAGCGCGCCTCTCGCCTACGCCGGGGCCGCTTTATGCGCGGTTTTTGTCATAATTATGACTTTCTATCCGTTGACCCCAAGTAACGTATTGCCGCTCGTCAAATAGACCGATACAATAGAGAGGCGGCGCAAAAGAGGCGAGATCATGCTGCGATTCCTGTCAGCCGTTTTGGCCATTTCCTGTTTCGTGCTGGTGCCGGCCGCCGCCGTGCGCGCCGGAACGGTGACCGTCAACCCCCCTGACCGGGTGATTCTTCCGTCGGACCCCCTGGGGGCGATTCAGGTTGCGCGCGAGCGCGTAGCCGCCGACGATTTGGATGGCGCCATCCGCGGTCTGGCGATGTACGTCTCGGGCCATCCCGGTGAAATCGGGCCCGAACGGCTGCTTGGGGACCTGTACTACCGGCACGGAGAACTCTCGAAGGCCGAAGAGCAGTACCAGCACATTCTCACCTACGCGCCCAAAGACAAAGAGACGCACAACCGTTTGGGCTCGGTCTTCGCAACGGAAAACAAGATCGACGCCGCGATCGAGGAGTTCGATCGCAGCCTGCCGGGAACCGACTCGGTGCCGGATTTGGTGCAGCTGCATCTTCGCAAAGGCGACTTTGCGCAGTACAAGTACGAGCGCGAAAAGGCCGCTATCGACTATCCGACCGACCCTGACGATCAGCTCCAACTTGGCGACGTCTATTTGGCGATTCACCAAACCGAGGACGCGGTGAAATATTTCCGGCGCGCGCTCGACGAGGACCCGGCATCGCTGCAGGCGATAAACGATCTAGGCCGCGCGTATCTGGACTTGCAAGATTACGACAACGCGATCGACATGTTCGGAAAATGTTTGGGACGCGACGCGAGCTATTATCCGTGCGCGGTGAACTTGGGCGCGTCCTATTTGGAAAGCAAACGATATGCGCTAGCGTCGAACATCTTGACGATCGCGCACCGCTTACAGCCCGAACGCGGCGAAGCGCTCGTGAACATCGGCTACTTGGCCGACGTCAACGGCGACTGGAAGCGCGCGGTGACATACTACGTGCAGGCGATGACCGTTTATCCGTACGCGCCTGAGGCATACATCAATTTGGGTCTAGATTACAATAACCACGGGTATTACGAACTCGCGCAGTCCGCGCTGCTCAAGGGTTTGGCGGTTGCGCCCAACGATGGACGCTTACACTTCGTGCTGGGCGACGTTTACGCGCGTCAGGGCAATCAGTCGATGGCGACGGCGCAATTCAAAATGGCCCTCGACTCTTACGATCCGATCGTCAAGACGCTGGCGAAAGAACGCGTCGCTGCGATGGAGCGCTCCGGTCTGAGAGTTACGCCCTAGATAGGAACGGCAATCGCGTCGATTTCAACGCGCGCGCCTTTGGGCAAACCGGCAACGGCCACGGTCGATCGCGCGGGCTTGTTCGCGTCGAAATACTTAGCGTACACGGCATTCACCGCCCCGAAATCCGCCATATCTAAGAGAAAGACGGTCGTTTTCACGACGTTGGCGTAGCTCAAGTGCGCGGCACCAAGCACGGCGCCCAAGTTCTTCAGGGCCTGATCCGCTTGCGCCGCCGCATCGGAGCCGACCAGTTCGCCGCTTTCCGGATCGAGCGCGATCATGCCGCTGCAGAACAGCTCGAATCCGGCGGTGCGGATCGCCTGGCTGTACGGGCCGATCGGCGCGGGGGCTTTATCGGAACGAATTGCCTCTGCCATCAGACTGCGGCTTCGACCGGCGTCATGGTGCCCTTGAACGACATCGGCGGTTCCTCAATTCCAAAGTTGCGCGCGTAGAGGCCGGCAATCTTGTCGAGTTCTTCGCCCGAGAGTTGTGGAGTGTCAACCGCTTTCGCGAATTCGACCAGCTGTTCGCGGTTGTAGATGTTCGGCAGTACCGTCATGACGCGTGGTTCGTTCAGCAGCCATTGGATGGCGGCTTGTCCGAGCGTGCGTTGAGGCGTTTCTAGAAAACGCAGCTGTTCGATCTTCTTGACGCCGTTGACCAGCCACGAGCGCGGGCGATGCCGCCGGTGATCGCCTTCGGGGAAGACGGTATCTTCGGTGTATTTGCCCTCGAGCATACCGCTGGAGTGGGGCACGCGGATCATGTAGCCGGTATCCGCGCCCGCATCGTGCGCGGCTTTGATCTGCTCGTCGCCCGGATATTGCTCGAGCATGTTCCAGATGATCTGCAGCGACGAGATGTTGCGTTTTTTTACCGCGTCGACGCCTTCGTAGAGCCAGCCGATGGCCGGTCCTAGCGCGACACCGTACATACGGATTTTGCCTTCGGACTTGAATGTCTCGAGCAGCGCGAAGAGTTCGTCGTTTTCGATCTGCGAAAGGCGCGCGTTGTGCAGCTGGTAGATGTCGATGCAGTCGGTCTTCAAGCGCCGCAGCGACTCTTCGAGTGCGAAACGCACGAATCCGGAAGAAATATCTTGCGGCAGCTCGCGTTCGCCGCGCTTCTTATCGGGATTGTTGTAGAAATCGTACCCGAACTTCGTTGCGTAGACCACTTGGTCGCGGCGGTCGCCAAAAGCGGTTGCCAGCTGTTCTTCGCTGCGTCCGTTTCCGTAGACGTCGGCGGCGTCGAAAAGCGTGACGCCGAGATCGAACGCTTCGTGCAGCAGTGCGATAGCTTCGTCTTCGCTCTTTTTGCCCCACCAGTCGGTGGCGGTGGTCCATAAACCGAAGCCGACTTCGCTGACGGTCATGCTGCTGTTGGGGTAGGTCCGGTATCGCATTGCCTTAATATACTCCCTCGTGAGCGACTTCGCTGCCGAGTTTGCCGCAGCCGGCGCCTGGATCGATCGGTATCTTTCGGAGGCGCGCGATTATCCCGTGCTTTCCAAGGTCTTGCCGGGCGAGATCGCCTCGCGCCTGCCCGCCGAGGCTCCCGAACGTGCCGAGCCCTTCGAAGCGCTGATCGCCGATTTTCAATCGGTGATCCTTCCGGGCATTACGCACTGGAATAGTCCGCGCTTTTTCGCCTATTTTGCGACGAGCGCCGCGCCCGTCGGCATCACGGCCGAAGCGCTGGCGGCCGCGCTCGACGTCAAAGCGATGCTGTGGCGTACCTCGCCGGCCGCGACCGAGTTGGAAGAAGTCGTTATGCGCTGGCTGGCGCGCCTCATCGGATTGCCCGACACGTTTACCGGCATCATTTACGACACCGCGTCGATCGGCGGTTTCACCGCGCTGGCGGCGGCGCGGGAATCGCTCGGACTCGAGATCCGCGAACGCGGCATGGCCGCGCGCGATCTCCCGGCTTTACGCGCGTATATCACCGGCGAGACGCATTCGCACATCGAGAAGGCGTGCATCGCGCTCGGATTGGGCCGAGAGAACGTCGTCCGCATTGAAACCGACGGCGAGTTGCGCATGCGGCCCGATGCTCTCATCAAACGCATCGACGCAGATATCGCAGCGGGTATGCGTCCTATGGCGATCGCTGCAACGGTTGGCACGACATCCACGACGGCGCGCGATCCGGTCGAAGCGATCGCCGCGATTGCGCGCGAACGAAAAATCTGGCTGCACGTCGATGCCGCTTATGCCGGCGCGGCTGCCATCATGCCGGAGTTTCGCTCGATTCTCGCGGGCGTCGAAAATGCGGATTCGGTGGTCGTCAATCCACACAAGTGGCTTTTCGTTCCGATGGACTGCTCGGCGCTTTTCGTTCGCGATCCGGAGATGCTGCGCCGCGCGTTCAGTATCGTCCCGGAGCACGTGCTTCAGCATCACGGCGCTTCTTCGGGAACGAATTTCATGGAGTATGGCCTGCAACTTGGGCGCCGTTTCCGCGCGCTCAAACTCTGGTTTGTCCTGCGCTACTACGGCGCGGAGGGTTTGCGCGAACATTTGCGCCGCCATATCGCGCTGGCACAAGAATTCGCGAGCTGGGTCGAAGCGGAACCCGGGTGGGAGATCCTCGCGCCTCATCCATTCTCGGTTGTTTGTTTTCGCTATTCGCCTTCCGGATTCGACGAGGATGCCGCGGAAAAGCTCAATGCACGCATTCTCGACGACGTCAACGCGACCGGCAAGGTGTTCTTGTCACACACGAAGATTCGCGGCCGCTACGCGTTGCGACTAGCGATCGGAAACATTGCAACGACGCACGACGACGTAGCGCTAGCGTGGAGGTTGTTACGAGAGCGCGCGGCTGATTAGGAGTGGAGCGCGTACATTGCTTGGAAATGTGCGCTTTCTAGAGCCGCATTCACGGGGGCCTCGGCTACGCTCGGCCGCCCTTCGATTCCGCATTTCGCTAAAGGCGAAATGCTTCGCTCAGGATGACACCTTTGAGCCAGCAAATATTAATACAACCGCAAATACGCCCGGTGTTCCCACGGATGGACTGCGCGGCGGTAGCGTTCGTACTCCTCGAGTTTGGCGTCGCGGAACGCATGATAGATGTGGTCGCCGAGCGCCGCTCGGATGACCGGATCGTTATCGAGCTCGCTGATCGCTTGGCGTAGCGATTTCGGAAGTGTACCGATGCCGCGCTCGTGCCGTTCGCGCTCGGCGAGTTCGTACGTCGAACCGGTCAGCGGATCGCCCGGAAGGCGGTGCTGATCGATACCGTCGGCGAGCGCTCCGAGTAATACGGCGAGCGAGAGATAGGGATTGCCGGCCGCATCGGGGCTGCGCATCTCGAGTTGCGGCGGATCCTGACGCGGCACGCGCACTAACGCGTTTGCGCTGCGTTCGGACCACACGGTGTAGATCGGCGCGTCCCATGCGTTGACCAATCGCTTGTACGAATTGACAGTCGAATTACAGACTGCGGTCAATGCGCCGGCATGCGCGAGCAGGCCGCCGATCATGTAGAGCATCTCCGGCTGTTGCTCGCTCGAAACGCGGAAGTTCACGTGCAAGCCGCTCCCAGCGCGATCTTCGAGCGGTTTGGGCATGAACGTCGCTTCGAGTCCGCGCGCAGCGGCCACGTGCTTGGCGATCGAGCGCAGGGTGAGCAAGGCGTCGGCCGCGGCCAGCGGATCGCTGTGCGGAAAGTCAATTTCATGCTGTCCGGGACTGTGTTCGTGGTGCGAGCTTGCGACGGAAACGCCCATCGCTTGCAGCGCGGCGACGATCGCGCTGCGGGCATCTTCGCCGCGATCGTTGGCGGAGAAGTCGAAGTACGAACCGACATCGGCCGTCTTCGTCGAGCCGTACTCGCTGTCGAGCGCCTCGAAGAGATAGAATTCGACTTCGAGCGCAGCCGTAACGCCGGCTAGCGGACCTTTCGCCTCTTCGATCGCGCGCCGGAGCGTCGTGCGCGGACAGCCTTCGAACGGCGAGCCGTCCGGCATCGCGATGTCGCAGAGTAAACGCGCTTCGGGCATCTCCGGTGTCGACCACGGGTAGAGCGCGAACGTCGTAGGATCGGGACGCAGCACCATGTCGAGCTCTTCGCCGCGCACGAAACCATCGATCGAGCCGCCGTCGAATGTCACCTTGCCTTCGAGCGCGGCTTCGAGTTCGGTCGCCGGAACAGAGACGTTTTTGGCGACGCCGAGGACGTCAACGAACGACAAGCGGACAAATTTGACGTTGCGATCTTTGGCGAGACGCAAGACCTCGCGTTTGCCGGCAGCGCGGCGCGAGTCGCTAGGCGGTGAGGGCATCGATTGCAATCGCCATTCTCAGCGTGAGCTGGTCGTGAGGGTCGTCCAATTTACAGCCGCAGATCTCGCCGATTTGGCGCAGCCGGTAAAAGACCGTGTGGCGGTGGACGTTTAACTCCGCCGCGGCCGTCTTGACGTTTTCGCCGACCGAAAAGTATAAACGCAGCGTGCGTTCCAACTCGGTTTGGTGTTTCTCATCGTACGCGCGTAACGGAGCCAGGATGCGCTTCGCGAAATCACGCATAGTATCAGCGCCGCCGCCCGAAAGTAACAGCGGGTATGCTCCGAGCTCCTCGTAAATGCCGACGCGCCCCGGCCCATAGAGCCGCCGCGAGATCGTGAGCGCCGCTTCGGCCTCCGCAAGCGAACGGTGCACATCTAAAACGGTCGCCCTCGTACCGACTCCGCCGCTGATGCGAACGTCGAGTTCTTTCTTCTGAAGATTTCGCTGCAGCATCGTGGCCGCGGTACGCGTATTCGATGCGTCTACCTCGCGCGAGGCCGGAACGAAAAGTACCAGCGCGCCTCTGCGCTCGAGCACTCCCGCATCTCCCTCGCCGCCGCGAAACGCATCGAGCGCCGCGGCGCGGAACGCACCTGGTTCTCCGGTTTCTGTTTCGAGCGCGACCGCGACGTAATGCGTCGCGAGTGCGATGCTCCGCGACGCCGCGTCGTCGCGAACGGCGGCCGCGTCGTGATAGGCTTGCGCGATGAGCTGCTCCCAAAATGTCCGGCGCCGGCCGGGCTGCGCGCCGGACTCGCGCGCGAGCTCGACCGCAATTGCGCCGGCAGTTAAACGTGCGGCGTATTCGAACGTGTCGAGATCGCCGCTGCCAAAAATCGAAAGGCGTCCCAAGCGCGTGTCGCCGCTGACGATCGCGATCGTGCGCCCCGCGTGTCCATTGCGCAGTTTTTGGAATTCCGCGGTCGCATTCTGTTCGAGCAGAGGCTGCACGCTGCTGGGCACACCGGTACCGCCGGCGGCCGCGAGGTACCGCCAGTGCGCGTCTTCCACGAGCACGCCGACGCTCGCGCGTTTGGCAAGGTGGCCGGCCAGCGCTTTCGGGCCGCCGCCGCCCGCCGCTATGCGCGCGAGATCTTCGGCAAATGCGACCAATTCGTCGGCCGTCATGCCCAAAGGGTTCGCCGCTTGCTAGGCCGTTCCGCCGAAGGCTTGCGTTACCGCATAGTAGATGGAGAGCGCGCCGACGAGCGCGACCGTCGCCCACGCGACCGTATTGCCGAACCAGCCGTTGGTGTGCCGGCCCATCACGCCGCGTTTGTTGACGATGATAAGCATCAGGATCAACTCGGGCGGCAGCAAGATTCCCTGTGCGACCTGCGCGTAAAAGATGAGGTTCAGCAGCGGCAGATGCGGAATCAGGACGAGCGCTCCGCCCGCGATCAAACCGATCGCGAAAAGCGTAAAGAAGACGGGCGCTTCGGAAAACTTCCGGTCGAGCGCCGCTTCGAATCCGAACGCTTCGCAGATGACGTAACTCGTAGAGAGCGGCAAGACCGTCGCTGTAAAAAGCCCGGCGTTGAAAATGCCGAGCGCGAAGATGATCGACGCGGCCGCTCCCGCGAGCGGCCGCAGTGCCGCGGCGTAATCGGCCGCTTGCAGCGGCGCGATGTGTGCTCCATGACGATTGGCTGCAAAAATCGTCGCCGCATTGGCGATGATCATGAAGCCCGCAATCGCGATGGCCAGAATCGATCCGCTGATCACGTCGGCTCGCGCCAATGTGAGCTCGCGCTCGTCGGAACCCTTCTCGACGACTGCCGACTGTAAGAAAAATTGCATGTAGGGCGATATCGTCGTGCCGATCAGACCGACGACCATCACCAGATAAGCCTTATTGTTGAAGTCGAACACCGGCACGACCGCGCCGTGCGCTACCGCGCCCCAGTTCGGATGCGCTAATATGGCCGAAGCGATGTAGCAAAAATAAATCAGCGAAAAAGCGACGAAGGCGCGGTCGATGCTCTTACTGTTGAAGCCGAAGACTAGGATCAACACGATCAGCATCGCGACGGGCACCGCGATGAAACGCGAGATGTGAAAGATCTCCGATGCGGCGGCAATGCCGGCAAATTCGGTCGCCGTGATCACGAGATTTATCGCAAAAAAGGCGGCCATCGCGAAAAACGAGACGCGAACGCCGAAGTTCTCGCGAATGAGCGCCGCCAGGCCTTTGCCGGTAACGGCCGCCATGCGCGTTGCCATCTCTTGTACTACGATGAGCGCCAACGCTAACGGTATCAGCACCCACAGAATGCGGTAGCCGAAATGCGCACCGGCCTGCGAATAGGTGGTGATTCCGCCGACGTCGTTGCCTGCCGACGCCGTAATGAACCCCGGACCTAGGACCGCCAGCAGCAGAACGAGGCTTCGCCAGCGCCAGCGCCTGCGCTTGCGGACCTCGGGAGCCACGAGCTAGTCCTTTACCGCGCGGCTCGTGCGCCGCGTCGGAGTGATGCGTGGAAGTTCTTTGGCGAGATCTTCGGGCATGATTGCGTCGATCGCATCGTCGACGGTCACGATGCCGAGCATCAGCCCATCGGGATCGACCACGGGCACGGCGAGCAGATCGTAGCGCGCGATCGTCGCCGCTACGTCGCGGGAGCGCATCGCCGGCGCAATCGTTACGATGTCGTCTTCCATGATGCGTTCGATCACGTCGTCTTGGGGCGCCAGTAAGAGCGCGCGCAGCGTCAGCACGCCCAGCAGCCGCTCGTCTTTGTCGACGACGTACAGATAATAGATGAATTCCGTCTCGGGCGCGATTTCGCGAATCTTGTGAATGGTCTGCTCGGCGGTGCGGTGCGGAAAGATCCAGACGTAGTCGGTCGTCATCAGTCCGCCGGCCGTATCGTCTTCGTACTTGACGAGCTCGCGCAGCTCGCCCGCGGTCGATTGATTCATCTCGGCGAGCAGTTCGCTTTGCTGATCCTCCGGCAGGTCGCCCAGCAGGTCGGCCGCGTCGTCCGAGTCCATTTCTTCGATGATGTCGGCGGCCCGTTCGCGGCCGATATCGTCGATGATCGCGCGCTGCTTTTCGGGTTCGAGATGTTCGAGTGCGTCTGCGGCGGTTTCGTCATCGAGCGAATGGATGATCGCGGCAGCTTCGCGCGCCGAAAGCTCGCTGATGACTTCGGCCAATTCGCTGGGGTGCAGACGCTTCAGTTTGCTTTCTTTGACGGCAAGCTGAACCTGCGACGGGTTTTTCTCACGAATCGGCGCGACTGAATCCCACGCGATCATGGCGCGCGGAACGCGCCGGTAGACCCACGGGCCCAAGCGTTTGCCGAAACCTCGCAACCCCAGACGCCGCAGCAATCCGCTGACGCCGACGTCGGCAGCAACGACGCGCAGTTTTCCGCCCGTATTGGCGATCTCGATGTCGTTGATGCGAACGACTTTGCGTCCGTCGACGTCGACGATCTGTTTGTCGAGCAAATCCAAGACGAGATAGAGAGCCTCGTCGTCGGGCGGCGCGGCGACTTTGGGTGCGGCGCTGAGCGCGACGGCGCCATCCGCATCGACGTCGGAGACCGTATCCATCGGCGCGAACCGCGGACCCTGGCTGGTCTTGATAATCAGTCCGTCAACTTCGGGAAACGTTTGGTCCGGATTGTTGACCAGAAAGTCGGTGACGCGGCCGATCGGTAATTCGTTGACCGTCGCGCGCCGTCCGACAAGCTCGGAGATAAATCCGTCCTGAAACGCCATTTCGCACCTCCCTTCCGCGCAAAATAAAACCGGTTCGCTGGGCGGCGACCGGTCGTGGCGTGGAACGGCGAGCGCGTTCTATACCCCAATCGCGTCTGCTTTGGCACCACGCGCCGTAAAGCCCCAAAAGGGCTTAGCCGCATTAGACGACGCCTTAGGTCGGCGAAGTCTGGTCTACCCGCTTGGCGTCTCTCGACGTTTCCGGGCAGCGGCCTGTGTTTCGCGTGGACGCCTCACCTAGCGAGGTATCCTCGTTCTTTAGTATAGGCCTTGCGGTCAACCCGGGACAAATCGCCAGGAGAGCCGGCTAGTGCGGAGAGGAGTTCCCGTTCAGTTGGCCCATCGCAACGCGATAGCACTCGCACGACGCCGATTCGAGTCCTTCGCGATCGACGACGGTCAAATGCCCGCGGCGGTATCGTATGAATCCGGCCTGCTGCAAAGCACCGGCTGCGATACTGACCGCGGGGCGGTGAACACCGAGCATCATCGCCAGAAACTCTTGGGTTAAGGAGAAGTCGTCGGCTCGCACGCGATCGTGCGTGAGCAGCAGCCAGCGCGCGCAGCGTTCGGTCAGCGTGTGCAGTCTATTACAGGCGATCGATTGTCCCATCAGCGTAACCGAAGCGCGCGCATACTTTTGCGTCAGCGCATGCAATTGGGAACCGTTGCGAATCGCGTCTTGGAAAACGTCGAGTGGAAGGCATTTTGCCGCTCCGGGAACTTGGCAGATCGTCTGACTCGGCGCCACGAGCGTCCCGAGCATGATAGCGACGCTTCCGGAAAGACCTTCGCAGCCGGCCGTACCGATTTCAACTCCCGAGCCGTCGTGCATCAGCAGAATGATCGAAAGAACGGAACTGGTCGGAAAGTAGATATGCGATAGTGTTTCACCCGGATTGTGCAGCACTTCACCGCTCTTGAGCGTTATGTCGTGTAAATGCGGCTGGATTGCAGACAACTCGGATGATGGCAAAGCGTCAAGGACGCGATTGCCCGTCGGACTAGACATGGCGATCAAAAGGAACACCTGCTCTTTCAAAAATCGAGCAAGTGGGCGCTCGCTAGGGCGCGGGACTGGCCTGCCGGAAGGCTCAGTATAGCACTATACGGAGCGCGAGGGAAACTTTACCGGGGAGAGACGGCTCCCGCGTCCTGTGCGTGTTCGAGCGAAGGGTAAAGCTCGAACGTTTTGTCGAGCCCGCAAATTTCAAAGATCCGGCGCAGCGATTCAGAAGCCCCGGCGATTCGCAGAATGGCGGCAGTGCCGTTCTCATGCATGCGTTTCTTTTGAAGGGCTAAGCAGCTCAAACAGCTCGAATCGATGTAGGTTACGCCGGCAAGATCGACGATGGCGATATCCGTGTTGTCGGCTTCGGCCAGCAGTGTTGCTATCTGGGTCTTTTTCGAGAAATCCAAGTCGCCGTCCAGTTTCACGACCTTAACCGTCATGGCACTCCTCCCCACGCCTCAAGTAAAAAAGAGCCCGCGCAAATGAACGATTTGTATAATAAGCCTTCCTCCGCCGGAGATCAGTACGGAGGCATACGTTCCGGCATGTTGGCGGACGCGACCGAAGAAACCCACCCCAATGCCCGATCCTGTAAGAACTGCCCTCGACGCCGCGCGGCTGGCGGGCGAAGTGCTTATGAAGCAGATCGGCGAGCCGTTGGAGATCCGCGAGAAGGGCCGCCGCGCCGACCTGGTGACGTTGGCGGACGGGGCGAGCGAGCGCGCCGTCGTGGAACGCTTGCGCGCGGATTTTCCGCAAGCCGCGTTCCTGGGAGAAGAAGGCGGCCTGCAAACCGGAACATCGCGCGAGCGGTGGATCATCGATCCGCTCGACGGCACGACGAATTACGCGCACGGCTATCCGATCTTTTGCGTCTCGATCGCGTTCGAGCGCGATGGCGAAGTTCTGGCAGCCGTCGTTCACGCGCCGGCGATGCACGAAACGTTCGTGGCCGAGCGCGGGAGTGGGGCGACGCTGAACGATCGCGCCATAAAAGTCTCGGCGATCGAACGTTTATCCGCGTCGCTGGTCTGCACGGGATTCCAGCCCGCACGGTACGAGCGGAACATGCGCTACTTCGATGCCGCTTCGCAGATGACGCAGGGCGTGCGCCGCGATGGTTCGGCCGCACTTAACCTTGCCTACGTCGCGTCGGGCCGGTTCGATGTTTTTTGGGAGTTCGACTTGCATCAATGGGATACGGCGGCCGGGGCGCTGCTCGTCCGCGAAGCCGGCGGCCGCGTTACCACAATTGAGGGAAACGATTGGACGCTCGAAAGCGAGTCGGTTCTCGCGAGCAACGGCCGCGCCGTCCACCACGAGTCGGTCGAGATTTTTACGCGCCTGCGCTAGCCGCTTGTCACACCCTGAAGGCAAAGTAGACCGCACCGACCATAAGCGCGGCGCTCACGGCATAATTCCACTTTGGCGCCTGCCCAAAAACCACGAATGCAAAAATAATGAACACGGATAGCGTGATGATTTCTTGCACGATCTTGAGCTGCATCAGCGTGAGCGCACCGTACCCGATGCGGTTCCCCGGAACCTGAAAACAATACTCGAAGAAGGCGATGCCCAGCTCGCAAGGATCGCGAAGATGAGCGGAGCTTTCGAGTATTTGAGATGTCCGTACCATGCGATCGTCATGAAGATGTTGGAGCAAATAAGGAGCAACACTGTCGAGGCGACGGGATAGCGGGCGAGCAGGTCTGACGTCATTCTCCGGTGTTACCGCGTTCGGGTGCCCCGCAAACTCAGAGGATTCTGGAGCTTGCGATGAGTTGACGGCGCGTCCAACTTTCGCCGCGCAACTTAATCGCGGTCGCGACGGCCCGCGCGCCCCAGGCGATGATCCAGGCGACCGGCACGCCGTAAAGTCCGATGTGTAAAACTTTGATGCACAGATAGCAAACCGGAACGACGAGAACGCCCGTGAGTATGCCGACCGTCAGCGAGAAACGCGTGTCGCCCGCAGCGCGTATGGGCGACATCGAGACCATCGCGTAACCTTTGAGCGGTAGCGTCAGCATGTGCAGGGCCAGCGGCAAGGCCGCGGCTGACGCGACCACGGCGTTGAGCGTAAAGATAAAGGCCAACGGCCAAGCCAGCACTGCGCAGACGGCGCCGGTCAGCGACGTGAGCCAGAACGAAAGGGTTCGTGCGCGCGAAAAGAACGAACGTGCGCCGTCGACGTCGCGCGCTCCCAGCCGCTGTCCGATCACGGTTTGCGCGGCGGACTGCAGCGGGCTCGGGACGACGAATGTGAGATCCGAGGCGACGTTGAGGGCGCGGAACGCCGAAATTGCGACCGCGCCGAGTGGCGCGAGCATCGCGACGATGAACGAGTCGGGTGCGATCACCGCAAACAAGAACACGACTTCGGGTAATCCCAGCCGCGCGCATTCCAGCGCCAACCGCAGGTTCAGATCGAAAGACGTGAAGACGCGGTAGATCGGGCGCCGCCACGTGTAGATCACCGCGCAGACGCAAGCGATACTCTCGGAAAGCAGCGACGAAATGCCCGCACCTTCGATGCCGAACGGGTGGTGCGTGCCCCAACCGAGCGCGAGGATCAGCAGCAGCGGAATGTGCACGATGTTGACGACGGCCAGCACCAGCACGCCCAAGACTCGATTGCCGGCCGCGCCCAAACCGACGATCAGCGTTCCGGAAATGGCAATCGGCAAGAGCGAAAAACACCGTAACGTCAGGTAGATCGAGCTGCTGTGCGCGCTTGCCAGATTTCCGACCATGGCGTGAATGACAACGGGAGCCAATGGAATGCTCGCAAGCGCGGCCGCGATCGCGCTCAGAAACGGAACGATGAAGCCCGCGCGCACGGTGCTGCCGTAACCGTCCAAGTCCCGGGCTCCGACGCGCTGCGCGGCGATGATCGACATGCCGCTGAAAAAACCGAAGATCGAAAACGCGACAGCCGTGAAAACGGTTGCCGCACCGGTAACGCCGGCAAGGGCAACAGCGCCCAGACTTCCGATCGCAATCGTGTCGACCACGCCCAACAGCTGATCGCCGAGCATCGTGAAGGCGATGGGAAGCGAAAGGCGCCGGATCGCGGCGCCCATGTTCCGGTGGTCGACGAGCATCCCGCTCTCCATCATCCTGAGCCTTGTCGAAGGGCGATGTCGTCTAATGCTTCGAAGAGCGCGCCGATCTCGTCGTCGGTCGTATAGAAGTGCGGGCCAACGCGAATACCGCATCCGGGACGGTAGTCCACGAAAATGCGTCGCGCGATCAGCTCGCGATAGGCTTGCTGCGATCCGGGAAAGTCGATGGCGATCCAGCCCGTGCGTTTCTCCGCTTCGAGCGGCGTATTCACTTGCAAGCCGCGTTCGAGCGCGCGCTCGGCGATCAGGTTGGTTAGCCGTACGTTGTGCGCGCGAATCTGGGGCACGCCGACTTCGCGAATCAGATCGTGTCCGGGTTTGGCGGCCATGTAACCGGGGATTGTCGGCGTACCGGTTCCCCACCGGTACATCGAGGGAGCCCACACCATCGGCGCCGGCTCGAATGAGAACGGCCGCGCGTGCGCCATCCATCCGGTGACTGCCGGTTCGAAACGTTCGCGCAGCTCCGGCTTGACGTAAATCCAGCCGCAGCCCGCCGAACCGCACAGCCACTTGTGGCTGCCGCCCGTTACGATGTCGAGATCCCACTCGGCGACGTCGTACGGATAGACGCCGGTCGTTTGATACGCGTCGACGCAGAGCAGCGTCCCCGTCTTTCGGCAGTGCGCCTGGATTGCGCGCACGTCGCAGAGCGCGCCCGAAATATAATACGCGTGCGAGAGCACGGCGATCGCGGTGCGTGCGGTGATGGCGCCCATGATGCGCTCGGCCGGAACGGTGCGTCCGTCATCGGAAGGAACGATACGCGGCTGCGCGCCGAAGCGCTGCCACTCGCTCCATACGTACGTCAGCGAAGGAAACTGCAGGGCTTCGTACACGACTTCGTTGCGCGGCGTCTCGAACCGCAGCGCGGTCGCGAGCGCGGCTTGCAGCACCGAAACGTTGGGGCCCAGGAAGACGCTGCCGGCCGGAGCGCCGACGATCGCACCGATGCCGTCGGCGATTTCCGCGATGCGCGGCAGCCAGAGCTCCCATGCTTCGGGGCCGTCGGCTTGCCATTCGTCCGCGTACTGTTCGAGTGCAGTTTTCGCCCCGCGCGGAGCCGCGCCCATCGAGTGGCTGACCAGATATGTCGATGTTTCGAGAATCGGAAAGCGATCTCGCAGCACCGGCGCGGTGGCGGTGTTTTGCATCAGTAGCCCTTTCCTAAGTGCGTCCGGACTTCCCACAGCTCTGGAAAGAAGCGGTTGTCGAGCGTCGTCGCAAGATAGGTGACGCCGAGCGAGCCGCCGGTGCCGCGCCGGGCGCCGATCATGCGCTCTACCATGCGGATGTGGCGCCCGCGCCACAGCAAGAAACGTTCGTCGAACTCGATCAACTGTTCCAGTAGCATATAGAGGTCGTAATGTTCTTTGCTTCCCGAATAGATTGTGCGAAACGTTTCGATCAGTTCGTCATGCGTGTCGACGGCAAATCCGCGCGCGCGCAGATATTCTTTGAGCCGATCGTACAGCGACGGCTCGGCCAAGCGGCGCTCCAAGCGTGCCCGCTGTTCGGCGTTCATCTGAATATGTTTGAGCGTCTCGGTGTTGCGCAAGCCCGCGATGAATTCGATCTCGCGAAACTGCAGCGATTGGAAGCCGCTGGCCGGATTGAGGTGGTCGCGGAACGCATTAAATTCGTGCGGCGTCATCGTTTCGAGAATGTCGACTTGTGTTTCGATCAGACGCTGAATTGGGTCCATGCGTCTGAAGTGCTTGGCCACGCGCAGCAAATCGCCGGCCGCAAGATCGCGCATGACCGCCTCGATCTCGTGCAGCAGCTGCTTGAACCACAGTTCGTACACTTGATGGATGACGATGAAGAGCATCTCGTCATGGTGCGGCGGCGAAGAAAGCGGCTGCTGCAGCGAGAGCAGCTTATCGACCTGAAGGTACGAGCCGTACGAGAGCCGCTCTTCGCCGTGATCGGGCGTCATGTGGAGTCGTTTTGCCGGACGACCCCACGGGGCCCGCCGCGCGGCGGCGCGAAAACTCGGGCGATGCGCAGAATGTTTCTCTTC
This sequence comes from Vulcanimicrobiota bacterium, assembly GCA_003136355.1. Lineage (GTDB taxonomy): Bacteria > Vulcanimicrobiota > Vulcanimicrobiia > Vulcanimicrobiales > Vulcanimicrobiaceae > Rubrimentiphilum. The sequence continues at coordinate 2,565 of PLED01000055.1, read as the reverse complement.
GCCCTTCCCGCGGCGCTCGCGTTGGCCGCATGCAGCGGAGCGCAGACGCCGGCTCCGACTCCGACTCCGCCACCGGTTTTGCGCAATCCGCTCGGCGTCGCGCTCTATCCGCAAGCCGAAGTGATCTCGGTGCGATCGTTCCGGCAAGTCGTGACGGGGGAGCAGACGCGCGGCACCGTCTTTGCCGATGGCGCGGGGACGTACGATGGGCAGGAAGTCGTCGCGGCCAGCGATGCGCCGTTTTCCAAACTCGCCGCGTGGGTGCACCATTTCGGCTCGCACGGGCCGGGCGATACGCACGAGTACGGTTTCGATTACGCCGCTTTCGAACGCGGCGCCGGAAAGGGAACCCACGGGACGATCGTGGTGGTGATGGATCCGCAAATCGTCGACCGGCAGTTCGGATCGGTGCTGGACATGATTGCGAAGTACCGCTCGATGCCGGCATTCATGCGCGCTCCGATCGACGATGAAGTGAAGAGACGGACCGGCATCACGCTTTCCGATGCTATGCAGCCGGCGAGCCCCATCGGCGCGACGCTCGCGGCGCTCGGCGACTTCGAACAGCGCAACTCGCGCGGCATCGTTATCGTGGACGCGGTACGCCGCTAGCCGCTCCATTTGCGTTGTGCACGGCTTATGCACAACTTTTTGATCTTTATCCCCGCTCTCAACAGGGACTCACAAGCTCGCGCCGCTTAAACGAGGGCCGTCTTTATTGGGAGTACTGCATGAGCGGGCTTGTTGTTTTCACGTCTCTGCGCGCGGCGCTGAACGCCGGATATCACGTCTACGAGAGAAACGAGCGTGGGTATTTGGCGCGTTTGCGCACCGACGGCGGTTGGGCGCTTGCTCTGGTCGAGTGTCTTCCGGGAGCGACTTTGGGTACGAACGGCCGTATGGAACGTGATGAAACGCAGACGGGCCTGCCCGAGAAATCCGAAAGCGAGAAAGAAGCCGAAGAAGCGCGCCAAGGCGACCGGAAGCTCGAAGACTACGACAAGACGATAGCTGATTCGTTTCCCGCCAGCGATCCGCCGGCACAGCCCTAAGTTTTCGGGACGTTTGGCGCCGCAAAGGCGTCCATGGTCATGGGAAGCCCCGTGCTCGGGCGAATACGTGGGTTCTTCGCCATGTATTCGCGCCCGAAGCGCTCGGCATCCGCCGCCAGCCATTCCGTATCTTTCCAAAGATACGGGTTGTCGCTTGACTTGCGGCTCAATTCTACAAGCGGCGCAAGGTGGCTCCAGGTGCTGATGATCATGTTGCCCCAGTTGTAATAAAAAGGCTCGCCTTCGAGCAATCCCATGCGCACGAAAACGCCGATACGCTCGAGCGTGCTGACGGCACGGTGCCACGGGAAGTCCGCATAGGGCGTCGTGCGCAGGTACTCTTCAAAGTCCGGCTCCTGCATTCGGGTGCGCAATTCTTTCATGATAAACAGCCGCCCGCGAATAAATTCAGGATCGTCGAATTTTTCGAAGATGCGCATCATGCCGTCGAGCTGCGTCGCCCGGTGCGCTTCGCCGATCTGATCGAGCGCCGCGCGCGCTTGACGCACGCCGACGATGACGGTGAGCATGATCACGATGCCCGTGAACGCGGTCGCAATTGCGCTGAGCGCTTCCCAGTTCATAAAGCGAGTTTAACTCCGGCGGAAGGGCCGCCCTCCGCCCGGCCCAAAACACGACGGTGGAGAGGTGGCAGAGCGGTTGAATGCAGCGGTCTTGAAAACCGCCGAACCTTTGCGGGTTCCGAGAGTTCGAATCTCTCCCTCTCCGAATTTCCTGTGATCTAAATGATCGGAAACGGTTTCCAACCGTATTCTTGCGCTTGCTGAACCGATGCGACGCCCGCCGGCACGACGATGAATCCCGGCAGCACGTTCTTTTCGAAATCGGCGAGAACGCCGCCCGCTGTTGCGGCCGGCATCTTTGAGGCGACGACAAACGCGACGGCCGACATGGCGTTGTGGCAGACGAAAAACTTTCCACCGCGCTTGAGCACGGCTTGCGCGCTCCAGTCCTGGTACATGCCGTTCGGATCGTCCGGCGCCGCGGAGGGATTGAGATTCGAGCTCGCCTTGTAATAGTCGTTGGTGGAGTCGAGGTTGAAAGCTTTTCCGATGCCGTATTTTTTCCAGATCGTATCGTTGAGCGCTAAGATGATGGAAGGGCCGAGCACGACCGCCAACGTTGAAAGCTTTCCGGTTCCCATCGAAAACTGATAAGCGTTCATCGAGTTCTGCATGTGGAGGAATAGGCTAGCTATGCCTGGCGCAGCGACAAGCGGCGAAACCGATTGAAAGACTTGTTTGTGCGCGCCGCCGCCCTTGAGAACGGCCATCACGGCCGCGCGATCATATTGCGTGGGTTTGAGAATGTGAAAACTCACTGGGGCGCGCTCCTGCGCGTCCGCTGCAGAAGGTTCCAGGCCGATGGCGGCGGCCGAGATGCCGAGTGCCGTGGCTGAAACGAATTGTTTTCGCGAGAGAGGCATGCGAAAGGGCTCCTTTACATGAGGCGAACGGGTGAACTGAATTTCACCGCAGTTTAGGAAGCCCCT
>PLED01000109.1 GCA_003136355.1 Vulcanimicrobiota bacterium | reverse complement strand
GCGATAACGGCAGCGGCATGCACGTGCATCAATCACTCTGGAACGAAGGCGAGCCGCTATTCTACGACAAGGACGGCTACGCCGAATGTTCGCAGACGATGCTGTACTACATCGGCGGTTTGCTCACGCACATCGATTCACTGATGGCGTTCTGCGCACCGACGACCAACTCGTACAAGCGTCTGGTGCCGCACTATGAAGCACCAGTCAACGTTGCGTTTTCTGCTCGCAACCGCTCGGCCGCAATTCGCATCCCGATGTTCTTCCAAGGTAATCCGAAATCCAAGCGGCTCGAATTCCGGCCGCCCGATCCGACGGCGAACCCGTATCTTGCCTTCTCCGCGCTGCTCTGTGCGGGACTCGACGGCATCAAGCGCAAGATCGATCCGGTCGCCGCGGGTTTCGGACCGCTCGAAGAAAACATCTACGACCTGCCCCCCGAGAAAGCCGCAAAGATTCGTTCGGTACCAGGTTCGCTGCGCGAATCGCTCGACGCACTTCGCGACGACCACGCGTACCTCACCGACACCGGGGTCTTTACCGACGACTTCATCGATCTGTGGATCGCCTACAAAACCGAACGCGAACTGAAGCCGGTGGAGATTCGTCCGCATCCGTACGAGTTCTATCTCTACTACGACGCGTAACGCTTAGCCGGGGTCGGCCTCAACCGCAGGGTATGATTAGCGGTTGCGGCCGACCCCAGCTTCGCTTGATCGGGATAGGCAAACCTCAGAGACCCTTCGAACGGCTCCGTCTATGGGGACGGGGATGCTCTCGGCGATTTTCAAGAGCTACGACGTACGCGGCATCTATCCCGGCCAACTCAACGACGACCTCGCCTACAAAATCGGTCGCTGCTTCGTACCGCTGCTCGCGGCGAAGAACGTCGCGGTCGGGCGCGACATGCGCGACTCCGGCAACAGTCTCTTCGAGGCGTTCGCCCGCGGCGCGTCCGAAGCGGGTGCAAACGTCCTCGACGTCGGGCGCGTCTCGACCGACGCACTCTACTTCGCAGTTGGGAAGTACGAACTCGACGGCGGCGTAATGATCACCGCGTCGCACAACCCCGCCGACTACAACGGCATGAAGTTCACGCGATCGCAGGCGCAGGCGATTTCGCTCGACACGGGACTGGCGCAGATTCGCGATCAGATCGCGTCGGGAGATCTGCCGCCCCCGGCAGCTGCGGCAAAAGGACAAATCACGCACCGCGATATTTTGGATGAGTTCGCGGCCCACTGTCTTTCGTTCATCGATCCCGCGCAGATCAAGCCATTCAAGATCGCAATCGATGCCGGCAATGGCATGGCGGGCGAAACGGTCCCACACGTCTTTAAGCACTTACCGTGCGAGGTGGTGCCGCTGTACTTCGAACTCAACGGCAGCTTTCCGAACCACCCGGCAAGTCCGATCGAACCCGAAAACATGATTGACTTGCAGGCCGCGGTGCGCAAACACGGCTGCGATCTCGGCGCCGCCTTTGACGGCGACGCGGACCGCATGTTCATCGTCGACGAGAAGGGCGATCTGATCGACGGCAGCACCGTCACTGCGCTCGTCGCACTCAACACGCTCAAGCGTCACCCGGGCAGCAAAATCTTGTACAACCTCATTTGCAGCCGGAGCGTTCCCGAGCTGATCAAGGCAAACGGGGGGATTCCGGTTCGTTCCCAAGTGGGGCACTCGCTCATCAAGCAAACGATGCGCGAGCAGGACGTGATTTTCGGAGGCGAACACAGCGGGCACTTTTACTTCCGCGATAATTGGTACGCCGACTCGGGAATGATCGCGCTGATGCAGTGCCTGGAACTCTTCAGCGAAGCAAACAAGCCCGTGAGCGAATTCATCACGCCGATCGACACGCGTTTTCGCTCGGGCGAAATCAACTCGGAGGTCAAAGACGTCCGGGGTAAAATGCGGGAGATCGAGGAATTTTTCAAAAGTGCCCAGGTCGATCATTTGGACGGCATCACGATCTCTTATCCCGACTGGTGGCTGAACGTGCGACCTTCTAATACGGAGCCGCTGCTGCGCCTGAATGTCGAAGGCGACACGCGCGAACTCATGATGAAACATCGCGACGAGGCGCTTGGATTGATACTCTCGTGAACGCCTTCGTAGTGGGACCCGCTCACGTCGCTATCGGCGACGGATCGTCAATCGAAGGCCGTATCGCGGTCGACAATGGCCACATTACCGGAATACTACCGGCCGATGGCGCGACCGATCATCGCCTGCCCGCCGGAACGCGTATCGCACCTGGGCTGATCGACGTCCACACCAACGGCGCCGGCGAATTCTTGTTCAACCGCGATCAAGGCTACGCGGTTCCCGTTGCCGCGGTCGAATATGCGCGGCAAGGCACGACCGCTTTCCTTGCCGGCATCATGACGGCGCCGTGGGAGTCGATGCTGCACGCGGCCGGCGAAGTCGTGGAAGCAGCGCATCAACTCGAAGAGGATCTGCCGCGCGGCGCGCGCTGCTTAGGCATTCATTTCGAAGGACCGTTTCTCAATCCGAAATTCCGGCGCGTGCATCAGCAGCAATGGATTTTGCCTGCGACGCGCGAGCGCACGCGCGCGCTCGTTGAAGCGTGCAAAGGCGCATGCTTAATGGTCACGATGGCGCCCGAAGTTGACGGTGTTTCCGATGCGGCGCGTTTTTTTATGGAGCACGGCATCGTCTGTTCGGCGGGCCACACCGCGGCGCGCTACCGTGAAGGCATGCTCGCCATCGGCTTGGGCTTCCGCTCGCTGACACACGCCTTTAACGCCATGCCGCCGCTCGACCATCGCGACCCGTCTATTCTCGCGGCGTTCATTCAGGACGGCCGGACGGCGGTACAAGTCATCTGCGACGGCATTCACGTCGCGCCGGTCATGGTGGACTTGCTCTACCGTACGCTGCACGAGCGCTTCATTCTCGCAACCGACATCATGCCTTCGGCGGGACCTGGTTACCACATTGCGGGCGGCGTCATGCGGGCGGAGGACGGCACGATCGCCGGCAGTGCGCTTCGCATGGACGATGCCGTTCGCAATTACATGGCTTACACCGAACTGCCGTTTGCAAAAGCGATCGTCGCGGCGACGCATGCCCCGGCAAAACTTCTTTCACTCGATCGCGAAATGGGGCACATCGCTCCGGGCGCGCGTGCCGATCTCTCATTTTGGGACGCCGAGTACAACGTCATCGGCACGATGGTCGGCGGGACCACCGTTTTCGGCGACGTCTTCGCACCGGCCGCGGCGTAAAAAAAAAGGCGGCCCCTTAGCGTGGGCCGCCAAAACCGAGTAGAACCGAGGCGTATCTTGGTCGCTACGAGCCGCCGGGGTTTGTAATCAGTGATCCACCCGCGACCGGAATGGTGACGGCGCCCGTTCCCAGTGACGGGCCGCCCGCCAATGCGCGGCCGGTGAAGTTCGACGCATTGATCGTGATCGATGAAAACGCGAACACGTTTCCAAAGAACGTCGCGCCGCCCAACGTCGCGGAGCTGCCGATCTGCCAGTAGATATTGCAAGCGCTGGCGCCGTTCTGCAGCAGCACGTTGCCGCTGGTCGTGCCGTTTAGCGTTGTCGTGAGCGTAGACCCTATCTGGAAGATAAAGACGCTCTGCGGGTTGCCGCCGCCGTCAAGTGTCAGGTTACCGGCCGCAATCGCTGCCGATGAAGTGGCTTTGTACACGCCCGCAGGAAGGGTCCCCGTCGGGAAGCCGGGCACGCTCTGCTGCGAGAGATCCGGCGTTCCAACAAACGAGGTCGTCGCCGGGCGTCCGGCAGCCGTGTTATAAGCGGTCGTCAGAGCATTCTCAGCGGCCAACGGTACGGCGGCATTCGTATTAAACGTAGCCGCGTAGATTGCGTTGGGACCATCCGTGTCGGTTCCGGGCGGATAGAATCCCGTGACTGCAGTCCCCGGCGAAACGCCGATGAGATCGTCGTTCGTCGTACCGGTGACCGCGCCGGGCGCAAAGGTAACGAGCGTATTACCAACGTTGGTGATCGTGGAGCCGGCGAGCAGGGCGAACGGCGCGAGCGCCGGTCCGAGCGTGATGGCCGACGCGCCTTGGTTGCACGACAGCGGAGCGATCGTGGGAGTCGGCGACGGGGAGGGCGTCGGTGAAGGCGTCGGCGATGGCGTTGGTGACGGTGTCGGGATTGGGGACGGAGTGGGCGTGTGGAACGCCGGTACCGTGCAATTACTGCCGCACCCACCGCTACCGCCGCTGCAGGCGACCAGAGTCGCCGGCGCCATTAGGGCCACCAACGCAGCGAGCCGCAGAACGTAAGAGAGGCGGACGGTCTTAAGCATGTTCATGATCCTCACCTAGATCTTCAAGCCGAGTCCGAGGTACGGACCGTTATGCGTCTGCCCGATTGGGGCGGCTGATTTCGCGGCATACTGGTCGGCGCTGTAGCCGCCGTAGATATACAGCGGGAAATGCGACAGTGCGAGCGCGAGACCGATATCGAGTTTCGTTATGCCGTACTGCTGGCGATAGCTCTTGCCGTTATTGGGGCTGCCCGCGCTTGCGATCGTATACGTGCCGCTTGCACTTGGATAATAGAACGCGGAGCCAAACCAACTGATTCCGTTGCGCAGTTCAGGCAATTTCTCGACACCGAGACCGATCGCGTTGAGACTCGGGTATCCGTAATTGGTCGTGGTTTTGAGGTAACCCAGTCCCACATAGATCTTCGGATCGGCGATCTTATATTCCAATCGCGCATCGAGGCTGCTCTGCCGCGCCATGAAGACCGGCGTAAGTGCCGATCCGCCGTCGATAGTTGAGAACTTCGTATAATGGGTGCCATATCCGTCGGTCAGATTATCACTGGTGACATAGGAGTCTAGGCGATAGTCGACTTTCACGGCGAAAGGCGAATTTTTGAAGACGATTGCTGCGGCGGCCAAAAGGGCCTTGCAGTATCCGCCTGCCACAAACTCATTGTAGTTCTGATCGTGCGCGTACGCGGCTTGGACGAACATCGTATACGGCGGTTCGGTCGGCACCGGAGTCGGGCTTGGCGCAACTGTCGGCGCGGCGGTAGGCGCAGGCGTCGGAGGCGGTGTCGGCGGTATGTAACGCACGACGACGAGCCGTCTTGTGGGAACCCACTGAACGTAGGCGCCCATGCCCTCGGATATCACCCGTACGGGAACGAGTAAAATGCCTTGATACATTATAGGAGGCACATCGAGCGGGCGCGTCTCGCCGTTGATGATCACTTCGGGTTTATCGAGCGTTACCGAAACGGTTGCTCCGCTTTTGGTGGCGGTTACGGTTTTTCCGTCGGCGGATGCCGAGACGGTAGCGCCCATCTGTTCGAACATACTGCGAAGCGGCACGTAGATCTGCCCGTTCTTCACCAAGGCGGCGAGAACGCGGCCTTGCTTCAGAACGTCGGGCTTCGCGTAGACCGTGTGGTCATTGTAAAGAATTGGAATCTCGCCCGACGGCGGGGTGCCGAATGCGGGCGGCGGCGGCGCGGGCGAAGCCTGCGCGACTTGAACCACGGCCGCGCGGACCGCCGTGGGAGATCCGCCCAACAGCAAAGCGAGAAGCATTGCTGCCGCAGCATACATCGTCTTACTTACCATTACTCACCTGAAATTCCAAAATACATCACCGTAAAAGTATGGCGTATTCGCGCGCCAAAGCCATAGTTGCGAACACCGGGAACATTCTGTCAAGTGCAGTGATGTGAAAGATGCGTGACAAGTTCCGGCCGGCCGCGACGCACAGATGGCTCTCGGCGTTGTCATTCACCGTCCATTTTTGCAGCGCGACCATAGCGTTGAGAAAAGTTGTGTCCAGAAAGCTCACGTCGGTGAGATTGAGAATCGTCGTCGCGGGTGACCCGGTTTTGCGCATGGGCTGAAACTCTCGTTCGATCTCGGCTTTCTGTGAAATATCGAAGTCCCCGTGAAAAGCAAACTCCCGCACGACCTGCATATACCCTCAGTATGGGCTCGCCACACGGTACCGTCTGCGCATTTCTGACCGAGTTTTTCGACGGTGTATTTTTAACACAAGGAACGAGCGCCCCCCAGTGGGTATAATTGCAGACTTAACACCGGCCCGGGATGAAAAAATGCGAAAATCAGTGACCGCTCTAAACGGCTCAAAAGTGACGCCGGAGAACCTTGGGATGAACGCCATCCTCCATGGCTTGGGCCCCCTGGAAACGGCGACGGTCCTGGACGGCGCCGAACTGGTGGATCTCGCGGTCCGCGACCGAATCTATCAGCCAAACGAAAAAATCGGGGAGGTTTTTTTCCCGTTTGACTGCGTGCTCTCGATCGTCACGCGCATGAAGGACGGCAACGCCATCGAGGTTGGCACGGTTGGCCGGGAAGGCTGCTCGGCCATACCCTTGCTCCTAGGCGCGACGACGACCGCGAACGAGTCTTACTGTCAGGTCGGAGGCACCGCCCTAAAAATCGACGCGGACGTTTTTCAGTCGCTCCGGGCAGACCAAAAGTTCGGACGCTTGCTCGATCGGTATGTGCAGGCGTACGTGAACATGCTTGGCCAGCTCGCCGCGTGCAACCGGCTTCACAACGTCTACGAACGCTGCGCGCGGTGGCTGCTGATGACTCAGGACCGTGTCGGCACGAACGAGATCGGCCTAACGCACGAATATCTGGCGATGATGCTCGGCACGCAGCGTTCCGGCGTCACCATTGCCGCCGGCACTTTACAGCAAGCCGGCTTCATACGGTACGCGCGCGGCGTGATCACCATTCTCGATCGCGAAGGACTCGAGGGTGCGTCTTGCGAGTGCTATGAGGTCGCCCGCGAACAATTCGGCGGGCTGATGCGCTCGACGAACGCACACTTCTAATTACGCCGGCGTGACTCCCAAGTACGCTTCCGCTACTGCCGGGTTTTCGAGCAGCGCGGCTCCGGTGTCTTCGAAACGCATTTCGCCCGTTTCTAAAACATAGCCGCGATGTGCGATGCGCAAAGCTTGTTGCGCATTTTGTTCTACCAAGAGAATCGTCGTGCCATTCGCGTTGAGTGACCTGATAACGCTAAAAATCGTTTGCACAATAATCGGCGCCAATCCGAGCGATGGCTCGTCGAGCATCAGCAAGCGCGGCGAACTCATGAGCGCGCGCCCGATCGCCAGCATCTGCTGCTCGCCCCCCGACAGCGTGCCGGCGGACTGCGAAAGCCGCTCCTCGAGTCGGGGAAAGGCCTCGATGACGAATGCTAGCCGCCGTTCGATTTCGCTGTTGGAACGCACGGTGTACGCGCCGAGCGCGAGGTTCTCGCGAACGGTCATGCGCGTGAAGACGCGCCGGCCCTCGGGCGCGTGACCCAAACCGAGCCGCACGATCTGATCGGGCGAGCATTTTCGCAGATCGTTCCCATCGAAAACCACGGAACCGCTGTAGGGAGCGAGTCCGCTTATCGCGCGCAGCGTCGTCGTTTTTCCGGCACCGTTCGAACCGAGCAGCGCGACGATCTCGCCTTCTTCCACTCGCAGCGAAATATCGCGCAGCGCGCGGATGCCGCCGTACGAAACGCTGAGGTCCCGTACTTCGAGAAAACTCACGCGACGGCTGTTCCCAGATAAGCCGCGATGACGCGCGGGTCGTTTCGAATCTCCGCCGGAGTGCCGTGCGCGATCTTCTCGCCGTAGTCGAGCACGGTTATCTCATCGCTGACGCGCATAACCAGCCCCATATCGTGCTCGATCAGCAGCACGGTGATGCCGCGCTCGCGAATCGCTGCAACCAGATCAGCGAGCTCGCCCTTTTCGCGCGGATTCATGCCGGCGGCGGGTTCGTCGAGCAGCAGCAGTTTCGGACGGCTCGCCAACGCACGCGCAATTTCAAGGCGGCGCTGCGAACCGTAAGGCAGATTGCGAGCGTACGTTTCGGCGACGCCTTCCAAACCAACGAACCTCAGCAATTCTCGCGCACGTTCGCGCGCGGCTTTTTCCTCACGGCGCTGAAGCGGTGTGTGCAGCAGCGAGTCCCAAAGGCGCGCATGTAAGTGCGCATCTTCTCCCGCCAGCACGTTATCGATGGCCGCCATGAACGAAAAGAGCCGGATGTTTTGAAACGTGCGCGCGATGCCGGCGGCCGCGATGCGATGCGCCGGCCATCCATCGATGCGCGCATCTTCGAAGAGTATTTCACCGGCGCTTGGCCGGTAGATCCCGCTCACCATGTTAAAGACGGTAGATTTTCCAGCGCCGTTCGGACCGATGATCGCCGAAATGCTTCCGGCCGCAACGTTCAGCGACAGATCGTTTACGGCGACCAACTCGCCGAAACGCTTCGTTACGCCCTCAAGCCGCAGCATGATGCAGTTCCTCTTTGCGCTGACGGCTGGGCAGCAGTCCCTCCGGCCGGAAAAGCATGATGCCCACTAAGATCGCGCCGTAGATGAAGAAATGGTAGTTGCCAAAATCGACGTGCAGACCGGCGCCCGCAGCGATGGTATTCGCTTGCGGAAGCACCACGTTGTTCACGAGCACCAGGACCAGCGCGCCAACGATAACGCCCGGAATGTTTCCCATTCCGCCCAACACGAGCATCGAAACGATCAGGACACTCACTTGAAATTGAAAGAGGTCGGGCGAGACCAAACTCAGTTTGGCGGCAAAAACGACGCCGGCCAAACCGCTGAACGACGCGCCTAGTGCGAACGCGGCGAGTTTTACGGCCGTCGTGTTGATGCCCATATGGCGCGCGGCCAGTTCGTCTTCGCGGATCGCCATCCACGCGCGCCCTAGGCGGCTGTCGCGCAAATTGTAGGCGAAGAATAGCGCCAAAGCGATGAGCGCGAGCACCACGTAATAATACGGAATCGTGTTCTGGCCGAACGAGCGGCCAAAGAGCGATGGAAAATCAAGCGCCCCGATTCCGTTGGGTCCGCCGGTGTATTTGGTGAGATTCTGGAAAATCTGCGGCACGATTTCGCCGAAGCCGAGCGTGACGATGGCCAGATAATCACCACGCAGCCGCAAGGTCGGCGCGCCCAAAATGATGCCGAAGACCGCCGCAAACGCAGCCGCCAAAAACAGGAGCAGCCAAAACGGCAGGTGCAGATTGAACTGCGGGCTGGCCATCATCGCGTACGTGTAGGCGCCGATCGCAAAGAACGCTGCATAGCCGAGATCCAATAGGCCCGCGAAGCCGACGACAATGTTCAGTCCGAGCGCCAGCAGCACGAAAATGCCGGCATCGGCAAGTACGTTGAACGTCGAATCGTTACGGTCGAACAGGGGTGCGCACAATAACGCGACGCCCAGCAGTAAAAATAGCCCGCGCTTGGCGCGCAAATCCGGTAGGCGCTGCGCGACTACGACGACGGCGATGGCAACCAAAAAATAAGCGTAAATCATGCGCGCTCGTACACAGCTTCACCGAGCAGACCTGACGGACGAAAGACGAGTACGAGGATCAGAATCGCAAAGACCGTGACGTTACTCCATTGTCCGCCGAACTTCCATGTCGCAAACGACTCGATGATGCCGATTAAGAACCCGCCGAGCATCGCGCCGGCGATGTTCCCGATCCCGCCGAGCACCGCCGCGGTGAACGCTTTCAGCCCGGCTCCGAAACCGTTGAAAAACCACGTCGACTGATAATAGACGCCCGAGACGAAGCCGGCCACGCCTGCCAGCGCGCTGCCAATCAAAAATGTCAGCATGATGGTTTTATTGATGTTGATGCCCATCAGTTGTGCGGCGTCGCGATCCTCCGCCGTGGCGCGCATCGCGCGGCCGAGCCGCGTGTTGTGAATGAACAGTTGCAACGCGACCATCATCACGACCGCCAGTCCGACCAGCAAGAACTGCTGAGCCCCAACGGCAACGCCCGCGATCATGACGGACGGGTTGGGCACGACTGCCGGAAACGGAACGGGCGCCGGCCCTTTCCAGATCTGCATCACGTTTTCCAGAATGAACGAGATGCCGATCGCGGTAATCAGCGGCGCCAAACGTGGCGCGTTACGTAAACGGCGGTACGCGAGCCTCTCTATCAGCACGCCAACAATGCCGCAGAGGAGCGCCGCGCCGATCAGCGCGATCGCGACATCCACAACCAACGCCACGCCGTGCAGTTCGCCCGAAACGCCGAGCGCCGTCAATATCGTCAGCGCGAAGAACGAACCGAGCGTGTAGACGTCACCGTGCGCGAAGTTTATGAGCCCGATGATGCCGTAGACCATCGTATAGCCCAGCGCGATGAGCGCGTAGATGCCTCCGAGGGCGATGCCGTTGAAGAGCTGCGCTAGGAACTCGTGCAAGCTATGCGGGCCTCGTCAAGCTCGGGCATGGTTCGACTGGGGCGCCCTATGGCGCCCGCTCACCATGACACCACTTTGCTCACCATGACACATACATGAGCCGCTTGCTACTTGCTAGAGTTTCAATTGGATCTGCCGGATAAAGTACGACTGGCCGTTCTTAAAGCCATAAAGGCTCAGCACCGGATTCGTCACGTCGCCGTACTTGTCGAAACTGATCGGACCGATCGGCGTCTCGAGCTTCGTCGACGCGACATTTGCGACGACCGCCGTGCGTGACGGCACCGTGCCGTGGCCGCTACGGATCGCGCGAACGACCGCACTAGCAGCCACCTGCGCCGCCGCGTAGGCATTGGCGCTATACGGACCAATGTCGGCGTTGTACTTCGCCCGGTATGCTTTGACGAATGCCTGCGCCGCGGAGAGTTTCATCGCGTTCGGCGCAGCTAGCGTATAATAACTTCCGTCGGCCTGCGCCGCCGCCACCGTCGCGAGATCCGCCAAACCGTCGCCGCCCATATACGCCGTCTTTCCCAGTCCGACGCTAAACATTTGCTTGCGGAGCAACCCGCCGCCGGTGCTGGTGACGCCGCCGAAAAACACGACGTCCGGCTTCGCAGCGAGCACCTTGAGCAGCAACGATTTAAAGTCTTGCGTGTTCTTGGCAAGATGATCGCGCGCGAGAACCGTGCCGCCGTCGTTCGTGAAGTCTTTCTCGAAACGATCGGCGAGATCGAGTCCATACGTTTCGTTGTCGTCGATGATGTACGCGCGTTTGAATCCGAGCGAACGCGCGAATTGCGCGAGCGCCGCACCTTGACGCGAATCCGTGGTGCAGACCCGGAAAAATGTATTCCACGACGGATTGGTACGCCGCAGCTGCGCCGCTTCCGGTCCGATGGTCAGGTTATCGGCAACGACCGACGGGCCGATCTGCGCCAGTCCCGCCGCGTTGGTCACCGGAATCTCCGCGCGCGCGACATTGGAATTGTACGGTCCGACAACGGCGAGCACCGCCGCATCACTGATAAAGCTGCGCACGTTGGAGACGCCCTGTTCGGGATTGTGCACGCCTTGCACGGAATCGTCGAGCCCTTCGCCTTGCAGCGTATATCCGCGCGGCATGTTTTTTTGCGCCTGATCGATGGCGAGCAGCGCGCCTTGCTCGGTGCTGATACCCACCGACGCGTCGCCTCCCGAGAGCGGCAGATCGATTCCGATCTTCACAACCTGCCCCGGAGGGGCGGGGCTGGGAGCCGCAGTCACCGCGGTCGTTGTCGTCGTGGTGGTATTTTTTGAGGTCGAGGCATTGTTCGCACCGGAACATGCCGATAATAAGACGATCGCTAATGCAGCAGAAATTCGCATATGTGTTTTCGGTTACTTACGCGTGCGACAGCTCCTTCCAATTGCGCAGGTCAAGCAATGCTGACTTCGCGCTCAACTCGACTGCCAATCTCGTCCTTGGCTTTGCGAAGTTCGTAATCGGCCTGCAGCCCCAGCCATAATTCCGCAGACGTGCCAAAATAGCGAGCTAGGCGAAGCGCTGTGTCCGCGCTGATGCTACGGCGTCCGCGGATTATCTCAGTCAGCCGGTTTGCGGGAATGTGCAAATCCAACGCCAGGCGATTTGCCGTTAACCCCCGAGGGGCCATAAAATCTTCGACGAGGATCTCACCCGGGTGAACCGGTGCAATTTTCTTTGTACGCATATTCCTCAATGATAATCCGTAACTTCCGCATCAAACGCATCCCCACCGTGCCAAGCAAAACAGATGCGCCATTGGTCGTTGATGCGAATTGAGTGCTGTCCTTTTCGCCGACCCTTCAGTGCTTCGAGCCCGAACCCCGGGCCTTTCAAGTCGTGCAGGGAGCGCGCCTGATTTAACAACAGCAACCGTCGCAACGCGACTCGCTCAATCGAGTGAAACCGAAGGACCTGTTGTTGCTCGAAAAGACGCAAGGTGTCTTTGTTTGCGAAAGAACGTATCACCCTAACGCCAGTATACTACGCTCAGCGTAGTATGTCAAACGTATGGCTTTGCTAAGCTGGTTCGAGTTCCCTCACGGCCGCTGCATTGAAGTAGGCGGCTTTCGGATGATGCATGATAATGGCCGCCGTTGATTGCTCCGGAACGATTTGGAACGCCTCAGTCAGTTTTACGCCGATGGCGTTGCCGGCGTCGAGCAAACGGAACGCGATTTCGTGCTGCGAGAGGTCCGGACATGCGCCATATCCCCACGAGTAGCGCTTGCCGCGATCGTCCGGTAAACCCAATTCCGATCGAATGTGGCGATGAGCATATTCAGCCAGCGCCTCCGCGCTCTGCACGGAAAAGCCGTGCAAGAAATACGATTCGCTGTACTCGCCGGCCGCATGCAGCTCGGCGATTCGTTCCGAAGCGCGCGATCCGACGGTGACGACTTGTAACGCAACGACATCAATGCCGCGCCCGTTTTCCGGCTCGCGCAGGTAATCCGCCAGCGACAAATGCTCGCCGCCCGCTTGCCGCGTGAATGTGAAGCGCGCGATTTCTCGCGAAGGATCTTCCGGATCGTAGACGATCGCATCGTTACCGCTTCCCGCCGCCGGAAAATAGCCGTACACAAAACGCGGATCCAAAAACTCGGCGGCCGATTCTTGATAGCGATGTAAGCGCGGGTCGAATTCCTCACGAACGAGTTTTTCGAACGCATCGCCCTTGGTGTTGGCAGCTCCCCACGAGAGCCGGTACAAACTGCGCATGTCGAAACACGGCCACAGCTTGGCGGGGTCGACCTCGCGCATCGAACGCGCGCCGAAAAACGGCGGCTTGGGAACCGGCGCGCGATCGGCTTTAACGGCCGAATACTGAATAGCTCCGTTGCTCGCCTTCGCCGGCTGCTGCGGAGCACGCGGTGCGAGCGCCTCGCGCTTGGCCTGCTCGATGAACTTGTCGCGCTCGACCGGATCGCCGGTCAGCGTCTCCATCACTTGCAAACCTTCGAACGCATCTTTGGCGTAAAACAAACCGGGTTCGAAGTAGCGGTTCCCTTCGAGTACGGAGATCCGGCGGCCGAAATCGCGATTAATGGCCGCGCCACCGACGAGCACCGGGAACTGCAAGCCGCGCGTATCTTGTTCTTGCACGCAGACCGGCATCTGTTTGCTCGTGGAGACGAGCAGCGCCGACAGGCCGATCGCGTCGGCCTTCACTTCGACCGCCTTTTCCAAAATCGTATTCATCGGCACTTGCTTGCCGAGATCGAACACCGTATAGCCGTTGTTGGCCAGAATCGTATGCACGAGATTTTTGCCGATGTCGTGCACGTCGCCGAAGACGGTCGCAAGCACGACTTTGCCTTTGGTCTGGCCTTCCTTTTTCTCAAGGAATTGCTCGAGGTGCGCGACCGCTTTTTTCATGACTTCGGCCGACTGCAGCACGAACGGCAAAATCAGCTCGCCCGCGCCGAACTTGTCGCCGACTTCCTTCATCGCGGGCAGCAGTATTTCGTTGAGCACTTCGACCGGGCCGCGCGCCAGCAGCGCCTCGTCGATTTTGGCTTCGATGCCGTCTTTGCGGCGGCGCAGGATCGCGTTGTGAATGCGTACGTCCGGCGGAGCGTCGGCGTCGTCGTCCTTCTTCTCGCCTCTGCCATCGGCCGTTGAAACTGCGCCTTCGTAGTGCTCGATCAACCGCTGCAGCGAATCGGGCCGGCGGTTGAAAACCATGTCGTCGCACAACTCGCGCTCGGTTGCGTCAAGTTCGGCGTACGGCGTAATCTCTTTAGCGTAGACTAAGGCCATGTCGAGTCCGGCTTGCACGCAGTGATGCAGGAAGACCGAGTTCAGCGCTGAGCGCGCCGCGGGATTTAATCCGAACGAGACGTTGCTGACGCCGAGTGAGGTCAAGACGCCGGGCAACGCTTCTTTGATCGCTTTGATGCCGTCGATCGTGTCGACCGCCGAGTTGATGTACTCTTGATCGCCGGTCGCGAGCGTAAAGGTCAAATCGTCGAATATCAGTGCGCCGGCGGGCAAGCCGTATTCGTTCACGACGATATCGTAAATGCGTTTGGCAACTTCGAGCTTGCGCTCGGAGGTTTTCGCCATGCCGGTTTCGTCGATCGTCAGCGCGACGACGGCCGCGCCATGCTCCATCGCGAGCGGTAGTACCGCGTCGATCTTCGCGCGCCCGCTCTCGAGATGCACGGAGTTCACGATCGCGCGTCCCGGATAGGCTTCGAGCGCTGCCTGCAGCACCTTCGGCTCGGTCGAGTCGATCATCAACGGAACCTCGACCGACTGCGCGAGCTTGCGCACCATGAGCCGCATCTGCTCGTCTTCATCGGTGCGTTCGGTCAGCGCACAGCAGATATCGAGCGCGTGCGCGCCGCCTTCGACTTGCTCGCGCGCGACCAGCGTGATGTCGTCGAAGTTGTCCTCGAGCAGCAGGCGTTTGATCTTGCGCGAGCCTTGCGAATTGATGCGCTCGCCAACGAGCAGCGGACGCGGCTCTTGTTCGAGCGCGATCGCGGTCATAGCCGACGCGGCGAATTGCTTGGGCTGCGCGATCGGAATGCGGCCGCGCTTTCCGGCGCGCGCCAGCGCGTCGACCTCCGCGCGGATCGCTGCGACGTGCTCCGGAGTCGTGCCGCAGCAGCCGCCCACGACGTTCACACCGAAGTCGCGCACAAACTCCGCCAGCTCGCGTGAAAGCTCGGCAGGTGTTTCCGGATAGATCGTTTCACCGCGCGGCCCCATCAGCGGCAGGCCCGCGTTCGGAATGACGCTGATGTACCGGTCGGAGTTTTCGCAGAGGTAACGGATCGGATCGCGCATCTGCGACGGTCCGGTCGAACAATTCAAACCGATCACGTCGACCGGTAGCGCGCCCACGGTCGCGCAAATCGCGCGAACGTCGGTTCCCAGCAGCATGCGGCCTTCGGTGATGAGCGTTGGCTGCGCCTGAATGGGAACGCGGCGCATGCCCTTGGCGAATTCGCGCGTGATGCCGGCGACGGCGGCTTTGAGCTCAAGCAGATCCTGCATCGTCTCGAGCAGCAAGAAATCCGCGCCGCCTTCCACGAGATGACGCGCTTGCTCGCCGTACAAGTCCGCAAGCTCCTGGAATGTAATTTTCGAAAGCGACGGATCCGACGAAGAGATCAGCATGCCCGTCGGGCCCATGGAACCGGCCACGAAACGCGGGCGATCCGGTGTGGAGTATTTATCGCACGCGGCGCGCGCGAGTTGCGCGGCGGTGCGGTTGACTTCGGCGACTTTACTGCCCAGCTCGTACTCATCCAGTTTCAGACGCGATGCCGTGAACGTGTCGGTTTCGAGTACGTCGGCGCCGGCTTCCAAGTACTTTTCGTGGATGTCGCGGACGATATCCGGGCGTGTCAAAACGAGAGCTTCGTTGCAGCCCTGATAACGAACACCGCCGAAATCGTCGGCGGTGAGTTCGAGGTCCATGATCTGCGTGCCCATGGCCCCATCGAAAACGAGCACGCGCTCGCCCAAGAGTTGCAGGTAGTCTGCCAAAGTTATCCTTCGCGGGCGCTGATGTCGCCGACGGCGCGCCCAGCCCGATTATATACTATTGGGCGCTCGAGGTCCGCGAGTTTGGTCAGCTGCGCGGCTGAGAGCGCGCCAAGGCTCTTGAGCAGCGCCAGAACCGCGGGGCCGCGAGCGCGCGCTGTTCCGTCGAGCACCTTGCAGACCAGGCCGAGGCCCGGAGCTAGCACGCCGACGCCGTGCACGCCTTCGGCTCCCGCTTTGCAGACGATGGAACCGCCGCCGGCCTCCATTAAACGGGCGTCGAATTCGCCGGTGCCCGAAACGTATTCGGGAAAAGCCATCATGGCATCGCGCACGATCCGCAATGCCGCCGCGTCTTCCGCACTCACGCCATTGAGCGTCGCTAGGCGCAGAAACGACAGCGCCGCGTTGCGCAGTGGAGCCGCGTAGACGGGAATGCCGCAGCCGTCGATAGCGACCGGCATCTCCGCCATCTTCACATCCGAAACGCGCGCGCAAAAATCCAAGATCAGGTGCTCCGCCGGATTCTCCAATTCAAGATACGTCCGCGCGTCGGCGTTCATGATCTTACACAGTGCCAGAATGCCGGCGTGTTTGCCTGAACAGTTGTTGTATACCGGCGTCAGCGGAATGCCGGCGCGTTCCAGCTCTAACGCCGCCGCCGCGTTGTATGGCGGATGCACGCCGCATTGCAGCGCGTCCTCCGGCATTTCGATCTTCTGGAGAATCGATCGCACCGCTTCGACGTGAAACGATTGTCCGCCGTGCGAGCCAGCCATGACGGCAATCTCGCGCGGTTCGAGTCCAAAGCGTTCGCGCGCGCCCGCTTCGATAACGGCCGCGGCGATAAACGGCTTCGCACTCGAACGTAAGAAAACGGGAAAGCCGTCGGCGTCCCCATACGCGAGCACCGTTTTTTCTTGGGCGTCGACAGCGCACGCGGCGACAGCGTGGATCGATTCCACGATACCGCCGCGAGAAACGTAAACGTTAAACGAGGGCGGCTTCGACAATCCGCGTTTCTTGTTCGGCGAACACGGGGTTAGAAAGATAGCGTTCGCCGGTGTCGGCAGCAATGGTCACGATGAGCTTGCCTTTCGACTCGGGGCGTGCCGCGACTTGCAGCGCTGCCCAAATGTTCGCGCCCGAAGAAATTCCCACGAGCATGCCTTCTTCGCGCGCCGCCCGGCGCGTTGTGGCGATCGCGTCCGCGTCCGTAACGCGGATCACCTCGTCGTAAATTTCCGTGTTGAGAATCTTCGGAACGAAGCCCGCTCCGGTTCCTTGAATCTTATGCGGACCGGGAGTGCCGCCGGAAAGCACCGGCGAGGTGTCGGGTTCGACGGCGATGATCCGCGCGCCGGGCCTACGCTCGCGCAGCACCTCGCCCACGCCGGTAATCGTTCCGCCGGTACCGACGGCCGCCACGAAGACGTCGACGGTGCCATCGGTGTCGCGCCAGATCTCTTCCGCCGTCGTGCGGCGGTGGATCTCCGGGTTCGCCGGATTTTCGAACTGCTGCGGCATGAAATATTTGGGCGGGTCGGTTGCGCGAATCTCGTTGGCCTTGGCAATCGCGCCCTTCATCCCCTCAGCGCCGGGCGTCAGCACGACCTGTGCACCGTAAGCTTTAAGGAGGTTGCGGCGTTCGACGGTCATCGTATCGGGCATGACCAGAATCAGCGGATAGCCTTTGGCGGCGGCCACAAAGGCCAGCGCGATGCCGGTGTTTCCGCTGGTCGGCTCGATGATCACCGAGTCCGGACGAAGGCGTCCCTCGCGTTCGGCGGCTTCGATCATCGAAATCCCGATGCGATCCTTCACCGAACCGGCCGGGTTGAACGACTCCATCTTCACGGCGACCGTTCCGGGCAGCCCCTTGGAAAGGCGGGGGAGTTTAACGAGCGGGGTGTTGCCGAACGAGTCGGCCAAATTCTCATAGATACGGCTCATGCAAGCCAAGAACCGCGCCCGGCTGCCAAAAGCTGCACAGGCCGCGCGCCCGGCCCGACGGAAAATAGAACGGTGTTCTCGCTGGCAGATAAGTCGCTTTATGTGGAAGCGATCGATCTTTGGATCGACTCGATGCGTTCGCGCGGACGCTGCTACGTTTCGCACGGTCACTCCGATCACGCGCGCGAACACGACACGATCGTCTCCACGCCCAACACCGCCGCGATCTGCCGCGCGAAATTCGCGCGCCGCGAAGCGCGCGCTACGCAGCCGTCGCTGCTCGCCGGTTTCAAAACGCCAAAACCTCCGCGTCCACTCAGCGTTTTCGAAGAACATGGCTTCAACGAACCATGGACCACCGGGAATCACCGGCTGACGTTATTTTCCGCCGGCCACGTGCTCGGCAGCTCGCAGATTCTGATCGAAGGCGAGCACGGCAGTTTCGTGTACACCGGCGACTTTAAACTCGACGCGTCGCTCACCGCCGAGCCTCCCGAGGTCAAACAGTGCGATCTCGTGCTGATGGAATGCACGTTCGGCCGTCCGCAATATGCATTTCCGCCCCGGGAGGAAGTGGCGGCCGAAATGATCGCGTTCGCGCGCGACGCGCTCGAGGCCGGAGCAGTACCGGTCTTCTTCGCTTACTCGTTAGGAAAGGCGCAAGAAGCCGTCGCGATTCTCGGCAACGCACAGATCGGCGTGACCGTGCACGGCGCTATCGAGACGTTATGCCGCGTCTATGAGACCTGCGGCGTGCAACTGCCGAAATACGACCGCTACGATGTGCTGACGTTTAACGCCAACGGCGCTGTCGTCTGGCCGCCCTCCGGAAAAGCGCTGCCGAAAGCTCTGCGCGGCAAGCCCGTGCGCACTGCCGTGTTGACCGGCTGGTCGATGGATCGCAGCGCGAAATTCCGCTACGGCGTCGATCGCTGTTTCCCACTCTCCGATCACGCCGATTATCCGGCCCTGTTGCGATACATCGAAATGGCGCAGCCGAAGAAGGTTTTACTCAACCATGGCTGGCCGGATTTCGTCTATCGCTTGCGGCGCCTGGGCATCGACGCAGAGTACTTAGAGGAACACACGCAGCTGGCGCTTTTTTAAGGAATGCTCCGCTTCGGAGGAACCTGCGCGGCGATTGCGGCGCGCGCCGGCAAGCTCGAAAAGATCGCGCTGCTCGCGGAGTACTTTCGCTCGCTCGATGACCCCAATCTGAGCGCGGCGGCACGCTTCTTCACCGGCAACCCCTTCGCCGCGCGCGACAACCGCAGTCTGGGCATCGGCCGGCGCACCGTCGTAGCGGCCTCGCGAAACGCGTGGGGCTTTAAGGAAACCGAGCTCGGCGCGAATTACCGCGAACACGGGGATCTCGGCGCGGCGCTCGGACCGTTCGTCCGGCCCGCGTTGGACCTCGCGCTTTTCTCCGAGACGCTGACGCCGGCTTCGCTCTATGCGCTCTTCGAAGAGATCGCAAACACGCGCGGCAAAGCCGCCGGAAAAAAACGTGAAGCGCTGTGCGAGCGCATTCTGCGCGCGTGCACCGACGCAACCGAAGCCACGTACGTGATCAAGATTATGACCGGCGATCTTCGCATCGGCCTGCGTGAAGGACTCGTCGCCGACGCGGTTGCCGCCGCTTTCGAGTGCGACGCGCGCGACGTCCGGCGCGCGGTCATGGCGGCGGGTGATATCGGCGCCGTTGCGACCGCGGCGCGCGACGGAAAGCTCGGCGATCTGCGCGTGACCTACGGTTCGCCAATCGGCTTCATGCTGGCGACTCCAATACTCTACGGTTCCAAGTACAAAGATCTGCGCACGGGCACGTGGCTGGCCGAAGAAAAATTCGACGGCATTCGCGCACAGGCGCACAAAACCGGCGAGAGCGTAAAACTCTTCTCGCGCACGTTGAACGACGTCACACAATCGTATCCCGAGGTCGCCGCCGCGCTCGAAGCCATTCCCGGCAATTTCATGCTCGACGGCGAGCTCGTCGCCACGCGAGGCGAGAACGTGCTGCCGTTTCGCTACTTGCAAGCGCGGCTGCAGCGAAAAACCGTCGAGCCCGAGCTTCTAAAGGAAGTGCCTGTCAGCTACTTCGTCTTCGACATGCTCGCATCGGGTGACGATTTCTTGATCGACGAGCCGTTGGTTTCGCGGCGGGCGCGCTTGGCCGAAACAGTTGCTTCACGTGGGCATTTGGAAATCGCTCCGTTCACGCCCCTTTCCGAAACGCCCGCACCCGAAGAATTGCACGAGCTGTTCGAAGCGGCGCGCGAGCGCGGACATGAAGGCATCATGCTCAAGCGCAGCGACTCACCGTATCATCCGGGGCGCCGCGGCAAATGGTGGCTCAAACTCAAGCGCGAGCTCTCCACGCTCGACGTTGTGGTCGTCGCGGTCGAGTGGGGACATGGGAAGCGCGCTAAAGTGCTTTCCGACTACACGTTCGCGGTGCGCGGAAACAGCGGCGAGCTGCAAACGATCGGCAAGGCGTATTCGGGCTTAACCGATGCGGAGATCGCCGAGCTCACGCCGTGGTTCCTGGCGCACCAGCGGGGAAAGCGCGGGCACGCCATCGCGGTCGAGCCGGAGGTCGTGCTCGAGGTCGCCTTTGACATTATCCAACCAAGCGGTCTACACGAAAGCGGCTTCGCGCTGCGCTTTCCGCGCATCGTCCGGCTGCGCGACGACAAGCCGCCCCGTGAAATCGATACCATCGCCCGGGTCGAGGAAATCTACCGGGAAATGCTTGCTCGCGAGCGTTTGCCGCCTGCTTAGGCCCAATTCTTATGCATATCCTAACGTTTCCGGAGCCACGGAAGGGGGTTGCCCTACCGGAGGAAGGGAATCGCGTCTGATGCGCAAGCCGATTATTATCAGCGTTCTTTTTGCCGTCCTCGCCGCCGGGTGTTCTCATGGCGGCGGCAGCTCGGGGCTTCTTCCAGGCGGCGGCGTGACGCCGCCGGTTACGCCACAATCGGTCTCGCCCGGAACCATTCCGGCCGCGCCGATGGCGAAGACCGAGATTCTTCCCGCGAGCGCGATGACGACTGCGCCCCACTCCGACATCGCTCAACCGCCGCTGAGCTGGACGCAGGTGCCCGGCACCGCTAGCGCCGTTGCAGCCAGTCCGGACGGAACGCTGTGGGTGCTCTCAGATCAGCCCAGCAGCAGCGCGGATAAGTACATCTGGCATTATGCTTCAGGTGTTTGGACGAATATCTCGGGACTTGCATCGCGCCTCTCGGTTGCAGCCGATGGTTCATTGTGGGCAATTAATTCGGGCGGCGGCATCTGGCATTACGTCAGCGGAACGTGGACGTCGCCCGGCGGCGGCGCCACCAACAGCATTACCGCCGATTCAACCAATGGAATTTACGTGCTGTCAAACGGCGGCTCCGGCCCCGACCGCGCAATTTGGCACTACTCAGCAGGCGCCGGATGGACGCAGCTCAACGGTTCGGGCGTCGTGCTCGCCGCGAACTGGGACACCAACAACTTCCCGGCGGGAGCCGGCATGACCGGCGCGATAAACGCCGGCGGACTCTACATCCTAAGTTCTTCGGGCTCGATTTGGTATGAGAATGCGAATCTGACCTTCTCCCAAGTTCCGGGCGCGGCTTCGGCCATTACGCCGACGACGAACGGCGGCTTCTTCGTGCTGGGTTATCCCGTCGCGCCGAGCGGCAACCAAGTCTATTATTTCGATCTCAACACTCCGGGATTTACCGCGCAAAACGGCGCGGGCTTACTGAGTATCTCCGCAGGATCGAGTCTGTATTTGACCAGCTCGTCGGGCGCGATCTATTCGGCCCCGCTGCCCGCGTTCGGTCCCGTCGCGAACATCATCATTACCGACTCGTCCGGATCGCCGTTCACGCCGGTAACACTCGGGACACCGAAATCCGTCCCGTTGACGATCGTCGAAAAAGACGTCAACGGCAAAACGATTACCGGAACCTACGCGAGCCCGATCACTTTCACAACCCTCGATCAGACGGGAAGCACCGGGCTTAGCGTCACCTCGGTTTCATCGTCGAGCACTCCGGTTACCATGACGTACAACGGCGGCACAGCGTTTACCGGGACGCGCTTCAGGGCCCTCGTCAACGGCGTCATCCTTGGATCATTCCTGGTAACGGGTCCGTGCCCGATCCCGACCCCAGGCGTCTCGCGGGCGGGCTATTATCCGTGCGACTTGCAGTCGGCATATAACTTAGCCTCAAGTTCGGCATCGGGCGGCGGAACGCAAACAGTAGCGATCGTCGATGCATATGATGATCCTACGGCCGAGAGCGATCTAGCGGTGTATCGCGCCGCGTTCGGCCTGCCGGCGTGCACCTCGGCGAACGGCTGTTTCAAGAAACGCGCGCAAGACGGCTCAACGAATTATCCGATTCCCGACGCAGGCTGGGCCGGCGAAATCTCATTGGATGTCGACATGGTCTCTGCGATCTGCCCGAACTGCAAAATTCTGCTTGTCGAAGGGACCAGTAATTCGTTCAACAGCTTGTTCGCAGCCGAAAACGAGGCGGTGGTCCTGGGCGCAACCGAGGTCAGCAACAGCTGGGGCGGGACCGAAGGAGCTGGGATACTCAGCTTTGAGGTCAACTTCAATCATCCCGGAGTACCCATCACGGCAAGTACCGGCGACAACGCTTTTGCGGCCGGCGTGAGCTATCCGGCCTCCTCGGCCTTCGTAACGGCGGTGGGCGGTACGGCTCTCGTTGCCTCGGCAGGCGGTCGGGGGTGGTCCGAAACCGCATGGGGCAGCAGCGGTGCGAGCTCCGGAACAGGCAGCGGCTGCAGCTTGTTCATCACAAAGCCGGTTTGGCAAACGGATACCGGCTGCGCGATGCGCATGACGGCCGACGTTTCGGCCAACGCCGATCCCAACACGGCAGTCTGGACGTACGACACGTACCAGTCACCCGGATGGGGACGAGTAGGCGGCACGAGCGAATCCGCTCCGGTTATCGCATCAGTCTATGCCATCGCCGGAAACGGCGCGACCGTGGTTTACGGATCGTTTCCGTACTCGCGCACACTCTCGCTGTACGACGTCACTTCAGGTACAAATGGACCTTGTAGCACCAGTCCGTCATACTACTGCACGGCCGGTGTAGGCTACGACGGGCCGACCGGGCTCGGCACGCCGAATGGCGCCACCGGCGCGTTCGCCCGTCCGGAAAGTGAGACCATTCCTGCCCCGTACAACAGCCTGAACTACCATCCGGGTCCGTACCGGAGGCTCTGCGGGGTTCCGACCACAACGCACGCCGAGTGCTTCGCGCTCCTACGCACGGACTAAACTCCGAACTCGAAAACGCCGCCTTCGAAGGGAATGGAGCTTCCCGCTAACCGCCGGTAACGGCTGATGGCTCCTGTCTGCACAAACGCTATGACGGGAGTTTTTCATGAACATGTGGTTGGTCGCGGCGATCTGGATGTCGCTTGCGGCTTTGAGCGCTTTCATCGCGATCCGCGTAAAGATGCCGGCAGCGCTGGCGGAGATCATCATCGGCATGCTCGCCGGCAATTTCATCATGCTGCACACCAACGGCTGGATCGATTTTGTCGCCGGTTTCGGCAGCATCTTGCTTACGTTTCTGGCCGGCGCGGAGATCGATCCGGTCGTACTGCGCAAACAGCTCGTTCCATCGACGGTGCTCGGTGCGGCATCTTTTCTGGCGCCATTTCTGGCCGCGATGGGCTATGCGCTCTTCGTCGCGCATTGGTCTCTTCCGGCGGCCAAGATCGCCGGCCTTGCGATGTCGACGACGTCGGTCGCGGTCGTCTACGCGGTCATGGTGGAGTCGGGGCTTGCGGGGCGCGAGTTCGGGCAGCTCATTTTGGCCGCATGCTTTTTTACCGACTTAGGCACGGTCGCCGCGCTCGGGCTGCTCTTTGCAAACTATAATCTCTGGTTAGCGCTGTTGATCGCGGGCATTGTCGGCGGCATGATCGTCATGCCAAAATTACTTCCCGCCGTCGTGGAACGCACTCGCCGCTACGTCAGCGAACCGGGCTTGCGGATACTCTTCGCCGTCATCTTCGTTTTGGCGGCGCTGGCGACGTACGCGAAGAGCGAAGGCGTTCTGCCGGCGTATTTCCTCGGCATAGCGTGCGCCGGTTTCATGTTCACCTATCCCGATATCAAGCGCCGGCTGCAAACCATGACGATGACACTGCTGGCTCCCTTCTATTTCATCAAAGCCGGAACGTATATATCATTTTCAGCCGCCGCGGGGAGCGCGTGGCTGATCGTGATTCTCTTTTTCCTAAAAATCATCGCGAAAATCGTCGCCGTGCTGCCGATTGCGCGATACGGCTTTCGATTCTCGCGGGACAACGCAGCCTACCTGACGCTACTGATGGCGACCGGCCTGACGTTTGGGACGATCTCGAGTTTGTACGGACTAACGCACCACTACATCAATCAGGCGCAATATACGGCTCTGGTTACCGTCGTTATATTGACGGCAATCGTGCCGACGTTGGTCGCGCAGGCACGCTTTAAGCCGGCCGAAGAGCCCGAAGAGATGGAGGCCGAGGTCCCATAATGGGTAAGCCAACTCGTGGAGGTCACGACATGATTCAAAAATTTTTGCTGGCCGGCATCGCGTTTGCCGTGTTTGCGAGCGGCACCGGGATCGGACGCGCAGCAACGGCCGCATCTCCCCTGGTTGCTCTCCAGTTAAGGGGACACTGGGTATGCGCGCAAACCGGCAGCTCGACCGGAACGTTCGACCAAGATTGGACCCCCGTGATCGGCGGCACGTGGATTCGCGCGACGGACAGCACGAAGGGGCAAGTGACCGCGGAACACACCGTGACGTTCAGCAAAGCCGACAGTACGTGGGTGGTCCTCGACGAGTTTCTGCCCGGCAGTTACGACGTGCTGCACGGAACCGAGTCCGGGAGCACTCACATCGCGTTCCACGCGGTCTATCCGAAGCTCGCGCTCGCGGTCGTGTACAATCGCCTGACTCCGCTGAAATACACGCTCGATGCCACCGGCAACCTGCAGGGCAAGAAGATACTGACGCACAGTGTTTGCGTTAAGTCTTAACTACAGCGGCTTTCCGTCGTCGGCTTTTCCCAAAAGAAGCGGACGAACCAGCGGCAGCGGCGGATCGCCGTGCGCCAGCAACGCATCGTGGAATTTCTGCAAGGAAAATGCGGAGCCCATCTTCTTTTGGTAATCCGCGCGCAGTTTGAGTATCATGAGTTTGCCCAGCGTGTAGTAGCCGTACATCGGATCCTGGGTGCCGCGCATCGTTTCTTCCAGGGCCACTGCCGGCGTCTGGAAGCATTGCGTCTGAAAGAGATCCTCCGCTTGCTTGAGCGTCCACCCGGCCGTGTGGAGCTTCACACCGACAACGTAACGGCATTCGCGCAAAAGCGCTTCCTCCAACTGCGCGAGCCGCACGTGCGGATCGCCGTTTCCCCACCCTTGGTCGACCATCATCTGCTCGTCGTAATGCGCCCAGCCTTCGGCAAACTCCGAACTTTGCAGCAGTTTGCGCGTTAAACTCAGCGTCAGCCCGCGCTCGATGCTGAAGTTGGTGAAGTGTCCTGGATAGACTTCGTGCGCGGAGATGATCGGAAATTGGTAGTCGTTGAACTGCGCTAGGAACCCCTCTTGGCGAGCGACCGGCCATGCCGTGTCTACCGGCGTTACGAAATAATACGCCTGCGTCGAAACTGTCTCGAGCGGGCCCGCCGAATCTTCGGCGGCGGTAATGAACGCGCGTTCAAACGGCGGCGTCGGTATCACGCTGATGTTGGCGCTCGGCGGCAGCGTTACGATCCGGTGTCCGACGACGAACGCGCGCAGCTTCTTGAGATCGCCGCGCGCGACATCCAAGAGCGCAGCCGGTTTGGGATGCACTTTCGCGAGCGACGCGTAGACTGCTGCCGGAGATTCGTTTGGATTGATCTTCTTCGCCGTCGCAATGAACCACGCGCGGGTTTGCGCGAGGGCTCGCTCGCCATAGCCGAGGTACTGCGCGACGGGCATGTTGAGTGCGTCTTCATACTGTAAGCGCTTTTCGTAGGCGGCGCTGCCGATCGCGAACGTGCCGCTCGGTTTCATCGCCTTGATGAACGCGACGTACGACTGCATTGCCGCAATGACGGCGGCGTTGGACGCCTTGAGTTGCGCCTGCAGCGCGGCGTCGTGGACGCCCGCAAACGCCTCCGGGACGGTCTGGGCAAAGAATCCGGCGGCCCCGGCGGCTTGTTCCTGCGAAATCTCTTGCGTCGCCGAATTGACCGTCGTCAGATTTGCTTTGGCCTGCGCAATGAGATTCGGAATCGCGTTCTCGCGCCCGATGGTATCGCGCAGCCGCGTCGAGAGTGGCGCGAAGTCGCGGCTGATCAGCGCGAAGACGCTGCCGCTGGCCAGGCCGGTATAAACATCGGGATTATGGCGCCAATCTTGGAGGGTCTCCGCCGACAACAGATCGTCGCGGATGGCGTTCACAATCAGGGTCCGGTCGATCCGGTTACCCGCGTCGAGCGTTGCCGGCGCGAACGCCGCAAACTTTGCGAGGTAGCCCTTCTCTTCGGCGATGCGCCGCGCAACGGCCGCGGCCGACATGTCGTCGAGAACCGCGTCATAGGTGTGCACGCCGGCCCCCGTCGCCGTCGCGGGCTGTTCGCGAAAACCGTTGTAGAAAAACGTCTGCGCGAGCGCAATGAATTGCGCGTTCGCACTCGGGGCGTTGGCGGCGGGAGCCGCGGCCGGGGTAACGCAGGCCAGCGTGACAACGGCGCAGGCGGCGACGAAACGTCGAATCAACATCATGGCGTCGCCTTCGGCCCGGGCGAAGGCGAGCCTTGCAGGCCGTCGATAATTTGCAGCGGCGTTCTCAACTGGGCGACGAGCTCTTGCGCGAGCTGCAGATCGGACGGCTTGGAGCGATGGGCGCGCTCGATTGCGAGCGCCTGCGTCATCGCCGCATCGGCTTGCGCGCGGCCCCGCGCGACATTTCCGCGTTCGGCGTCGGCGGCGCCGATATAGGCATCCAGTCCGGTTTCGAAGAGCTGCAGCTTGTAGCGGACGTCGGCGCGGTCTTCTCCCCGGCCGCACGCTTCGGCTTTGGATTTGAGCCCCACGAAGGCATTATACGCCGGCTGCGGTTTCGTACGCATCGAGTCGCGCGCCGATTCAAACCCGTGCAAAAACGTTTGGTACGATCCTCGCCCGCACCGCGCATCGGCCGGCTGCGCTAGCGCGATCGCGAAAACCAGGACTGCAGCGGATGCGGTAAGCGTGCGCATGTCTTTACAGTCTCCCATCATCAAGCTGAACGACGTGTTCGGCGCCACGGCGGATCCGGTCATCATGCGACGTGATCACGATCGTCGTCCCGCGCTTGCGTGCCAGATCGCTCAGAATATTCGTGACGATTGCGCCGTTTTCGGTATCGAGCTGCGAGGTCGGCTCATCGGCGAGAATCGCGCACGGATCGCCGGCCAACGCCCGGGCGATTGCGACGCGCTGCTTCTCACCGCCGGAAAGGTCGCGCGCGGGCCGGTTCGCGTGTTCCTCCAAACCGAGCTGCGCGAGCAAGTCGCGAGAAGCTTTGCGCGCGCGCCGGCCGCGAATGCCGCGGACGTTGTAGGCGAGTTCCACGTTCTCGGCTCCGGTCATCGCGTTGAAGAGATTGAATCCCTGAAAGACATATCCGAAATTCCGTAAGCGGAAGCGCGCCAATTCTTTCCGCCTCAAGCGTGTGATTTCGCTCCCCAGCACCGCTACACTGCCGGCGGTCGGCGTCAGCAACCCTCCGATGATCGAGAGCAGGGTGCTCT
Organism: Vulcanimicrobiota bacterium; assembly: GCA_003136355.1. Taxonomy (GTDB): domain Bacteria; phylum Vulcanimicrobiota; class Vulcanimicrobiia; order Vulcanimicrobiales; family Vulcanimicrobiaceae; genus Rubrimentiphilum. The sequence goes on along the minus strand of PLED01000109.1, from coordinate 15,380 downwards.
TTCCCGATCCGGATGGGCCCATAATGAGCAGCATCTCTCCCTCCCGGATATCGATCGAGACGCCTTTGAGCGCATGCACCGGTTTCGTGCTCGTGTAGGTCATGCGCAGGTCGCGCACCGATACCGCAACTTTATCGAGCACGTTACGCTCGGAACACCAAGGCGGGATCGGAGCGAACGACGCGCTGCATCGCGACCATGCCCGCGCCGATGCAAATAACCAGCGCTGCGGCAAGCACGAGTAGCGCCCCACCCGGCGTGATCAGGATATCGACGCCGCGTTCGGCCGCGATCCCGCGAATCGAGAACGTCAGCGCCAAACTCAGCACATAACCGATGACCGCCATGCACGTTGCCTGCAACGCGATCACACCGTAGAGGTAGGCGTCGTTCACGCCGATCGCTTTGAGCGTCCCATATTCCTGGAAATGCTCGTTAATCGACGTGTAGAGAATCTGGCCGACGATGACGATTCCCACGAAGGCGCCCATCAGCGCGATCAGCGACAGGATGAAGCCGATGCCCGTGCGCTTGACCCAGTAGTCGCGAGTTGCCGCCAGCATTTGCGCGCGCGTCAACGCGCGGACGTGTGGAATGCTGCGCTGAATTGCGGCTGCCAGTTGAGCCGAAGCCGCCGGGTTCTTCGCTTTCACCAAGACATACATGATGGGATCGGTATCTTCCAACGGCGGCGGCGCCGATCCGGGCGGTGAAAAAAAAGACAGCGCCGACGGCGTGTACGCATTCGCGGTCTCGAGCGACGTATAGAAAAACGTCGCCGAAACGATGGGCTGTGTGCCACGCGTTACGTAGGCTAGATGCGCGGGCAGCGTGCCGATCACGCCGCTCTGTCCGGCGCGCAGGTCCAAGATATGCAGCTGTGTGGCGTCGACCGCAAAAGCGTACGGTTTGCGCAAGAGATCCACCGTGGCGCGGTTGGAATTCCCGGGATTAAAGAGTGTCCCGCGCGGATCGAAACCGATCACGCGCCCGAGCGCCAATTCATCGTGCGGGCTGCGCCAACGCGCGATGCCCAGTGACAGCGCTTCGGCTCGCGCGACTCCGGGAATGGCGCGGATCTTAGCGACCGTGCCGTACGCGATTGGCAGCGTGCCTTCGAAGTACAGCATCTCGGGCGCACAGACCCAGACGTCGGCGCTCGATTCGGCAATCGGAAGCGTGGTGGAGTTCGAGAAACCGCTGAAGAGCGCTACCTGGACGGTAAGCAATGTGACCGCGAAAACGATGCCACAGAGCGCCACAAAGAAGCGCGGCAAGTCTTCGAACAGCGTTTTGCGCGCCAGCGTTAGAATACTATTTGTTCTTGAAGCGCGCCGTGCGTTTTTCGTTGTACGACGCCAACCCTTCTTTGGCGTCTTCACTCTTAAACAGCAGCGACTGCAGCTCGCGCTCCAGCGCAAGCGCATCTTGCAGCGGCAGTTCCATGCCGGTCTGCACCGCGCGCTTGATATGACCGACCGCCATCGGCGCCTTGTTCGGCGACGTGAATTGTTTGGCGTACGTAAGCGCTTGATCGCGGAAGCTCGCGGCGTCGCCTTCGTACACGTCGTTGACGATGCCCCACTCCAGCGCTTGCTCGAAGCTGAAGGTGCGGCCCATCGCCATCAATTCGATCGCTCGAGACTTGCCCACCAAACGCGCGAGCCGCTGCGTGCCGCCGGTTCCCGGCAATACGCCGAGGGCCACTTCGGGCAGTCCGATCTTGCCGGCATCTTGCCGGCCGATGCGGATGTCGCAGGCCATCGCGATTTCCAAGCCGCCGCCGACGCAGTGGCCGTTCAGCGCGGCGATAACGAGTTTGGGTGTCTGTTCGAGTTTCGAGAGCGTCTCGTTGGCGTGCAGGCAGAAATTGTACTTGAATTCCGGCGTGACCGAGTTGAGCATCGCGATGTTCGCGCCGGCCGAAAAGAACTTCTCGCCCTTGCCGGTGAGCACGATGACTTCGACCTCCTGGTCGAAGCGCGCGTTCAAGATCGCCTCGTCGAGCTGGCGCATCATTTCGTGCGTGTACGTATTGGCCGGCGGATCGTCCATCTCGATGACGGCGACGTGCCCGTCCTTCGAATAATTGATGACGCGCTTTCCGTCGAATGCGCGCGCTTCGCGCCCGAACGGAGTTTGCGACGTGCCAGCCTGCCCTGAGTTTGTCGAAGGGTTTGCGGTAGTAGCCATTAATCTTTTCCTTTTGATGCGATCCAGCTGGAGTCTTTGGTCAATTCTTGGACCGCCTTCTCGTCTTCAGCCGTCGGCAATACCGTCGGGAGATAGGTTTCCCATTCGGGTTGCGTGAGCGAGCGCCCGTCAACGGCCCAGTACTGACCGGCGAACTGTCCGATCTTCCGGTTGAAGCGTATGTCGGGCAGATAGAGTTTGGTCTCCGAGGCGTTGACGGCGTTGACGCGCTCCACCGTTTTTCCGATCTCGTCATAGAATTGTCCGCGCGCACGCTCGTTAAGGTGTTCTTTGTCGGCCTTTTCGCCGGCCTTGTCCTCATCGACGCGGCCCTTGATGCCCCATGTGTACGCCCACTGTGCCGAACCGGAGTGATCCGTTCCGAAGAGATCGAGCGAACCTGAAATCCATTTGTTGTAATATTTTTGCTGCAGCTCGACCGGAATGACGCCGGCCTGCGCGATGCGCCTCAACCCCGAGATGCCGGTTCCCATGTGGTAGGACTCCTCGCGAAGCATCGGGCCCATGGATTGCGCCAGCGGCGCGAAGCCAGAGTGCGAGAGCATCGTGAGTTGAAATTTGCCGTCGCGGTCCATGAAGTTGGTGTAAGCGAAGAAATCCAGCCAGTGCGTCACGTCGTCGTTAAACGCGTTGAGCAGCCGGTTCTTCTTTCCATAGGCGCGGCGCTCCAGTAATTTCTGCGCTTCAATCTTTCCGTCGTTGCCGAAATGCTTGATCAGCAAATGGCACATCTGATAGCCGTGTCGCGTCTCTTCGACCATGATGCGCACGAGCGACGCCAAGTCGTACTCGGAAGGCGAGTTGTTCACCAAGAACCGTTGCTGTTCGTTGGAAGCGAATTCGGTATCGCCCTGATAGACGATCATGTTCATAAGCGCGTCGCGCATGCGCTGATCGGGCACTTCCATGAGCTTATCCCAACGCCGCTGTCCCTGGAAATCGCCGAAATAAATTTCCTCGGTCGGGAGCTCGCCGTATTTCGCCTCGAATTGGTAGCCGGGCATGTAGCGATCGATCAGCTCTCTATTCAAGCCGATGTCGTTTTGCCAATCCGCCAGCAGAGCCAGCCAGTCATCGAACGTCGCGATGCGCGCCATCAATACTCCTTATACCACCATGGGCTCCGAGCCTCGCGGAGACCCCCGGACGGCTAATCCGCGTCTTCGTGGAAATGCAGATGACAGCCATCTTCGGCGTCGCGCAATACTTCGCGCGCTTCGGAAAGCATGGCTTGCGAGACCGGCGGCGCGGTTTCGACCTCGCCTTCGTCAGCGAGGAAATCGCTCTCTTCCCAATCCTCCCACGTCTCGAGCGGCTCGCCGTCTATTTCAACGGGGAAGCGTACGCAAAACCCTTCGACGAGGTGCAGGCCGACGACCAGCACGTGCGTGCCGCGCGGAAAGAACGTTCCATCTTTCCACAGCGTGCCGTATGTGGTTTGATACGTCGTGCCGATCCTGAGGGCTTCTATGGCTTAAACTCCAAACGGATCGATCGGCTTCTCGCCGATGTAGGTAATGATACTTTTGATTTCCGAGTACAGCGCCATCGTTTCGATGCCCAACTCGCGCCCGTATCCCGATTGCTTGTAACCGCCGAACGGTATGCCCGGAAAAACCGAGTACGGCGTGTTGATCGCGACGCATCCGGTGCGCAGCGCTCGCGCCGTGCGGCCGGCGCGCCCGAGGTTCTGCGTCCAGACACTGGCCGACAAACCGTATTCGCTGTCGTTTGCGAACGCGATCGCTTCGGCTTCATCTTTAAAGCGCGTAATGGTCGCGACCGGCCCGAAAACTTCCTCGCGCGAAATGCGGTGCGCCGGTTGCGCTTCATAAGCGCTCACGCTCCAGAACTTGCCGTCCTCGAAGCCCTCGCCCGCGCGCGCCGGTTCGCCGCCTAGCAGCAGCTTCGCGCCCTCGCCGGCGCCAATTTCGCAGTACGATTTGATCTTGTCGTACTGCTCTTGGGTAGTAATCGCGCCGATCTGCGTCTGCGGATCCTCCGGGTTGCCGACGCGCAATTTGCGCGCTTTGCCGGTAAACGCCGCGATGAATTCGTCGGCGATACTTTCGTGGACTAAAACGCGCGAACGCGCTTCGCAGCATTGGCCCGCGTTATAGAAAACGCCGTAGAGCGCGCCGTTGACGGCTTGCGTCACGTCGGCGTCGTCGAAAACGATCGATGGCGACTTGCCGCCGAGTTCGAGCGTGACGCGCTTCACCGTTTGCGCCGCGGTCGCCGCAACGCGCTTTCCGGTTGCCGTGCTGCCGGTGAACGCAATCTTGTCGATGCCGGGATGCTCGACAATCGCTTGGCCCAAATCCCGTCCTTCACCGGTGATGACGTTGAGCACGCCTTCCGGTAAACCGGCTTCGAGCACAATCTTCGCCAGCTCGAGCGCGGAGAGCGGGGTTTGCCCGGCCGGCTTCAACACGATCGTGCAGCCTGCGGCCAGCGCGGGCGCGACTTTCCACGATGCGAGCAGCAGCGGAAAATTCCACGGGACGATCGCGCCGACCACACCGACCGGTTCGCGCACCGTTTGCGCCAGATAATTGGGCAGCGGACCCGGCAAGCTGTTGCCGTAATTTTTCGTCGCGGCGCCGGCGTAGAATTCGAAACAATCGACGATAGCGCCCAACTCGCCCTTGGCAGTGCCCAAAGTCTTGCCGTTGTCGCGCACCTCAAGGAGCGCGATGTCGTTCGCGCGCTCGCCGATCAGCTGAGCGATCTTGTAGATGATCTTTGCGCGGCGCGATGCGGCCATCGTGGCCCATTTTCCACGCTCGAGCGCGTTGCGCGCGGCGGTCACCGCGCGATCGACGTCGGCGGCAGAGGCGTTTGCGACCTGAGCGATGGTTGCACCCGTAGCGGGATTGGTATCGTCGTACACCGCCCCGTCGGATGCGCCGGCCCATTGGTTGCCGATGAAGAGTTCAGTTTTGGGAGCCGCTGCAGTTACCGCCATTAAAGCCTTTCGAAAATCGTGCTGACGCCTTGCCCGACGCCAATACACATCGTTGCTAAACCGTAACGCCCGCCGCGGCGCCGCAGTTCGTGCAGCAGCGTCGTAGCGATGCGCGCGCCGCTCGCACCGAGCGGGTGCCCGAGCGCAATCGCGCCGCCGTTGACGTTCGCCTTGGCTGGGTCGATCTCCAGGTCGCGCAAGCATGCAATCGATTGGGCCGCGAACGCTTCGTTGATCTCGACCAGGTCGATAGCATCGATCGCCAAACCCGCGTGCGCGAGGGCTTTGCGCGTGGCCGGAACCGGGCCCAGGCCCATGAAGTCGGGATGCACGCCCGCCGACGCCGTCGCGACGACGCGCGCGATGGGCCTCAGACCAAGCCGTTTCGCGGCTTCGGCTTCGCAGAGAAGCAGCGCGGCAGCGCCGTCGTTTATTCCCGACGAATTCCCGGCCGTCACCGTGCCGTTGGTTTTGAACGCGGGCTTGAGCTTCGCTAACGACTCGAGCGTCGTCTCCGGGCGCGGATGTTCGTCCGCGGTAACGGCGCCGGCGGCAACGAGTTCGTTTTTGAAGGCATCCTTGGCGACCGCCGCTTTTACGCGCGTCTGCGACTCGTATGCGAAGCGATCTTGTTCTTCACGCGAAATGCCATAGCGTTCGGCAACATTTTCCGCAGTGGCACCGAGGGAGATCGGCGGATACAGCTTTTGCATGCGAGGGTTCACCATCCGCCAGCCGAGGGTCGTATCGTAAAGCTCGGGAGCGCGCTCGAACGGCTTTTCGGCTTTCAGCTGCACGAAGGGCGCGCGCGTCATCGATTCGACGCCGCCCGCGATGATGACGTCGCTTTCGCCGTATGCGATCGCATGCGCCGCCGAGTTCACAGCCTGTAAACTGCTGCCGCATAAACGGTTGATCGTCGCGCCGGCAGTTTCCACCGGCAGACCCGCCAACAGCGCGGCCATGCGCGCGACGTTGCGGTTATCTTCGCCGGCTTGATTGGCAGCGCCGAAAAAGACGTCTTCGATCTTTTTCGGATCGATGCCGGTGCGTTCGATGAGAGCTTTTATGACGAGCGCCGCGAGATCGTCGGGGCGCTCGTGCGCAAGCGCGCCGCCGTATCTTCCGATCGGCGTACGCACCGCGTCGACGACGACAACCTCACGCATGGTCACAGCGGAATACCTGGATAACCCACAAAGCCGCTGCCGGGCTTCGTGTCGACGACGCCTTCCGCAACGGCTACGTCCATCGGATCTTGGTCGCTTTCGACATCCAACACCCACAACGCGCGATGCGGCGCGAAGGCTGCACCTTCGGCGCCGGCGAGTCGCTGGAGTATGCGAACGACGCGGTCCCCACCGATCTCGCGGCCCCATGCGATCGGTCCGAGCGGATAGTTCGTCCCTAGGCGCATCGCAAGGTCGACGTCGTTGGGCGTCGCGACATCGTCTTGCACGGCGCAGACCGCTTCGTTGACGATCGAGCCGACCGTGCGGCCCAGAAAGAGCCCAGGACTGTTTCCAACGAGCACCACACGTTTGCCGATCGATTCGAAGAGCTCTTGCGCGAGCTCGAGCGCATCGTCGCTCGTTTCTTCCGCATCGACGATCTCGATCGCGCTCTGACGCGAAAGCGATCCGAGCAAACCAAAACCGACCACCCTTTCGGGATGACGCAGCCGCTTCGCGAGCGCGATGAGGTCGGTTGCGTAGGCGTCGACGAGAAGAACGGTGTCGGGAGCGAACAGGCCGTCCAATTCGGCGATGAACGACCCGCGATCGCTCACGCCGTCGCCGCCGTCGATGACGACGGTCGAATCCAGCGGCATCTCCTCGACTGCTTCGGGATTTTCACAGACATTTACGTGCGCATACGCTTTGTCGATCGCTTCACGCAATTCGATAGCGGCGTTGGTCAAGCCGACGACGAGAATCCTCTCCTCGGCATTGATCTGTGCGGGCAACGCCGGCGGCGAATCGTCGTGCTTCGGCGTTCCGCCGCTATAGTCGTAAAAGCCGGCGCCGCTTTTGCGGCCAAGTTTTCCGGCACGCACCAGCTCGCGCTGCAGCTCGACCGGCTTCAGCCGCGCCGCTCCGGTGCTTTCGTAAATCGACTCCGACGTGGCGAGGTTGATATCGAGGCCGATCAGATCCATCAGTTCGAAGGGACCCATCCGAAAACCGGCGCCGCGCGCCAAGAGATCGAGCTCTTCCAACGTGCCGGTGCCTGCGTCGTACGCGCGCATTGCCTGCAGATAAAACGGACGAGCCACTCGGTTCACAATGAAGCCGGGCGTGTCGGCCGTAACGACGGCGGTCTTTCCGAAACGGGTTGCCGCACTGCGCGCGCGCTCGACGGCCTCGTCGCCGGTTTTTTCGCCCCGCACGATTTCCACGAGTTTCATCGCGGTGGGCGGATTGAAAAAATGCAAACCCAGCACGCGTTCGGGATTTTCTACTCCTTGCGCAATCTCGCTCACCGAAAGCGACGACGTGTTGGTCGCAAGCAACGCTTGCGGTCCGAGCGCTTGCGCGAGCGTCGTAAAAACGGATTGCTTCAGGTCGAGCCGCTCCGGCACGGCTTCGATCGCGAGATCGGCCTGCAGCCCCGCCGGAATCGTTTCATAGTACTGCACCTTGCCGGCGCTTTCGTTAGCCGCATGTGCGATGAGCCCGCGCGCTCGTTCGCGGGCAGCCGCATCCGGCTCGACGAGCGCGACGTCGTCGCCGGCAAGCGCCGCAACGGCGGCGATCCCCGCGCCCATGGTCCCGCCCCCAATCACTACCGTAATCACGCTTACTCTTTGTTCGGGGACGCCCGCAGTCCATGCCGAACGGGGCGGGAATGGCCCAATCGCGTTGGCGCGTAACTTCTTCGTCTTTCGTCGTGGACACCGAGCATTTGCGTCTGCGCAAAGACCGGATAGAACTTCCCGACGGGCGCACCATCGACGATTACTACGTTCGCGAAAGCCGCGGCTTCGTCGTCATATTCGCAACGACGCCCGACCGGCGCGTGGTCCTGGTGCGTCAATACAAGCACGGCATTGACCGGGTCTTATTGGAACTTCCCGCGGGCGCGATCGATCCGGGCGAGCAGCCGCTGCAGACCGCGATACGCGAGTTTTCCGAAGAGACCGGCTACGAAGGCGCGATGGAGCACGTGCATTCGTTTTGCACCGACCCAACCAACGCCAACACGATCGCGCATCTTTTCTACGCGCCCAACGTCGCGCGCACCGGTAAACAACATCTCGGGCTGGGCGAAGATATCACGGTCGAGCTCGCCACGTTCGATGAGTTGCGCGGTTTCGTGCGCGACGGAACGATCGATTCGGTAACGCACGTCGCGTCGATCTATCTCATGCTCGACCGCCTACACGTGTCATNNTTAGGCGCGCGTGACGAGGGGTGCACTAGCGGTCCGGGCGCAAAAATTTACGGCGGTAGCGATGCTGCGGCGGCTGCGACGGACGGCGAAGTTCTTGCCGCAACCCCGCAACCGTTCCGAGCGGATAGACACGCTCGGCAGTTGCGGCGACAACTTGCAGCTGGGAGCGCGAAGTTACCCCAAATGCTTGCAGCGCTTCAAAACAATCATCACCGCAGACATCGAGGCCTTCGGAGTACGCGGTCAGCGCCGGCACGACGATAACGCCGCCCCCCGCAAGAAACGCCGGCGCCGACGTTCCGTTGTTGCGAATGCTCGGATGCAAATGGCCGATGATGACGCCGGCCCTCGACGAGCTCGGGCGTGGTTTGTCGCCATGTATCATCAGCCAGCCCGCGCGCTCGGCATACTCGACTGTATCGCCGAGCACGTCGGCACCGCGCGTGTGGCCTTCGTGGTTGCCGGCCACCAGCGTCACCGCGGCGAGCGACCGCAACCGGTCCAGCCCCCACTGCACCTCGCGCGCAGCGCCTTCGCTCATGCGCGCGCCGTGGATGACGTCGCCCAGAAAAAGAAACTCCCGAGCGCCAAATTCGATCGCAGCCTTCTCCAACACCGAGATCGCATCGCCGGTGCTCCAGGTCGGGAGCGCGCCGCCGATGACGTCTTCATAAGCGAGGTGCGCGTCGGCCGCAACGAGCGTGCGCGTTTCGCGCAGCCAGAGCAATCCGGGCGCGACCGCATCGATTCCCTCGGCGAGCTGCGCGCTGCGCGCGGCCGATTCACGAAGCACGGCGTTCCATCACTTCCTGCACGCGTTGGTGCAACGCCTCGACCATGCTCGAGCGATCGTCCAGCACCACCGCGTCGCCGAAGCTCGACGTGATGATCCCAAACGTGAACGGCGATGCCGCTTTGGGATGCAGCAGCCGGACTGGATGCTCGATCGATTCCAGATACGTAAGCGCGCCGGGCGCGTCGAGCAGGTCGCGCGTTACCGTGCGCAGCGTTTCGCGCAGCAGCGGAAAATCGCGATCGCTTGCAAAGATGCGCTCGAAGATGCGCTGCGAGTTCCAGGATAGCGCGCGCCGCCGCAGCGTCTTGCCGCCCGCGCGTCGCAGAACAAGCAGCCCGGTATTCGCGACGTAACGGAACTGGTTGCGCAGCAGATGCGAGCTGCGCAGTCCGGCCAGCAGATCGCGTTCGAAATCGTGCGCGTGCAGCAGTTTGCTCCATGTCTCGTCGCGCATTGACTTGCCGGTCGGAAGCGTCAGCAGAAAACCGTTGTCGTCGGTGGTGAGCTGCACGTTCGCGCGGATCTGCCAAAATATGCGCGTCGCGATCGCTCGCGCCAGCGTTTCGTTGATGCGCCGCCCCGCGCCGGTGTGAAAGACCGCGCACTGCTTGCGGTCGATACGGTAAATCTCGATTACCGGATGCGTCGCGTCGGGCACGTCGGAAAGCGCGATTTGTTCGGCGATGTACCGCACCACGTGTCCCGCTTCAAGGCCTTCGAGTCCGTAACGAGTACGGAGGTAATCGTGCGCGCTCCCCTCGGCTTGCGCCCTATCGGGCGCTGCTCGGGGTCCNNTTCGACAGGCTCAGGATGACAGGCTGAGCGGAGCCGTTCTGCCACGCCGTTGCGAAGCGTATGAATTTCCCCGGCGAGCGCGGTTGGAATGCCGCGCAAGTGCGAGCTCCATTGCGGAACGGTCGGACGGCCGGCGTGCGGTTCGACGATGATGCCAGTGCTGGTAAGCTCTTTCACGCGCAGCGTGCGGCCGCCCAGAACGAAGACGTCGCCCTGCCGGATTTCGCTCAGGAAACTCTCTTCGACCCGGCCGACGGCATGGCGCGCGCCTTTCAGCGTCACCGGGACGTGCTGCTCGTCGGGGATCGTGCCGACGTTTTCGAAAAACGCGGCGCACACTTCGCGACCCAGCCCATAGAGCGCCTCGCCGTCAAATCCCAAGCGCCGGACGTGCGCTTCGTCTTCGCCCACGCCGCCGCCGGAAAGATAGCGCGCGCACGCGACCAGATCGCCGAGCTCCAGCTGCGCGAACGGGTAGGCGCGCCGCGCGATCCGCAACGCGTCGTCAATCGCAAGGCGGCGGTCGTAACAGACGCTGCCGACCAGCCACTGCGCCAGTACGTCCAGCGGGGCTTGCGGAATCGCCGCTTCTTCGAGAATGCCGTCCGCGATGCAGCGTTTGGTCGCGGCCGCCTCGACGACGTCGTCGCGATCTTGGGCGATCACGGTACCGCGCGCCACCGCGCCGGGACGGTGGCCCGCGCGCCCGATCCGCTGCAGCGTCGGCGTCATACCACGAGCGCCGCCGATCACCACCGCGCGATCGATGAATCCGATATCCACGCCGAGTTCCAAACTCGAGCTGCACACGACGGTGCGCAGTTTGCCGGCGCGCAGCGCGGCTTCCACGCGGTGGCGCACGTTACGCTCGAGCGCGCTATGATGCACACCGATGCGCGAATCGTACTGCCGCTCGCGCGTCTGGCCGTTGACTTCTTCGACGCTTTCCGGTTCCAAGATCTGCGCCATGCCGTGCGCGATCAGTTCGGCTTGGCTACGGACGTTCGTGAAGACGAGCGTCGTGCGCTCGTCGCGGGTGAGCCGCGCGGCCGCTTGCGCGACCGTCGCTAGCGGCGCCATCGCGTTGGGGAACGGAGCCAGCACGTCGATCGATATGGAGCGCAGGCGGCGCGCGTCGACGATCTCGCATTCGCGATCGGTTCCCACCAAGAATTTCGCCACCCGGTCGAGCGGGCTGATCGTCGCCGAAAGACCGATGCGGTTGAACGGTTCTTCAACCAGCTCTTCGAGCGATTCGAGCAAGAGCGCGAGCTGCGCGCCGCGCTTATTGGTCGCGAGCGCGTGCACTTCGTCGATAATGACCGTCTCAACCGTGCGCAGCGTCTTGCGGTAGGACTCCATCGCCAGCATCACCGCGAGCGATTCGGGCGTCGTCATTAAGATGTGCGGAGGCCGGGAGAGCATCAGCCGGCGCTCGTCCTTGGGCGTATCTCCCGTCCGAACGCCCGTGCGGATATGCGTTTCGCGGATCCGGCCGCGGCGGAGCCGCGCGCGGGGCGAATTCGGGCGCTCCAGCAAGCCCATCTCGCGAAGCGGCCTGCGCACGTTATGCTCGACGTCATAGCCCAGCGCGCGCAGCGGCGAGATATAGAGCGCAAACGTGCGCGGAAAGAGCCGATCCTCGTCGCGCCGGTGCGCGAGCGCCGAGATGACCGGCAAGAAGGCCGCGAGAGTCTTTCCGGTACCGGTCGGCGACGAGACGAGAACGTTCCGGCGCTCGAGCCCAAAGGGGATCGCGGCGCGCTGCGGTTCTGTCGCTTCCTTTAAGACATCGCGGCACCAGCGCGCAACGTCAGGGTGCAGGACGTCGAAAAGCGGCTCCATTGGTACGAACGTCTGTTCGACGGCGCGGAGCCGCTCTCTGCTACGGTGTGGTGCCGGCTTGAGCGAGCGAGTCGGTCGTCAGATTGAGCGTGAGCTGCTGCTCGACGCGATTATCTTGGCCCTGGCCCACGTGCGTGCGGGTCACCGTATCTTCCTTAACCTGGGTCGGCACGCTGAGCTTTTCGTTGTAGGAGAGCGAGCCGTGCGTGTCCGCGCGGTAGCCACTCGCGCCTTCAACAGTCAGGACGCGCTGGAAGTCGATGCCGAGCAGACCATCGTGGTTGTCCGACGAAATCGTGTAATCGTTGACTTCCTTGCCGCCGGCTCCGTTGGCGACGTTCTGCCAGTGCCGCTTGGCGTCGATGGTTGACGTGTTGACGAAGTTGCGTCCGAGCACGCGCAGCAAGGACATCTCTTCTTCGTTCACCTTGGCGTTGGGATCGCAGACGACACTGCCGATGCCGTAGACGACGCAGGTTGCAGGCTCGGCCGACCGGTTGCCGCGGCCTTGCTCGGCAACGCTGACGATGAGGCCCGTATCGGGCTGAACGCCCATGATGTCGACCGTGATCGTGCCCTTGTCGCTATTGCCGGCAGCGTAATGGCTCACGCCGCTGCCGCCGCCGCCTGCCTCGTCTATGCCCGAAGACTGCACCGTCAGCTCGGACGTGATGCTGATATCGAAACTGTAGGCCAGGTGGCGCATCGGCTTCTGCTGGGCGCTCGCGGTGGCGCTCGCAAGGCCGCAGAGTAAAGCAAACGCACAGATCATATGAAGGTGTCGGTTCATAGCGGAAACTTCGGTCCCGCCGCGACGAAACCCGTCCGGCAGTTCCCCGGTAGTAGGAGGCATGCTCAGTCTTTTCATGCGCTTGACGATTCTGGTCGCCGTGGTGCTCGTCGTGCTGTTCGTCGTCTCGTTCCTGGTGGTGCACGTGGTCGTGCCGGCGCTGATCATCGCGGCGCTCGTCGTCGGAGTGCTCTTCCTGGTGAATCTGTTCCGGCGGCGCACCGGTTCAGCCGCGATCACCCGCTACCGGGGCTAACGAACGAACGCGGCCAACTCGGCCGCGAGCGCCTCCGGTTCCTCGAGCATCGGAAGATGCCCGCTGTTTTTCATGAGCGCTAGCCGCGCCGCCGGAAAGGCGGCGCGCATTGCTTCAGCTTCGGCGGGCGGCACGACTTTGTCGCCGGCACCCGCAACGATCAGCACCGGCATCGCCAGATCCGAGGCGATGTCGTAGGACTCCACCCGCTGCGCCATCCCCCGCAACATCGCCGCGGCTCCGCGCGGAGAATTCGATCGCACAATCGCGCGCGCGCGTTCGACCGCGCCGGATTTTTTTTGCAGCGACTCGTCGGAGAACAACTTCGGAATGTAATTTTCGACCGCCGGTTCGATGCTGTTCTCGCGCTCCAGCCGATCGGCCAGATCGTTCCGAAAGCCCGCTATTTCAGGCGAATCAGCCCCAAGGCGGCTGCAGACCAGCGCTAAACGTGCGACGCGTTCCGTGTACATGCGCGCGAACGCCAATGCGACGAATCCGCCGAGCGAATGACCGATGATCGTCGCGCGATCGATCGCCATCGCATCCAAGATCGCGGCGAGATCGCCGGCGAGCGTTTCCATCAGGTACGGTCCGTCGGATGCACTCGATCGTCCCATGCCGCGCAGATCCGGAAGAATCATGCGATGCGTTTGCGCGAGCTGCGAAGCCTGCACGTTCCAGATTTCGCGCGTCAGCGGAAACCCGTGGATCAGAACAATCGCGTCGCCGTTGCCATCTGTTACGACATCGAGCTCGGCTCCGTCAACGTAAAAACTTGTCACGACGCCCGTAATACTGTATAACATAAGCAACACCCCTGGCTACTTACCTAGCCAGAGAAAGGATGACTGAACTTAAATGGCAGTCAAACGTAGAAGGAAAAAGGCAGCTGCGAAAAAGGCAGCTCCGCGTAAGCGCCGTAAGGCAGCGCGCAAGGGCGGACGCCGTAAAGGCGCACGCAAAGCCGCTCGCAAGACAACGGCTCGCAAAAAGACGACCCGCCGGAAACGCCGGAAAAAGGCCGCCTAACTAAAAACGCTTCGGCGTTTTTCCTTTAGCGCGCCGTCTCCGGCGCGCTTTTTTTTATCTTCCCCGTGTCATGGTGAGCGGCGCTCCCGGAGCTTCATGGTGAGAGGCGCGCCAGTCGAACCACGCCCGAGCAGCGCACGACGAGGGCCACCGGAGCCGCGCAACCGTTGAGAGAATCCTCATCGCGTGTTCGTTCCGTTTCTCATTTTTCTGGTCGTTATCGGCGGTTCAATCGCTTGCGTCCAGGGTTACATGAGCGCTTCACGCCTCGAGCTGTTCCCGCGATTAGTCTACGTCTTACTTTGGGCGGCCGCAGCGCTTACGTTCGGTACCGCTGCGTATTTCCACACCGGCCCGATTGCAATGGACTTCTTTATCGCCGGTTTCGTCGTAATAGCGCTTCTCGGAGTCTTCGCTATGTACTATCGCGACCGCCTGATATTGTAGTCGCAGTTCTAAACCGTCCGTAATATCGGGCGTGTCAGCCACGGCCACAGCGCAAAGAGCGCGCTGACGGCGCCGACGATGAGAAACGCCATGTGCAAGCCGATGAACGAACCGATTGCACCCACGACCAGCGCCCCGCCTGGAACCAAGCCAATCGCGACCATCGTATAGACGGAAATGGCGCGTCCGCGGACATGGTCGGGCGAGAGCGTTTGAATGAGTGTGTTCGAGGCGCCGAGCAGCGTCATCGTCGCGGTTCCGATCACGAAGAGTACCGGCAACGCGATCCACAGACTCCAGATGAATCCTAGGCTCATGACCCCAAGCGCCATCAGAACCGAGGAGACGAGCCAAATCGTTCCGCGGCGTTCGCGCGTGCCAAGATACGCCGTCAGCAGCGCGCCGGCGAAGCCGCCGACGCCGGTTGCCGAGATCGCGAGGCTCAGATCGAACGCGTTCCCGTGCAGTGTGTTCACGATGAAGGCCGGCAGCAGCATGCTGTATGGGCGCACGAGGACTGCCGTCAGCACGAAGATCGCGATGATCCATTTGAGAATCGGATGTTCGATCAAGAAGCGCAGTCCGTAGACGATAGAACCAAGCCAATTTTCGGGCCGGCCCGTGCTCGGCGGCGCCGGCTTCATAAAAACAAGTGCCAGAATCACGGCGAGCGTTAAGACCGCATTCACGTAGAACGAACCCGCGATTCCACTCCAGATGATCAGGCCGCCGGCGATCGCCGGACCGATCACCGCCGGCGCATTGAAGGCCACCGAGTTCAAGCCGATCGCGTTTCCGACGTACTCGCGCTCGACCATCAGCGGCACCCAGCTCTGGCGCGCCG
>PLED01000066.1 GCA_003136355.1 Vulcanimicrobiota bacterium | reverse complement strand
CGGCGCGGGTTCGTCTTCCCCTCGAGCGAGATCTACGGCGGCTTCCGCGGCTTCTACGACTTCGGTCCGCTCGGCGCGATCCTCAAGCGCAATGTCAAGGATGCGTGGTGGCGCGACATGGTGGAGGCCCGCGACGACGTCGTGCCGTTCGACTCGTCCATCGTCATGCACCCGAAGACCTGGGAGGCATCAGGTCACGTCGAAGCGTTCAATGACCGGCTGGTGGACTGCAAAGTGTGCAAGCACCGCTTCCGCGCCGATCACTTAAAATCGCGCGAGCAGTGCCCCGATTGCGGCAGCAAGAATTCATTTACCGAAGAGCGCGCATTCAATTTGATGCTGCGCACATTCGTTGGTCCGATGGAAGACTCGGCGGCGATGGCTTATTTGCGTCCGGAAACGGCTCAGGGCATGTTCGTCAACTTCAAGAACATTTACCAAAGCGCGCGAAAGCGCCCGCCGTTCGGCGTGGCGCAGATCGGCAAGGCCTTTCGCAACGAGATAACACCGGGAAACTTTACTTACCGTTTACGCGAATTCGAACAAGCCGAGCTCGAATATTTCGTTCCCGACGACGGACAGGATCTCAAACGGTTCGAAGAATGGGTGCAGCTGCGCAAGGCGTGGTATGCCAAATACGGCGTTAAGCCGGAACGACTGCGTTTCGCCGAGCTGACCGCAGACGAGCGCCCGCATTATGCGAAGGCCGGCATCGACGTCGAATATCTTTTCCCGTGGGGTTGGGGCGAGCTCGAATCGATCGCGCACCGCGGCACTTACGATCTCGATGCGCACATGCGTGTGTCCGGTAAAGACCTGCGCTTTTACGACGAGGCGAGCAAAACACACTATACGCCATTGCTGATCGAGAGCTCCGCCGGCATGGACCGTACGACGCTGGTGATGCTCGTCGACGCCTACGAACGAGAGACGGCAACCGATCCGGCGGGAAAACAGACCGAACGCATCGTGCTGCACTTCCATCCGCAGATCGCGCCGGTTCAGGCGGCGGTCTTTTCGCTCGCGCGCAATAAACCCGAACTCGTAGAACTCGCGCGCTCGATCGAGGCGGGATTGCGGCCGAAATTCCGCACGCAGTACGATGAAGGAAATATCGGCCAACTCTATCGCCGCCAAGACGAAATTGGGACGCCGCTCTGCCTGACCGTGGACTACGACACCTTGACCGGCCGCGACGTGACCGTGCGCGAGCGGGATTCCATGCGTCAAGAGCGCGTCGCCATCGACGCGGTCGAATCGTATCTGCGGGAACGGTTGACGGGATCCTAGGCTTTGCGGGCCTGCGCGGGCGCCGGGGCGAACGCCCCGTACTCACGTTGAGATCGAAAAAGGGGCTCTGATGGTTCGCAAGTCTTCTGCAATTTTAGCGCTAGCCGGTCTGCTCGTCGGATGTAACGTTGCCGGCGGTTCGGCACCGTCGCCGCCGGTCGTTGTAGTTCAGCATCTGTACGTCGGCAACGACAACACACCCGGCACGGTGCAGGCTTACACGCTGCCGATTACGGCATCTTCCACCCCGGCTTTCGCTTTTGCATCGAATAATGTCGTCTCTATTGGTTTCGACGCAAACAATAATGCGCTCGTCGGCGATAATGCGGGCCATCTGCAATATTTTACCGCTCCGCTCAGTGCGACCAGCACTCCTTCGGTAACGTTCAACAACGGGACCGCATCGAACAACGGACAGATCGTCTTCAATCTTGGCGGACAAGTCTTCGTGGCGAACGTTTCAACCGCGGTAAATATGTTCACACCGCCGTTCACGAGTTCGAGTGCGCCGTCGACGGTCGTTAGCGGCGGCTTGGTATCCGCAATCGGCGACGTGCTCGACAATCTCGGCAATCTTTACGTCTCCAATGCGGGCACCGGCGGCGGAACCGGCAGCGATCTCGAGGTTTTTGCGGCGCCGTACACCGGCGCGCCGACGGTCACCACGCCGAATGTGGCAGCGACCGCATACCGCAAAATGGCGGGCAGCGGCAGTACGCTTTACGTTTGCTCGGTCGCCGGGACGACAGGCCGAATCGACGCGTACGGGTTACCGCTGTCGAACACGAGCGTGCCGGCATTTGCCATAACGACCGGGGTGAATGTCCCCGAGGCGATCGCATTTGACCAGAACGGCAACATGTATGTCGGAAACCTGGGCAACTCCACGATCACGGTCTACACCGCGCCGTTCAGCGCGGCGAGCGCGCCCGCCGTGACGCTGACCTTCCCCGGAACGTTCGCCATCTTCGGAATAGCCATCGGGAAATAACCGCACATGTCCACGACCGCTACCGCTGAAAAACCGATCTGGTTTTTCGAAGAAGGCAACGGCGAAATGCGCGAGCTCCTCGGCGGAAAAGGAGCAGGGCTCGCCGAGATGACGCGCGCCGGGTTGCCGGTGCCTCCCGGATTTACGATCACCACGCAAACGTGTTTGCAGTACTACGAACTCGGACGGCGCAATCCGCCGGGGCTGGACGACGGAATCAACGCGGCGATGACCGAGCTCGAGCGGCGTACGGGCAAAGGGTTCGGCGATGCGGCTAATCCGCTGCTGGTCTCGGTGCGCAGCGGCGCGCGGGCGTCGATGCCCGGCATGATGGACACGATTCTCAATCTCGGCCTCAACGACCAAACGGCGGAAGGGCTAGCGAAGCTTTCCGGGAGCGACCGCTTTGCTTGGGATGCCTACCGCCGCTTCGTCATGATGTTTTCGAGCGTCGTCTTGGGCATCGAAAAAGATCTCTTCGAAGAGCAGATCACCGCGCGCAAGAAAAAACTCGGGGTTTCCACCGACCCCGAGATCGACGCGAAGAATTGGCGCGAGCTGGTCGCCGACTTCAAGCAAACGGTTCGCGATCACGCCAAGCGCGAGTTTCCGCAGGACGTGCACGAGCAGCTGAAGCTGGCCATCAACTCGGTCTTCGATTCTTGGTTCTCCAAGCGCGCGACCGACTACCGCCGGTATAACAAGATTCCCGACGACTGGGGCACCGCCGTCAACGTTTGCTCCATGGTCTTCGGAAATCTGGGCGACGACTCGGGCACGGGCGTCGCATTCACGCGCGACCCGAACACCGGCACCAAGGAGCTCTACGGCGAGTATCTGCGAAATGCGCAAGGCGAAGACGTGGTCGCCGGGATTCGCACTCCCGAGAAGATCGCCGATCTCGAACGCGCGCAACCCGAAGTCTATCATCAGTTTTTGGACATCGCGGGTAAGCTCGAGCGCCATTACCGCGACATGCAAGACCTCGAGTTTACGATCGAGCGCGGCAAGCTCTACATGCTGCAAACCCGCAACGCAAAGCGAACCGCTGAAGCAGCGGTCAGAATCGCGATCGACATGGTCGGTGAAAACCTCATCACCAAGAATGAGGCGCTCAGCCGGGTCAGCGCGTCTTCGCTGGATCAGCTCTTTCACGCGCGGATCGATCCGAAAGAAAAGTACGAAATCGCCTGCACGGGTTTGAACGCCTCGCCCGGCGCTGCCGCGGGGCAAGTGGCTCTCGATGCGGACACCGCCGAAAAGTGGGGCAGCGAGGGGAAAGCGGTCGTGCTCGTGCGCGTCGAGACCAATCCGAACGACGTGCACGGGATGTTTGCCTCGCGCGGCGTGCTGACGGCAAAAGGCGGTGCGACCTCGCATGCTGCCGTGGTTGCGCGCGGCATGGGAAAGCCGTGCGTCGCCGGGTGCGACGGTTTGCAAATCGATATGCGCAACCGCAAGGCGACGCTGGCCGGGAAACCGATTGCGGAGGGCGACTGGATCACGATCGACGGAACGACCGGTGACGTGATCGCGAGCGGTTTGAAACTCATCGATCCGCCTTCGAAACTCCCCGATTGGCTGGCGACATTCTTATCCTGGGCCGATGAGGCGCGCACGATGGAAGTGTGGGCCAATGCCGACACGCCGCAAGACGCGGTGAAAGCGCGCGAGCTTGGCGCAATGGGCATCGGCCTGTGCCGCACCGAGCACATGTTCATGCAGCAAGAGCGGCTGCCAATCGTTCAGGAGATGATCCTTTCGGACACGCCGGAGGCGCGCGCGGAAGCGCTCGCCAAACTGTTGCCGTTCCAGCGCGAAGATTTCCACGGAATCTTGGAAGCGATGCACGGCCTTCCGGTGACGATCCGCTTGTTGGATCCGCCGCTTCACGAGTTCTTGCCCTCGCAAGAGACGTTGCTGGTGGAGACCACCGAGTTGCGTTTGCGCGAAGGCGAAGAGTCGCCGGCTTATCGCGAGAAAATGCGCATTCTCAAGCGCGTCCAGCAGATGCACGAGCAGAATCCGATGCTCGGATTGCGCGTTTGCAGGCTGGGTATTCTGTATCCGGAGATCTACGCAATGCAGGTGCGCGCGATCTTTGAAGCGGCCTGCGACTTGAAGAAGCGCGGCGTCGACGTGCGGCCCGAAGTGATGATTCCGGGCGTCGGCACGAAAGAAGAGATGAAGTTTACTGGCGATGCGGCGCGCGAGGTTGCCGAAGAAGTCATCGCCGAGCGCGGGGTAAAGGTTGAGTACCATGTCGGGACGATGATCGAGTTGCCGCGCGCGTGCACCGTTGCAGACGAACTCGCGGATCACGCGCAGTTCTTTTCTTTCGGCACGAACGATTTGACGCAGACAACGTACGGGTACAGCCGCGACGACGCGGAAGCCACATTCATTCCGCGTTACCTCGAACTCAAAATTCTCGCGGACGATCCGTTCCAAGTGTTAGATCGGCAAGGCGTGGGCTCGCTCATGCAATACGCGGTGCGCCGTGGGCGCGAGAAGCATAAGGATCTAAAGATCGGCATCTGCGGCGAGCACGGCGGCGATCCGTCGAGCGTCGCTTTCTGTCATGGCTTGGGGTTGAACTACGTATCGTGTTCGCCGTACCGCGTTCCGATTGCGCGCCTCGCGGCGGCGCAAGCCGCGCTCGGTTCGCTGAAATAAGACGATGCGCGCCGTAAGCGTCGTTCTTGCCGCCATTGGGATACCACTGGCCTTGGTGTTACTGTTTGCTCCGGTGACGTTCGGGTATGGCGGTTTGACCACCAAGGTAACGGCCGGCGCATCGGCCGACGACACGACCTACACGGTGCGCTACGTCGACGCGAACGGAGCAGCCGTACGCGCGGGCCTCCACGTCGGCAGCAACTTTCGCCTTCCGTACTCGGAGAGAGTAACCTGGAATAACGGCCGCGTCGGCGATTCGGTGACGATTTTCGTGTTGCAAGGCACAAAAAAGCAACCAGTCAAGCTCACGTGGACACCGTTTACTCCAATGCTCGCCGCGATCGAGCGATGGCGCAAAACCGGCTATGCTTTAACGGCTCTATTAGCATTTGGGCTGGCGCTTCTGGTAGGGATACGCGCGCGCGATTCGCGCATAGGGTCGCTCGCGACATTTGTCTTGCTCGTTCTTGGATGGAGGGCCGTTGCGGGCGCCGTGACGCTCGCCGCACCGACCACGGCGATGGCGGAAACCGCGCAATACGTCGGCTGGATGGCGGACGGCATCGTTCTGGCTGCGATGCTCTTTTTGCTGGGTACGTTCCCGCCAAGTCCCGGCCTAGTACGTCGGACGCTTCAATATGCGGCGATTCCCGCCGGCGTACTTGTTTGGCTTGCATGGACCGTACCATGGATAGCAGCATACATGCCCCTCCTCGCGGCGCAGCACTTAAGGGCGTCCGTCGGAAACAATGGAATTCTGGTCGCAAGTTTAGTGCCGCTGTTGCTTGTCGCCGCGTGCATTGACGCACTTGCGCGTGCGCCGGTTACTTATCGAGCGGCAACACGATGGTTGGCAGGTTCGTGGCTCATCGCGGCAGCGCTGACGGTGGCTTACGGCATCGCCTACGATCTGCTGGTAGGTACGTTCGGTTTCCATTCGGTTGACCCGCTGCCGTTTGTCGCAAACCTGCTGTTTGCATTCGGCATCTCGTACCCCATTCTGCGCCACCGTTTGACCGATCTAAACATTTTCGTAACGCGCGCCACGATATATGCCGTAGTGTTGCTGGTTATCGTTGCACTTTTTGCCCTCGCCGAATGGCTTATCGGACGGCTCTTTGAGAACGCGCCGCAGGTGGTCGCGTTGATTATTGTGCTGGCGCTGGGTATTTCCGTGCGCTGGATTCACGCGTTCGTTGAGAGCCGGCTCACCGCGGTCGTTTTTCACAAACGGATCAGTGGATTGCACGATATTAGACGCGTCGCGCGAGAGGCGGACATAGCGACGGACTCGCATGCGCTGATGCAAGTCGCGTGCACGACGATGCATCGAGGGCTGGATATTCCCGCAGTCGGTTTTTATCTGCACGACGGGAACGAATACGTTATGCTGCGCGCGGTTGGAGATGTTCCGTGGCCGGACGCGTTCGATATGAACAGTGCGTTGCTGCTGCGCCTGCGGCGTTGGAAAGAGCCGTTTGAAACGCTGGACGCCGGCGGCGAGCACCACACGTTGGTTCTGCCGATGAACGCTCGGGGAGAACTGGTCGGGTTTGTCTGCTGCGGTCCCAAGGCCGATCGCACGGCGTATCTAGCCGACGAAATTGACGCGCTCCAATATCTCGCCACGGAGGTTGGCGTGGCCTGCGCGTGGCTGTCGCAGAAAAAGGAAACGCTCGCCTCGTTTTCGCCCGCTTAAGTCTGGATTAGACTTCGCTTCGAGGCTCTCAGGAAGGAACCGCGATATTTTCGCGCGGCGTTTCCATTGCGGAGGTCATTTCTTCACCAACAAACCGCAAAGGAGCTTCGCATGATCTCGAATTGGAAGGCCGCGCTCGGCGCGGCGATTCTCTCCCTCGCGACGTTCGGAGCCGGCGCCGCTTGGACGGCAAGCGCGCAGGCAAGGCTGGCCACGCCGGTACTTAGGACAGACGAGCGCGGCGATCGTAATCTCCGCATCGATCGCCAACGCCTCGAAACGGTCATCGACCAGTTGCAGCGCGATCCCCGCGATTACGGCGGGCACCGCGAACAGGCCGTCGATCTGCTTTCGCAGGCGCGCACACAAATCGATGCGGGCCTAGCGTACGAGGAACGCGGCGGCCGCTAGTTACTTTCCTCGATCTTTGAGATCGGCAATCGCATCCCAGGCGGCGTTGCGGACGCCGGGCTCACTGTCACGAGCCTCGACGATCTGCAGCGCCGGGATCGCGCTCTTTTGGTTGAGCCGGCCGAGCGCGCGCACTGCCGAAGACCGGGCGCGGAAGTACGGATCGTACTGGGCGATCGCGATCAGGTAGTTCTCCACTAGCGCGGGCTGTTTTTTCGCGATCGTCGCGAGCGCCGAGATTGCGTCGAGACGCGAGCTTTCGTTCTGCCCGTACGCAGCGCGACTCTTCATGAGCGGCACGGCGCGCAGATCGCCAAGGTTTGCAAATCCGAGTAGCGCGCCGCTCGCGATTGGTTCGCGGAACGCATGGCGGCTGAGCCCGGCGACGAGAATTGCGTACGCTCCCGGCGCTTTTGTTGCGCCGAGGCCGCGCAGCGCGGCTCCGGCGATCAACGGGTTGGTGGATGCGGACATTGCCTGGAGATCGCTCTCGAGAGCGGCGTTTGACGGGTGATCGAGGTTTTCGACTTCGCCGGCAGCCGCAATCGCGACGCGCGCGTCTTTGTCGTGCAGCGCCAGCCGAACGGTTTCAGCATCGTCGAGCGCGCCCGCCGCATCGAGCGCGTCGGCGCGAACGCCGTAGAACGGATCCGCGGTCACGACATGCCGGATGAATCCGGCCGCTGCCGGCTGGTCTTTCTTGGCGACCTTACCGAGGTTGCCGACAGCCCACAGGCGGTCGCCGACGTAGGGCGCGTGGATCGCTTGATAGCCGAGATCACCAACGGATTTGTCGTCGACCAAGCCGCGCAGCACGTTGTTGTTGTAATCGAAGAGCACCATCACCGGCTGCGATACGACATTGGGAATCGTGACGACCTGATGGTTTGCGTTGGCCGTCATGTGTGCAATGTTGGCCGCGCCGCCCGGCAGCGCGTTGCTCGTGGAGCCTGCGATCCAAACGCCGATATCGATCGGCATGCGGAACGGTTTGCCATCGTGATTGTTCTGCGTGACGTCGAGGGTCAACGCTTGTGCTTTGGGATCGTAGCTTTCTTTGACGGAGAACTGCGGGTAGGCGGCCCGGTAAAACCATTCGTTTTCGAACCAGCCCAGATTCTTGCCGAGCGATTTTTGGATCGCGACGAAGAATTGGTGCGTGTCGGCGTTCTTGTGCTGGTAGGCCAGCAAGTAGTCGCGCAGCGCGTGGAAGAAGCGCGCGTCGCCGTACATCCACCGCAACATGTGCAGCACTTGGCCGGGGCGCGGATAGCCACTGGAATCGAACGAGTCCATGGCGTTGGCATAGGTGTACTCGACGATCGGGCGCCAGTAGCGCTTGGTTTCGTTGAAGTAGGCCTGCTGCGCATGGTAGCGCTGGTATTGGAATTCGGCTTCACCGAAATGATGCTCGTACCACAGCTCCTGGAAGTATGTGGCATAGCCTTCGTTGATCCAGACGTTGGCCCAGTCCGACATCGTGACGTCATCGCCCCACCACTGGTGGGCGAGTTCGTGCGAGACCAAACTGTTGCAGGTCCGCTCGAGTTCGTACTGTGGCGGATGGATCGCAAGCTCGGTCTGCGTGGTCGCCGATGCGTTTTCCATGCCGCCGGCCGTAAAGCGCTCCACCGTCGTTTGGTCGTATTTTTCCCAAGGATACGCGACGCCGATGATGCTTTGGAAATAGGCGACGATTTGGTTCGTGTTTCCAAAGCAGAGCGGACCGTATGGAGCGTCGGCTTGTGAAACAAAGAAGTCGACCGGTGTTTTTTGCATCAGCGTGTGGAATTTTGTGTACGGTCCGGCACTGAATGCGATCAGGTAGGTTGAAATGGGCGCGGGCTCAACCCAGTCCCACGTGCTGCCCGAAGGGTTAGAGGTAGTTGATTTCAGATGACCGTTCGCCGTAACGCGCCAGCCGTTTTGCACGGTGACGATTTGCTCGACGGGCGTTTTCTGGTTCGGTTCGTCCCACGTCGGAAGCCAGAGCCGGTTGTCCTCGGCTTCGCCTTGCGACCAAATCTCGGGCTGGTAGTTGGGATAGTATTTGTCAGGGCGTATGAAATAAATGCCGCGCGCCGGCGTGACGGTATATTTGGTTTCGATCGCCAGCGTGTCGGATGCTTTGGCGGGCTTTGCCAAATTCACGTAGAGATGATCGGCGGTTGCGTTAAAGCGAGCCGGAGCGCCGTTTACGGTGACGCTCGAGAAGTGCAGGCCCACGCTGTTGAAGGGCACGGATGTCAATCCGTTCGCCTTGGGCGAGATCACGTTGGTGACGTCGCCATAAACGATTCCCTTGGCGAAATTGAAATTGAGCTTGATCAGGATGTTATGAAAACGGTACGGCGCTATTTCCGTCTTATGGTAAAAGGCTTTTCCCCGCCCGTAGGGGCGCGGGTGGACTCTCGGCGGCGGCGCCGCGATNNCGCGGCTAAGGCCGCGCGCCCTGCATTCTTCATGCCGGAAGGTTGTGCTAGGGCTTTGAGCTTTTCCTCGCGCGGGCCAGGATCTGGTCGATGACCGGTGACTTGGCCTGCGCGTAATCGTTTTGCGTGGCCCATTCCATCTTGGCCAGGCGCCGTTTTCGGTCCCGGAAGCGCAGATGCCGCTCGATTTCCGCATCGCCCGATTGCCAAACATGCAGATGCACGTCATGAGAGGTGTTACCGAACATCCGATGTCCGGGCTCATCAACTCTTAAAGAGTAGCCGGTTTCGCATCGAGCCCAGGCACAGCCGCTCCTTGGCGTGTCTGAATTCTAAAGGCCATTTTTCGCTGTACCGGCGGATAATGACACGCAAAATTGACTCAAGTTTTCGGAGGGGAATCACTCAGGCAGGCGACGATTGTTTCGATCACGCGTTTGGTTTCATCAGGATCTCGGACCTGAATGCAGATCGCTCCAGTTTCGCGCGCCGGATAATCGTTGCCGCCCGGAAAGAGCGCATCGCCTACGTAGATCATTTCGTCGATGCTTATGCCGAGGATGTCGCGCAGTTTCCGAATACCGTAGGCCTTGTCGATTCCCGGCTTCGTGACGTCGATCGACGTGGTGCCGCCCATGTGAACGGAGAAGTTCGGCAGCATCGGGTCCAGCAGCGCTTTTATCGCCTTGCGTTTTGCAAAATCCGGATCCCACTTTTCTTTGGCATCCAGCGGAGCTTGCTGGCCGAGCGCGGAGTAGGTGATTTGGCTTCCCCGGTCTTCGATGGTCTCTCCCCAAACCTGTTGGACCGCAAAGCCGGACGAGGCGACCGCTTTTTTCAGCGCGTCGATGATGGTCGCTTTTTCGGCATCGGTGAAGTCTTCGGCGTAGAGAAGCTGCCAGCCGCCGTCTTTGTACTGATAGAATCTCGTGCCGCAGGTCGGCAACAGCGACAGTTTGTCGAGTGGCGCGTTCTTTGGCAGATTTGCGACGAGCTGGGTTTCGAACTGCGGAAATCCGCCGCCGGAAATAATAGCGACCTGAACGACGTTGAGAAGGGCGCCCAGAAGGCCGGACATCTCGGCATCGATCGCCGATTTGCTCGGCGCCAGCGTCCCGTCGAGGTCGAAAACGATAAGTCTTTTCAAGGTCCTCCGATAATCGCTGGTACGTCACCGAGGTGCAGCAGGAAGAGTTTCGCATCGAAGAACCAGCCGGGGATCTCCGGGGGAAACTGCATGGCGGTGGAAGTGGCATCGTCCTGATACTTGAGGCTCGAGAAAGGATCGCCATAGGTCCACACGTGATGAATCATCAGCCAGTAGGGACCAATGCGCCCAAAATCTTCTGAGACGAATGTATCTTGCACCATATCGCTATAAGTCGGGCGGTAATTGCCCTCAATCACGGCCCGCATGATATCGAAGGTTGAGGTGTTGATCCACAGCTCCCGGAGATTATGCCTCATCGGATCCGAACGCGGGTGTAGTGAAAGATGAAACGCGGACGCGCCATGCGTTAGTGTTTCAACGGCGACGAGTCGAATATCATACGCCTGCTTGCCAATCGAAATGACGCTTGCAATCGTCTTTAGGTCCGAGAGGTCGGGCGCAATATTCGAGCTGTCGGACGCCGGTGCCGGTTGGCGCTGGCCGATCAGCCACGTGTCCGGAGCGAAGTACGATTCGCCAATTTGCGGAGTGTGGTGGGAAGGATTAAACGGGACATTGAGAACGCACTCCCGCCGGTTTGTTGAATCGAAGATCCGGCGTTCATCCCAATCGTGCGTATCACTACTTCCACCCGCAAAGCGGCTGACGGTGATCCAGTGTTCGGTGTCGATGATATAGGCCGGTTGTGGTAACGCGGCTAGGTGCTCCATCGCGCGTTTGTAGATTTGGTACGGTTCAGGCGTCGGCGAGGGGGCCGGCGTTGCAAGCCCCAGCAACAGTGCTGCGGCTGCGATCACGTGCCCATCGTGTCTCTGCAAATGCGGCGTGCTTCAGCGACGTCGACGCGGGCGCGTTCGACGAAGAGTTTGCGCCAGTAGGCTTTCCCGGAAAGTTTTGCGATCAGGTCCGACGCCTCACGTGCATCGACCACCGCTCCCGAACTCGTGCTTACCCAAATAGTCGGCGCTTTCGGATCGGCTTGCAGCGGCAACCGGTGGAGCAGCTGCGACTGCTCGTCGGCCCAGACCGCGTCGCCGTAGGCCTTCCTTAAAGCTTTCTCGCAGCGCTCGAATGCTTTGAGGTCTCGCTCGGCGTTAAATTCTGCGGAAAGCGCGTAGAGGCGGACACGTTCGCGCAGCGCGCGCGCCGGGATCGAGTCGCGGTCGCGCAGCTCGTTGAGCACGCGAAAGTCATCCCAGCGTAAGAATTCGTCGATCGGATCGAGCATCCGCGGGTCGGGCCACAACTCCCGCAGCGCTTCTTGCAGTATTCGCTCGAACATGCGCGTCGTGTGATGAAAGTAAACCGAGGCGAACATCATGTAGCGCGCGAGCAAGAACGATTCCAGCGCCACGACGCCGCGCCGGTCGATTCCCAGCACGGGCCGGCCTTCGACTTGGAAGATGCGCAGCGAACCCAAGAGCTGGTCGGCGTCGTACTTGCCGCCGGCGACGCCGGTGAAGTATGCGTCGCGCTGGAGATAGTCCATGCGGTCCGCGTCCAGGTTCGGACCGCTCACGAGTTCGGCCAGCACCGGAAATTGCGATTGACCTTGCCCCAAAATAAGGTCGGCAACGTGCTGCGAGTCGACGTCGATATCGGCAAGGTGCGCTTGAATCTCGGGTCGCGCTAAAATCGCGAGCGTGCGGTCTTCGTGACGAACGCCCACAACGGCTTCGCACGCATGGCTGAATGGCCCGTGGCCGACGTCGTGCAGAATGAGCGCGGCGCGAACCAGGCGGCGCTGATAAGCGACGTCGTCTTCATTTGTAAAGAATTGGCGGCCGTGATGGAGCAACTCGTCGAAGGCGCGCGTTCCGACGGCGAGCGCGCCGAGGGCGTGGCTGAAGCGCGAATGTTCCGCCGACGGGAACGCCAGGTAAGCCAAGCCGAGCTGGCGCAGGCGGCGCAGGCGCTGCAGCGCGGGCGTGTCCAACAAGCGAGCCTCGGCGGGCTCCAACTCGATGAAATGGTGGACTGGATCGTAAATCCGCTTCATTTGAATACATCTTGCGAGTTCTGCGGCAGCGGCGGAGACTCCGGCGGGGCGGCGAAGATGCGCGGATGCCTGTGGACGACGGCACGATTCGCGAGATAAAAGCGCGCATCGACATCGCAAGTTACATCGGATCGCACGTTCAGCTGCGCAAGCGCGGAAACGATCTCGTCGGCTTGTGCCCTTTTCACGCCGAGAAGACTCCGTCGTTTCACGTTCATCCCGATAAAGGCTTTTTCAAGTGCTTCGGCTGCGGCGCCGGCGGCGACGTTATCACGTTCGCGCAGCTGCACGAGAATTTAACGTTTCCCGACGCAAAGCGGATGCTGGCGCAGCGCGCCGGCGTCGAGTTGGAACCGCAAAACCCGCAGGCTGCCCGCGCGCGCAACGAACGCGAGATGATTTACGAAGCCAACCGCATCGCAGTGGCGTTCTTCGAACGCATGTTACGCGAACCGGCCGGCGCCAAAGCTCGGACCTACTGCGAAAAGCGGGGTCTCTCGGAAGCAACCATCGAGAAATTCCACCTCGGCTACGCTCCCGATGAGTGGGAAGGGCTGACGCGCGAACTCGCCCGCAACAACGTCGAAGCGGCGCTGGCTGAAAAGGCGGGGTTGCTCAAACGCGGCGAGCGCGGCTACTACGATTTCTATCGCGACCGGTTAATTGTGCCGACCTATTCCACGACCGGCGAAGCGATCGCCTTCGGCGGACGGCTGCTGCACGAGGGCGAGCCCAAATACATCAATACGATGAGAACGCCGGTCTACGAGAAAGGCCAGCACCTGTTCGCGCTCAATGTTGCACGGCGCGCAGCCTCGCACGACCGCACGCTGATCGTGGTCGAAGGCTACTTAGATTGCATCGCGCTGCATCAGGCCGGATTCGAAAGCGCGGTCGCCGCGCTCGGCACGTCGTTCACGCAAGACCAGGCCAAAGAACTGCGCAAGTACGCCGACGGAATCTTTTTGTGCTTCGATGCCGACACCGCCGGCAACGCGGCCGCGTCCAAAGCCATCGAAACCGCCGCGCAAGTCATCGAACATGCCGGGTCGGGCGTGCGTATCGTCGAGTTGCCGGACGGAAGCGATCCGGACGGCTTCGTCCGCGAGCAAGGTCCCGAAGCATTCGCGGAACTGCTCAAAAACGCCAAGCCGGCAATCGAGTTCCGGTTGGAAGGCGAAGTCACGCGGCTTCAGACCGGGTTCAATTCGCCGGCGGCGATCGCGCGCGAAGCCGAAGCCCTGATCCGCCGCCTCATTCCGGCGCCCGAATGGGACCGCTGGCGCGTTTGGATCGCGCAGCGCTTGCACTTGAACGTGGACGACCTGCGCAACAGCCGCTTTCTCGCCAACAGCGCGAACTTCGGTCCGCGCCAACTCCCCATCACCGGACACCGCGCGCGGACCGTGCTCCCGTCGTCCTTCGAGCGCGACGTTCTCGCCATTATCGTCGAAGAGCCGGCGCTGCTGCGTGACTTCCGGGATCGGATTCCGCAGGCGCGCTTCAGGAACGAGGTCTACCGGCGGATTTACGATCGGCTGGCGAGCAGTGCCGAGCAGCTGGAGAGCACGACCGACGTCTTTACGCTCTTTGGGGATGACAGTGAAACCCTCGAACTGCTTTCCGGGTTGAGCCAGCGGGACCGGAGCTCCATTCTGCCTTATACAGACTCCGACGAGCGGCGAGCCCACTTGGAGCGGGTGGTCGAACGGCTGCAGCTCGACGACGAGCGCGAACGCTATCGCGAACTTTCCCTAAAGATAGATGAACTTGCGACGGCCGGGCAAAACATTAGCACGGAATTGCGCGGCGAATACGATTCGCTCGTTGCTAAATTAAAAAATAGGAAGGAGGTAAAAGTAAAATAATGCCACGCAAAAAAGCAGCTGCATCGGCAAACGGCACGGCCGTTCTCGAAGCGCCGGCGACATCAGTTGAGGAACTCAAAAAGCGGATCCTGGAGCGCGGAAATAAACGCGGCTCGGTAACGCTCGATGAGATCAACCTCGAAGTCGGCCGCCTGGCTGAAACGCGCGACGAACTCAACGAAGCCGAGATCTTTGAAGAATTGATGACGGATCTCAATGCCGCCGGAATCGAAGTTCTCGAAGAAACGGAAGAAGAGAAGGCCGAAGACGAGGCCGAGGCCGAGGCGGCAGAAGCGGTCGCCGCCGGACTCGCGCTGGATGATCCCGTCCGGATGTATCTCAAAGAGATCGGACGCGTGCCGCTGCTCTCGATGCAAGACGAGAAAGATCTCGCCATGAAAATCGAGGCGGGCGAGCGCGAACTCGAGCGCAATGGCTCGGTCGATTCACGCATCGTGACGATCGGCGAAGAAGCCAAACGCCAGTTGACGGAGGCCAATCTCCGTTTGGTCGTATCGATTGCCAAGAAATACGTCGGCCGCGGCATGCTCTTCTTGGACTTGATTCAAGAAGGCAACCTGGGCTTGATCCGCGCGGTCGAAAAATTCGACTACCGCAAAGGCTATAAGTTTTCAACGTACGCCACCTGGTGGATACGCCAAGCCATCACGCGCGCGTTGGCCGATCAGGCGCGGACGATTCGCATTCCGGTGCACATGGTCGAGACGATCAACCGGCTCATCAAGATTTCGCGCCAGCTCTTGCAAGAGCTCGGACGCGACCCGTCGGTCGAAGAGATCGCCACCGAAATGGGCTTAACGCCCGAAAAAGTGCGCGAGGTCATCAAGATCAGCCAAGAACCGATCTCGCTTGAAACGCCAATCGGCGAAGAAGAAGATTCGCATCTGGGCGACTTCATCGAAGATCAGGAAGCCGTCGCGCCGGCCGAAGCCGCGTCGGTGATGCTGCTCAAAGAAAAGATGCAGGACGTACTGCAAAATCTGACCGACCGCGAGCGCAAAGTGCTCGTGCTGCGCTTCGGTTTAGAAGACGGCCACCAGCGTACGCTCGAGGAAGTCGGCCAAGAGTTCGGCGTGACGCGCGAACGCATCCGTCAAATCGAAGCTAAAGCCTTGCGCAAGCTGCGCCATCCCTCGCGCGGCAAAGCGCTCAAAGACTACTGGAGCAACGAATAAACTCGGCGGGGTGACACTCCGTTCGAGAAATGTGCTTCTAGCCCGGAAAATGTTGGCTCGGTGAGTTCTTTATAACATCTCAAACGGAGCGTCACCACGCCTTTCGCATGAACAACAATCTGGGGCTCCGGCGTTACATCTCCCCTTTGGCGTTTGCCGTCGAAGGGTGCACCAGTGGGTTGGCGGTTGCAAACGCGCCGCTCGGATTGGGTGTCAGCCAAATTTCCGTATCCCATTGCGCCGGAAAAGTAAAGACTTTTACGACCTGCGATGCATCTTTGACTTTGCCCATCTTCACGAGCGTGGCGGCTTGCGGATTGCTTAGGCTGCCGCCGGCGGCCAGAAAATCTTTGGCGCGCGCGGCCAGCCCGTAGCTCATCGTCCCATCGGGATTTTTCAGAATCCAGTGCACGTGAGAAGACTTGAACTTAAACCAGCGCTGCGGGCTGAGGCCCCAGAGATTCGGGGTCACCGCCGGCATCGCGAGCGTGCGCGAAAAATCTGCGCCGAGCAAACGTCCCTTGACGTCGTACCAAAGTTGGCTCGGGTGACGCGGATCGACGCTGTTCCAGTGGAGATTCGCGTAGCTGATCGCGCCGGTTTTGTCTTCATTGTTGTAGCGGAAGTAACCGCCTTTCACGGCCGCTGCCGGATTAGGAAAGCGGGCGTTGAGATCTTTGGTGGCGTTTTGCACGAATGCCACTTCGCTTGGAAGCGGCGTGTCGGGAAGCGGGGCGGGCGTCTGAGCCATCACGGCTGAGGAAGCGAACAATGATAGCGCCAGTGCGAAAAGCGCACGTTTCATAGGGTCTACACTCCGTCTGTATTACGTGGGTTGAGCGGTCGGTAGAACGCTTGGCGACGGCTTCGGCGTGGGCGTTTCGAATCCCGGAGGCGTGGCGACCGGCGGTATTTTGATGGCCGCACGGGGTGCGTCGGCGGCGCCGGCGATGG
Source organism: Vulcanimicrobiota bacterium (assembly GCA_003136355.1). GTDB lineage: Bacteria > Vulcanimicrobiota > Vulcanimicrobiia > Vulcanimicrobiales > Vulcanimicrobiaceae > Rubrimentiphilum. The sequence goes on along the minus strand of PLED01000066.1, from coordinate 26,534 downwards.
ACGGCGGCGCGAGGACGGCCAGCGAGCCTGCGGTGAGGCGCAGGTCGGCTGCGGTGCGCGCCCGGATGACGGTGCCCGGCCTCAAATCGACCTCCATGCCTTTACGCAGCATGTGATACAGAAAGTGATAGGGGATGAAAATGTCGCCGACAGTGTCGGTGACGTTGCGCGTCGAGTTCTGTCCGGCGGTGAGGTGAGGGTCGATGTGTCCGGTCGGCGTGAGCAGCGGCATTGTTTTTCCGCTTGCAAGGGTGAACGGCTCGAAATAAATATCCACCGACCCGTCGACGTTAGCCAGCTGCGCGCCCGACGAGTGCACGATCCGGATTTGCACGGGCGTGCCGGCCGCAGCGGCGGTGACGCCGCCGATCACGAGCGGATCGCGCAGATGCGCGCGCACGGACGTGCCTTCCTGACTATGCGAACTGATGTCGCCGTCGAGTACGAAGAACAGGCTCGAGTTGTTCGGCACGTCGTTTTTACTTGCCGACGGTTCGGGCAGCGGACTGGCGCTCGAGACCGTTCTCGGAACGACAATGGCGCGAGCCGTTTGAGGGCTCGCGCTCATTGAAACTGCCGCGGCCGCGGCAGCGAGCGCCGCTAGCGCGGCGCGTCCGATTTTAGCTGGCTTTCTTTTGGACTTCGGCGGCTGCGGCTGCGGCACGTTTTCCCTCTTCGATCAGCTGCTTGACCTTTTGGCCGCCCTTCTGACCGATCTGTTCGTAGAAGCTGGGGCCGTAGCGGTCACGCGTGGCTTCGCCGCCCTTCTTGCCGCCCTTCTTGCCGATCTGCTCGTAGAAGGCGTGGCCGTGGGCATTCTTCGTGGCCTGGCCGCCTTTGCGGCCGATTTGCTCGTAGAATTCGGGGCCGTACTTTTTCTTGACGGTTTCGCCGCCTTTTTGACCGGCTTCGCGGACGGTCATGCCGCCGGCTTTTTTCAGGGGGCCGTTCGGGTTGCTCATAGGGGTGCTTTACCTCGGTTCTTTGCGCCGCCCAAGAAGGACGGCAATCTCATGCTCCATATACTAGAACGCACATTCGGCCCGGAAAGTTGGGGTCTCAAGTGGTCCTGCGTTTCATTTTTTGCCTCACACTAGCAAGCGCTCCCATCCTAGTATCGGCTGGAATCCCGTCGTGTCCGCCGCCTGATCCTAGGGTCTTCGTTCAGATAACGCGCCTGGAGGCCGCGCGTGACTTGGGCAACAGGGCGCTCGCCGGCTTCTTGCAGCAGTGTAATACGGCGATCGCTGTTCGAGCGGCGCTGGCGATCGGCCGCGCGAGGAAGAGCGCGGGGGTTCCGCTGCTGCTCAGACGCGTAACGGACACCGATGTCGCCATGCGTGGTATGAGCATCTACGCGCTCGGGCTGATCGGCGGCATTCCCGCGGCGCAACCGGTCTTGAACGCGCTGTTGCACGATCGCGCCGGCGCGGTGCAAGTCGCAGCGCTCGATGCTACCGACCGTTTAGAGACGGCGCACATGTTGTCGGTGACGCAAGAGCGCCAAGCTGGACGGCGTATTCGCGAACTGCTTGGCGTCGGGGACGTTATCGTGCGCGCCCGGGCCGCGACGGCACTCGAAGCGTTTCATGGATCGGCGTTTGCGCACGACGTCGTCGGAACGCTGGCGCGGGCCTACGCCCGCGAACCGGATTCGTACGTGCGCTGGCATATCGTATGGACGCTTTTCCGCGCCTATGCAAAACGGGCGCCCGTCGAAACGCTGCAGGCGGCGCTTCACGACCGCGCGGAGCTGGTGCGCGTCGAAGCCGTGCGCGCTTTCGGGCGCCGCGGCGACAAATCGGCTATCGCACTGCTGCAGCCGCTGACGGACGATGCATCGTGGCGCGTGCAAGAGCAGACGATGGAGGCCATCATTGCCCTGCAAGGCGGTGCGCCGACTGCGCATTTGAAAGCGATTCCGGCCGGCGTGCATACGCCCGCACCGGAGCCGGACAAGTTTGCATCACTGCCCGCCCTGCCGCGTGTGCCGGTGCCTTGCTGCATCATCCGCGGGAGCGCTGGCTCAGTCTCTTCTGCAAAAGCGCAAAGGCCGACGCCGGATGCGATCTCCACGACAACGAAGCTCGATCCGACGACGATCGCTTTGATGACCGGTCCCGCCAAAGGTCCGCACCCGCGCGTGCGTTTAGTCACGACGCAAGGCAATATTTATCTCGAGCTGTTTCCAGAGTGGGCACCACTAACGACTGAAAATTTTCTCAACCTTACGCAGTCGGGATACTACGACAACAATCGGTGGTTTAGAATCGTGCCGGATTTCGTCGTGCAGACCGGTGACCCAACCGGAAACGGAAATGGCGATGCCGGCTACACGATTCCGGCCGAAGAGAATCCGATCGAACAGAGCAGCTACGTCATCTCGATGGGCATGAACTACACCGACCCGCCCAACGCGCACGCGATTCGAGACTCGGCAGGAACACAGTTTTACATCACGCTCTCACCGCAGCTGCATTTGGATAAGGACTTCACCGTTTTCGGCCGGGTCATCGGAGGGACCGACGTCCTGGGCCGCTTGATCGAATCGGATAAGATTATTCGCGCCGAACGGATTTCGGACTCGCCGTGAGAGCTGCGGCCGGCGCACTCCTAGCGCTCGGATTAAGCGCATGCGGTACTCCGCAACAGCTGCCGTTGGAGATTCCCCAATGTGATGCGGTGAAAACCGCAAACGGCGTTACGCTCACCGCGCTGGTAATCAGCAAGGCGGCAAAGCCCATATCCGGCCTCGCCGTGTCAGTGGATTTCTATCACGACTTTCGCACCGCTACGCTCCAGGCGACGACATCTGTTAGCCCCGAGCTAGATCCCGGTCGACAGCGCAGCGTCGTTTTTAAAATAACCGCACCGCCCGCGCAAGCGCAAGGCCGGGCACTGCGCTGTCTTGCGACGCACATCAGTTATCTTGACGGCACGTCGGAGGACGTGAAACCCTAAAAAACTTTCTTCGTATCGATGAGGATCGTGACCGGGCCGTCGTTGACGAGTTCTACGTCCATCGTCGCGCCGAACTCGCCGTGCTCCACGCGCAAGCCTTCCCGCTTTAATAAAACGCCCACGCGCTCGTAAAGCGGCTTCGCTTGCTCTTCACGTGCGGCCGCCACGAATGACGGGCGGCGCCCTTTGCGCGCGTCGCCGTGCAATGTGAACTGCGAGATCAACAATATCGCGCCGCTCGCCTCGGCAATACTGCGGTTCATCAGCCCTTCGTCGTCGCGGAATATCCGCAGGTTCGCGATTTTCTCGGCCATCTGCTGGGCGTCGGGCTCGTCGTCATCCACGCCGACGCTCAAGAGCACGACGAGACCTTGATCGATCGTTCCAATGGCGTTCCCGGCAACGCGCACCTGCGCGCGTGAGACGCGTTGAATGACGGCTCGCACGTCAGCGCGAGAAGATGCTCGAAAGCGCGAAGACGAGGTTCTCTTTGCGCTCCGCGACCCGCCGGTAGAAATACGCCGCCCAATGCGTGCCGAAGGGCACATAGACGCGCAGGCGGTACCCTTCGCGCACGAGATCGCGCTGCAGCTGCGGACGTACGCCATAAATCATCTGAAACTCGAAGCGGTCGCGCGAAATATTTTTGGCCTTTACGAACTCTTTCACTGCGGCGATGAGCCGGCGGTCGTGCGTCGCGATGCCGGGATAATTCCCGCGCGTCAGGAGTTCGCGCGCGCAATGCATGTACTGCTCGCGAATTGTCGGCATCTCTTTGTGCGCAATCGCGGCCGGTTCGTTATACGCGCCCTTACAAAGCCGCACGCGTGCCCCCAACTCGATCATGCGCTCCACGTCGCCCGGCGTGCGTTTGAGATAGGCTTGAAGAACGCTGCCGACGTTATCGTAGGCGCTAAACGCGCGCTCGAAAACTCGCAAGGTCGATTCCGTGACCGCCGAGCCTTCCATGTCTATACGGACGAAGGGATCGGGGTTGGCTTTGGCGCGCTCTAAGATCGCTGCGAGGTTCTCGAACGCAAAATCCTCGTCGATCAATAAACCCAGCGCGGTCAGTTTGACGGAGACGTTGCAGTCGACGCGGCTGTTTTGAATCGCGTTGAATATCTCCATATACGTTTCGCGCGTTTTGGTGGCGGCGGCGCGTTCGAGGACGTCTTCGCCCAGAAAATCGAGCGAGGTGCTCATTCCGCCGTCGTTCAACTCGCGCACCGCGGCGATCGCCTCGTCAACGGCTTTGCCCGCAACAAACCGCTTGGCCAAAAAAAAGAACTGTTTTTGGAAAGTCGAGTCGGGTGCGAAGAAACGATCGAGCGCGGCCATCGCAGCTGCTATACGACGCGGCGGCGCAAGGCCCATTGGAGCGCGATGGCGATCGCGGCGAGCACCACGAAGCCGTAGCTCAGTGCAAGCGCAGGAGCGACGCCTTGCGACGAGAGCGTGACGTAGAGCTGAACCGGCAGCGCGGTCGGATGGTACGCGACGATGGACGTCGCGCCGTACTCACCGATCGCGCGCATCCAAGCAAGCACGATGCCGGCCACGACGTTGGGTGCCGCCAGCGGAAGCGCGACGCGGAAGAAAACGCGTAAGGCGCCGGCTCCTAGCGTCCGCGCAGATTCTTCATAGATCGGATCGAGCGTGGCAAAGGCGGCGGTAGATACGATCGCGACAAACGATCCGGCGACGAAAAACTCCGCGAGCGCCACGCCGGGCAGCGAATCCACAAAAGTTATTCCATGCGATGCGAGTGCTGCGCCAATCGGCGTGTGCGCGCCGACCGTTTGCAGCAGCATGATTCCCGACGCGACCGGCGGGAACGCGAGCGGCAGCGCCAACACCGCAAGTGCGATCGCTCGCGCGGGCCCGCTCGAATGCGCGAGCGCGTAACCTGCCGGCACGCCAAGCAGCGTAGCGAGCGCGACCGCGGCGGTCGACGCAACCAGCGAAACGACGAGCGCGTCGCGTGCTTGGGGTGCGGAAAAGGCGGCGATAACGTCGCCGGGCCGCACCGCGGCAAGCATCGCAACCACGGGGCCTAGCATCATGACGATGAGGAGCGCCGCGGCTACATGAAAGACCGAGAATTTCCAGAACCCCATTCCCATTTGAACTTCCTCAAGATTCTGGTCGTCGCCCTCTCTCTGGGCTTGGACGTATTTGCGGTCGGCGTCGGCGTCGGCATGCGCGGAACTTCGCGCGCCATAAAAGTGCGCATCGGCATCGCGTTCGCGACCGCCGAAGTCGTGATGAATTTGGCCGGCGTCGGTTTGGGGAAAATCGCCGGCGAACTGCTCGGAAATGTCGCCGGCTACATCGGATTTGCGGCGCTGATCGGTTTGGGCGTCTACATGATTATCCAAGCGGTGCGCGAGTCCGAGCGAAAGCGCCCGCTCGACATGTCGCGCGGATGGGGCTTAGTGATCGGATCGCTTTCGATCAGCCTGGATTCGCTCGGCATCGGGTTTTCGATCCTCTACATCGGCGTGCCGCTGGTGCTTTCGCTCGGCGTCATCTTTGTCGTGTCGATCTGTTCGACCGCGCTGGGCTTGACGCTCGGCCGAATCGTCGGACGCCGCGCAGAAGAGAGTGCGGAACTGTGGGCCGGCATCGTGCTGGCGCTTACCGGCATCGCATTCATTCTCGCCAAGATATTCTTGCCGGCGTGAACACCGGCGACGCGCTGCTCGATCTCGCACGCTCCGGTGGACGCACCTCGCTGTTTGTCGTCGGCACCGGAAAGAACGCGGGCAAGACCGTTGCTATGCGCGCCGTCGCGACGGCTGCCACGCGGCGCGGTTTTACGATCGGATTGACGTCGGCCGGACGCGACGGCGAAATGTTCGACGCGGTCGACTCCGCCGCCAAACCGCGGTTATTTCTCGAACCCGGCACGGTGATCGCCACCGCACGGGCTTTGCTCTCCGCGCGCCACGATTACGAGTTGCTCGAAGAAACGCCATGGCAAACCGCGGCCGGCCCGGTGGTGTTCGCGCGCGTTGGGAGCGCGGCGTTCTTCGAACTGGCCGGACCACCCAAAGCTTCGGAGTTGCGCCGCTGCGTCGAACGGTTGCGCGAGTTCGGCTGCGATCAGACGATCGTGGACGGCGCGATCGACCGCGTTGCGGCGCTGGCCGGCGGCGATGACGCGGGCGTTGTCTCCGTGGGTCCCGATGCGGGCGCGACGATTGAGGAAGCGGCGCTCAACGCGCGCGCGCTGGTGCAGCGCCTGTGTTTGCCTGGGTACGATGCGGCGCAGCCTTACGAGAAGATCGCGGGCGCGTTGACCGCCGCGCGGGCCGAGACGTTGATGAAGAACGGCGCGCGGGGCCAAATCGTCGTGAGCGATCCGACGCGCGTCGTGATCGCGGGGAAAGCGTTTTTGCGTTTGGCCGAACGCGTTGCGCTTCGGTGCGAGCGCCCGCTGCATGTGGTCGCAGTGACCGTTGCATCGATTGGCCGGGAACGCGATTTCGAGCCGGACGCGTTTCGCGAGGCGGTCGCGCGCGAGACCGGCTTGCCCGTGTTCGATGTGTACGCAAATACCGTCTCCGAAACTGATTCGAAGAGCCTGTCCTAAGGTTGGCGAAGGAAAGCGCAATGGATCCGCTGATCGTAACGGTCGCGCCCGTCGGCGCGGAGCTGACGCCCGAGCAGACGCCGCATCTCGCGGTGAAGCCGGAGCAGTTGGGCGACGTCGCCGCAAAGTGCCAACAAGCCGGCGCTTCGATCATTCACGTGCACTGCCGTAACGACGACGGAAGCAACACGCACGACACCGGGCGATTCAAAGAAGCCTACGACCAGATTCGCGCGCGCAGCGATCTGATCGTGCAGTTCTCAACCGGCGGCGCGATCGGCATGTCGCCCGAAGAGCGCGCGGGCGTGCTCGACTTGCATCCGGAGATGGCGACGCTGACGTGCGGGTCGGTCAACTTCGGCGACGATATCTTCGAGAACAGCTTTCCGATCATGCGCGCCATTTTGAAAAAGATGAACGAACTGGGCGTCCGTCCCGAGCTCGAGATCTTCGATAAGGGTCACCTTTCCAACGCGCGCAAGCTCGAACGCGAACGCTTGCTGAAATTTCCGCAGCACGTGGACTTCGTGTTGGGTGTGCCCGGCGGATTGGATGCGAGCGTTTCGAACCTCTGCGATCTGGTCGGCTCGCTGCCGCCGGGCTGCACGTGGTCGGTTGCGGCCATCGGCCGCGCGCAGTTGCCCATGTCGATGGCCGCGATTGCAATGGGCGGGCACGTGCGCGTCGGGCTCGAGGACAACATCTATTATTCCAGGGGAAAACTCGCCACCAATGACGAGCTGGTCGCGCGCGTCGTGCGCATCGCTGGAGAACTCGGCCGCCCGGTTGCAACGCCCGCTAAAGCGCGCGAAATCCTGGGGCTGCGGTCGCTACAGGAGCAGGCCCGCGGAGCTTTAATGTAGCGAGTCTTGTTTACGTACGTCGTGCGGCGAACGTTCCAGGCGGTACCGCTGCTCCTGCTGATCTCGATGATCCTTTTCCTGATCATTCACAACGCACCGGGCGGCGGCCTCGGACCGTATCTGCAGAACCCCCACATCACTCCGGCGGACATCGCCCGGCTCAAGCACAACCTTGGACTCGACAAGCCGCTGCCGGTTCAGTACGTTACATGGCTCGGCCAAGTGCTGCACGGCGATTTCGGCTACTCGACGAGCAACTCCGAGCCGGTGTTCAACGCCATCGTCGAGCGCTTGCCGTCAACATTCTTGTTGATGGGCACGGCCTATTTCATCGCCATCGTGATCGGCGTGTCGGCCGGACTGTTCGCGGCGGTAAGACCATACACGACCTGGGATTATCTCATCACGACGTTTGCGTTCTTCGGCCAATCTATGCCGGTCTTTTGGCTGGCGCTCATGCTACAGCTGGCATTGGCCGTACACGGGATCCCGCTGCCTTTCGGGTATCTTCTCCAATTGCCGTCGGCCGAAATCTCCAGTTCGGATACGTTCAGCCTCAGCGATCGTATCTCGCACCTGATCTTGCCCGCAACGGTGCTCGCGTTTTTGAACATCGCCCTTTACAGCCGTTTCATGCGAAGTTCGATGCTCGAAGTGATCCGCACGGACTACATGCGAACCGCTGCGGCGAAAGGCTTGAGTTTCCGCACGATCCTTTTCAAGCATGGTCTGAAAAACGCGATGATTCCGCTTGTCACGGTGACGGCCCTTACCCTGCCTGCGCTCTTCGGCGGCGCGATCGTTACGGAGTCGATTTTTGCGTGGCCCGGTGAGGGGCGGCTATTCATCACGGCGCTCGGGCAAGAAGACATCGCCATCTTGCTCGGATTTCTCATGATTAATGCATGCCTGGTCGTATTCTTTAATTTGTTCGCCGACGTCGTCTACGCGTGGCTCGATCCGCGCGTAAAGTACGAGTGATGTAGATGGCTCTCGCCGCACCGATCAATCAACCGATGATTGAAGAAGAAGCTGAGGTCTTTAGCAAGGTCACGGCGTGGAAGCGCTTTCGCCGCCACAAGTTAGCTATGGCCGGCGTCGTCGTGCTGGCGGTGATGGTCTTCGTCGCGATCTTTGCCTGGAAGCTCGCGCCGTTCGATCCGAACGGAATCGACGAAGTCCATTGGCAAGGCAATCCGGTTCCACCATGTTTCGTGAGCGCCGCGCAGTGTGGCGGCCACTTTCTGGGCCTGGATGAAAACGGCCGCGATCTCCTGTCGCGTTTGATGTTTGGCGCGCAGATCTCGCTCACGGTGGCGGTCTCCGCTGTCATCATGGAGCTGGTCATTGGAACATTACTCGGCGCGCTCGCCGGATACTATGGCACGGTTACGCTTTCGTGGAGACGTTTCTCGTGGGGACTCGCCGTGATGGTACTGTGGCTGGCGATCGTTACCGTCGCCGGTGCATTTGCGGGGTATCTTATCGCCAGATATTTTCCGCTCCAGCTACACGGCGGTCTGACGCAGCTCATCGTCTTGACGCTGCTCGGTGCAAAAATAGCTTTTGACGTCGTCAAGAATATACCGCCGAAATCGCCCGCGCGGATTGCAGCCGTAACGGTCGCGGGCGCAGCCGCCGGCTATCTCGCTGCGATCCTGTTACCGGGCAAACCGCTTGCATTAGACGTGATGATTCTCGTCGGCGTTTTGTACGGAGGGCTCGTCGGTTTTCAATTCGGGTTCGGGATCCAGCGCGTCGACCACGTGATCATGCGCGTGACGGACGTATTTTTGTCGATTCCGCTGCTGCCGCTCTTGTTAGTACTGACGGGAATTGTGGCGGCAAGTTCGACGAAGGCCGCGTTGAGTTTTCAAACGATCGTGCTTATCATCGGCGGATTATCCTGGCCGTCCGTAGCCCGCTTGGTGCGCGCGACCTATCTTTCACTGCGCGAACGCGAATACGCCGAAGCGGCCCGAGCGGTCGGCAACAGCGACTTACGAATCATGTTGCGTCATTTGCTGCCGAACGCCATGGCGCCGATCACCGTGCAAGCGACGCTCGACGTGGCCAACGTGATCATCCTCGAGTCGGTCCTGTCGTTTCTCGGATTCGGCATTCAGCCGCCGACGGCGTCCTGGGGAAGCATGCTTGCCAATGCCGAGGCCAATCTTCAAGAGCAGTGGTGGGTGGCGGTCTTCCCGGGCTTGTGCATCCTGGTGACGGTCCTGGCCATCAATTTCATCGGCGACGGGCTCCGTGACGCGCTTGACCCCAACGCCATTAAGTAGATAGACTGGCCGAGACCCCCACGCGCGAGTGGCGAAACTGGTAAACGCACTAGCTTGAGGTGCTAGCGCCCGCAAGGGCCTGGAGGTTCGAGTCCTCTCTCGCGCATGAAACCCTCAAGGGCCCGGCGCCGTACTTTAGGGGTAGTGCGGCTTAGAAGGCAGCGAAGGATCTCTCTATTATGTGGTTGACCCGGTTTGCGATCAATCGTCCCATTATCACGTGGGTGGTCTTCGGAGCACTCGCGGTTTTCGGTGTGATTTCATTCCTGCAGCTGGGGCGCAGCTCCAATCCGCCGGGCACGGAGTTTCCGGTCATCGTGGTGAGCTCGTTCTATCCCGGCGCCTCACCGCAAGACATGGAACGGATGATCGTCAAACCGATCGAAGACCAGATGGCCGGCATCGACAATCTGGATCACATCACGGCGACAGCTCAAGAGAGTCAGGCTTCGGTCGCCGTGTTTTTCAAACTCGGCACAAATATCGATCTCGCCGCCGTCGACGTCCAGCGCCGTACGGATACCGCCCGCATCTACATGCCCAACGACGTCGATCCGCCCAACGTGATCAAGGCGGGCAGCTCGCAGCCGCCGCTGCTCGACATTGCCGTGAGTTCCAGGTCGCTCTCACAGGCCGAGATAGCCGACGTGATCACGAGCCAAGTTCAACCGCTCATCGAACAAATTCCCAACGTCCAGTCGGTCGACGTTTACGGGTCGGCCAACCGCGAGTTTCACGTCGAGCCGATCCCGGGCAAACTGCTCGCCACGAACGCGACGCTCACCGATATCTTCGGCGCCGTTTCCGCAGATAATCTCAACGTGCCCGGCGGTCTGATGACGCAGCCGACGCAAGAGGCGACCGTTTCGGTAAACTCCTACATTAACAACACCGGCGACATTCTTGCGATCCCGCTGCCCATTGCGGGAGCCGCGGCGACCGGCTTGCACATCGCGGACGTTGCAAACGTTTACGATAGCCATCTTGAGCTGCGCACGATCTCGCACTTTAACGGCAAACCGCGCGTCTACATTTCGATCAACCCGACCCTCGACGCCGACCAGATCAAAGCCACCAAGATCGCCCGCACGCAGATGGCGGCGATCGAAGCGCGGTTCCCGCACTTGCAATTCACGGAAGAAGACGCGCCGGGAGATTTCACCGCCAAAGAATTGTGGGGCGTCGGGCAGTCGCTGATCGAAGGTATCTTCCTGACCGCGATCGTCATGATGCTCTTCCTGCACGCATGGCGCAACGCCGTCGTGGTGCTCGTGGCGATTCCGAGTTCGATTCTTTCGACATTCATCCTGATGAAAATCTTCGGTTTCCATATCGACGATTTGTCGATGATGGGGCTCTCGCTCATCATCGGTATCCTGGTCGACGACTCGATCGTCGTCTTGGAGAACATCGCTCGACATCGAGACTTGGGACAGAAGCCGGTGGATGCGGCGATCAACGGCCGGTCCGAAATCGGCGGCGCCGCGATCGCCATCACGATGGTCGACGTCGTCGTCTTCCTGCCGATCGCGTTCTTGCCGGGAATCACGGGCCAGTATCTCAAGGAGTACGGCGCCGTCGTTGTAACCGCGACGCTGTTCTCGCTCTTCGTATCGTTCACGCTGACGCCGCTGCTGGCGGCGAAGTGGAGCATGCTGAACCGCTCCGAGGGCGATCCGAAGTGGGTCCGCGCGCTCGACAATCGTCTCCTTGACCTCATTTTGCTCGTGGTCGCGGTCGGCATGTTCTTGCTGGGCAACATGACGGGCTGGTTCTTGCTCAACGTCTTCGCGGTGTTCATTGTGGCGCTGCTCGTGCTGAACTTCATCGTGCACCGCTACGAAGCGTTTACCGAATACTACCAGGCCAAACTGCTCCCGTTCGCGCTGGCACACGGCAGCTTCGTCATCTTTGCCTGCGTCGTCTTAGTCCTCAATGCGGTCCTGCTCGTAGGCGGCGGCGGCATGACTATCGTCATGATGGATATCTTCATCGTCGTCGTGACGGCCGGTTTCTATGCGTTGGGTTTTGTGCTGCGCATGTTCGGCTACAACAAGATTGGGGCGAAGAATCCGTTTACCGCGATGTTGCGCGGCTTGAGCTCGCTCGGGACCTACCGGCCGCTCACGATCGCCACACTCGCTGGGCCGATTGCGCTTGGATTGGTCATGTCTCTGCTGGGCGGCATTAATTTTGATTTCTTTCCGGCGCAGCAAACGGGCGTCATCAACATGACGGTGAGCTACTCGACCGGCACGCCGATTGCGACGACGTCGAAGTTCGTCGGCCAGCTTGAAAACGTTATCATGAAGATGCCGGGCGTAAAATCCGTGAGTTCGACGGTGGGCCGTAAGCCGTCCGGATTCGGCGCCACCACGGGCGGTAATTTCGCGCAAGTGACCGCGCAAATGGACGACAAGCACATCAAAGATACGAATAAAGCGGTCGCTCAGATCCGCAAGCTCGGGTATTTGGTTCCGGGCGGCGAGTTCGAAGTAGCGGCAGAGGGCGGCGGCGGCGGCGGATCTGCAGTTTCTTACGCCATTACGGGCCCGGAAGATCAGATTGGGCCGGCGGCGGAAAAAATCGCGAGGTTCCTGCGCACCGTTCCGGGGACGGTGAACGTGCAAACGTCCGCCGAGATCGCTGCTCCGCGCTTGAACGTAGACATCGATCAGTCGAAGGCCGCGCTCTTGGGGGTCGCACCCGCGGCCGCCGCCAACATTGCGCGCATCGCAGTCGGCGGAGCTGTTGCTACCAAGGTTCGCACTCCTAACGGTCTGGTCGACGTCCGCGTACAGTTTCCGCAGGCCGATCGCAATGCCGTCTCCTCGCTTCAAAACGTGCGCGTGCGCGCGAACAACGGAATGCTCGTGCCGCTGGGTGCTCTCGCGACGTTTACTTGGACCAAGGCGCCGACACGCATCGAGCGGCTAAACCGCCAGCGCGTCGTGAACGTCTTCAGCGATTTAATGCCCGGCTACTCGACCGGCCAAGTGATCACACCGCTGCAGAAAAAAATGCGTGAGCCTGGATTCTTGCCTTCGGGCATTACGCCGGCCGCGCAAGGGAATGCGCAATGGGTAGGCGAGACGATCGTCAACCTCGGCATCGCGCTGCTCACGTCGTTCGTGCTGGTCTACATTCTGATGGTGATTCTGTACAGCTCGTGGCTCGAACCGTTGATCGTCATGTTCTCGCTCCCCCCGGCGATTATCGGCGCGCTGGTTTTTCTGGCCGTGATGGGCAAGGTCCAGCCGGAGCAAGGCCAGTCCCTCAACATCATCTCGATGCTGGGCATCATCATGCTCTTCGGGTTGGTCTCGAAGAACGGTATTTTGCTGGTCGATTATTCCAACACACTGGTGAAGCGCGGCATGCGCGTGCGCGACGCGGTTTTGCGCGCATCGGCCACGCGGTTCCGCCCGATTTTAATGACGACTGCGGCTATGATCTTCGGCATGCTTCCGCTCTCGCTCGGGTACGCCGAAGGCGGCGAATGGCGCACGGCAATGGGAACGGTTATTATCGGCGGCTTGTTGAGCTCGCTGGCGATGACGATTTTCATCGTGCCAATGGTTTACAACACCTGGATGGGCTACTTCGAACGGCGCGCGGATGCAAAGGCGGTGCGCCAAGAGCTTCAACCCCAGGGCGGGGGAATCGCCGCCGGAGTTCCGGCCTCTTAACCTGCCGAGCGCTTGCCGCTATAAGCCTGCACTCTGGGTAAGCAACCTTCTGAGATTTATTCTCGGAGGTTATAAACGATGATCATGGCAAAACGGCTCGCGGCAACGGCGCTGGCCGCGACACTTCTTGCGAGTTTGGCGGCCGCCAACGCACCCGCGCAATCCGCAGTTAACGTCGTCGTAAACGGAGCGACCGTCTCATTCGACCAGCCGCCCATCGAGCGCGCCGGGAGAGTCTTCGTACCGCTGCGCGGCGTTTTCGAACGCCTCGGCGCGAGCGTCGTGTACGCCAATAACGATATTAACGCGCAAGGAAATGGCCGCAGCGTGCACTTGCATATCGGATCCACCGCCGCAACGGTGGACGGGCAAACGCTGTATATGGACGTCGCGCCATTCTTAGTCGGCGCGCGTACGCTCGTTCCGCTGCGCTTCGTCGCGCAGGCGCTCGGTGCGGCGGTCAATTGGAATCCGTCCAACAATACCGTGTACATCAACGGTAACGGCTCCAATGCGCCGCCGGTCTATGCGACGCCGATTCCGGGTCAGGGAAATCCCTCGGCCAATGTGCTCAATCGTTTAAGCCCGGCCGCCAACTCGCAGGTCGGCGGGAACTTCACGCTCTCGGGCCACACGCGCCCGGGTTCGACCGTCCACATCGTCGCGCAGTCGACATCGGCCGCGCTTGGCGGCATCTTCCAGGTTCCGCGCGGCAATTATGCGATCGACACAACGGCCGACGGCAACGGCAACTTTAGCGTTCCCATATCGCTGAACGTCGTTTCCGGCGGTTCCGTGCGCATCCAACTCACCTCAACTTCGCCAAACGGAATCACGATAACGCGAACCATCGCGTACTCAAGCTAGGCCGTCTCGCGAGAGCGCCGGGAAACCGGCGTTCTCTTCGTTAAAGGGCGCGCATGCGGATTTTGATCACCGGCGCGGCGGCCGGTTTGGCCCAGCGCATCGCGCTGGCGCTGGCCCAAGACGGGCATGACGTCGCGTTCACGTTTCGTCCGGGCGGCACGCCTCCCGATGCGACGCTCGAACTCATCCGCGGTGCGGGACGCGAGGGCGCGGCGTTTCCAGTCGAGTTTCTGGGAGATGAAGCTGTCGTGTCCGCGGCGTTGAGCGAGGCGGTGCGCGCGCCCGTCGACGCGCTGGTGCACGCCGTCGGCCCGATGGTTGTGAAACGGTTTGAGCGATCTTCGGAGACGGATTACCGCGACATGATCGACGGCAATCTGCGCAGCGCGGTCATCGCGGCGCGCGCGGTGCTGCCGGGAATGCGCGAACGCGGTTTCGGGCGCCTGGTGTTTTTCGGCATGAACGGATCGAGCGTCACGCGTCCGGCGCGCGGGCTCTCGCTGCATCTTGCGGCAAAGGCCGGCGTCGTCGCGTTCGCGCGCACGCTCTCGCTCGAAGAAGCCAAGCATGCGATCACGGTCAATGTGATCGAACCCGGCGATATCCGGCAGAAGTCCATCACGCGCGAAGAAGCGCTGGGAATGCAGGCGCAAAACCCTCGCGGCCGGCCCGGTACGGCCGACGACGTCGCGGGCGCGGTGCGGTTTTTCCTGGAGCCGAAGAACGATTTCATCAACGGCGCGGTGCTCGCGGTGAGCGGCGGGTTGATCGAACCGTACGAGCGAACCGCTCCCCCTTCATGAGTTTCGACGACACGAACGAGCGACGCGCCTTTGCGCTGCCCGGTTCGACGCTGCACTACGGTCCCGACAAGACGGTCGACGTACAGCACATCGATCTCAACCTCGTTCCGGATTTGGAACGGCGCCGCTTAGAGGGCGTTTGCACGATGACAGTACGCGCGCTCGACGAGCCCGTTGCGCTATTGACGCTCGACGCCGTGGACCTCAACGTTTCTTCGGTGGAATCGGACGGGCGCAAGCTCAAGTTCACGCCACGGGGCGACCGCCTGGACGTCCATTTCGACCCGCCGCTAGCGCCCGAAACGACGGCGACGTTTGCGATAACCTATAGCGTCGAAAATCCCCGGCACGGGTTGTTCTTCGTCGAACCCTCGGCGGAATATCCGAAAAAAATCCGCCATGCGTGGACGCAGTCTCAAGACGAGAACGCGCGCTATTGGTTCCCGTGTTTAGACTATCCGCACGAGAAGCAGAGCACGTCGGCAACGATCGCCGTTCCGAAAGGCCAGTTCGCTTTAGGAAACGGCGCCCAGGTCGAACGCCGCGACGAAGGCGGGAAGACGATCTTCCGTTACAACCAAGAGATTCCACACGCGACGTATCTCGTGACGATGGTGGCCGGGCCTTTCACCGAGGTCGCGCAACCCGGCGCGAGCGTTCCCATCTATTATTACGTGCTTCCGGGCCGGGAAGCCGACGGCGAGCGCGCCTTCGGAAAGACCCCGCAGATGATGGCCGTTTTCGAACAGCGCCTCGACTGTCCGTATCCGTATGCGCGTTATTCTCAGATCGCCGTCTCCGATTTTATCTTCGGCGGAATGGAAAACACATCGGCGACGACGCAGACCGATCGCACGCTGCACGACGCGCGCGCGCATCTGGATTTTTCCAGCGACCCGCTGGTGGCGCACGAGCTCGCGCACCAGTGGTTCGGCGATCTGCTCACGTGCCGCGATTGGTCACAAGCGTGGCTCAACGAAAGTTTCGCCACGTTCTTCGAAGGCGTGTTTCGCGAGGACGATCTCGGTTACGACGAATATATCTACGACGTCTTCGAGTGGGTCAAGAGATATCTGGATGAAGACCGTCAGCGGTACCGGCGCCCGATCGTCTGCAACGATTACCGCGACCCGATCGAACTTTTCGACCGGCATCTCTACGAAAAAGGCGGCGCCGTTCTACACATGCTGCGGGGCGAGCTCGGGGAAGCACGTTTTTGGCGCGCACTGCGGCGATACGTTCGCGATAACGCGCAGCGTTCGGTCGAGACGATCGATCTCATACGCGCGATCGAGCAAGCCACCGGGCGAAATCTGCGCGGGTTTTTCGACCGCTGGATCTTCGGCGCCGGGCATCCGCAGCTTCGCGTCGCCGCAACCTACGACGCGGGCCGGCGCGCGCTGACGCTGACGATCGATCAAACCCAGCCCGTCGACGCGCAGAATCCGGCGTTTGCGTTCGGCGTTGACGTGGAAGTCGACGAACGGCGCATACGCGTACAGGTCGAACGCGAACATGAAACTATAACGATTCCGCTGGATTCGGAACCAAAACTCGTGCGGTTCGATCCGGGCGCTTTCATTTTGGGCGACGTGACGTACGCGCTTGGTGTGGTATTTTCGTCGGCGGCGCTGGCCGGCGATCCCTCCGTCGTTGCGCGTATCCGGGCCGGGCGCGAGCTCGTGAGAGACGGAAGCGCACAGGCACGATCGGCTGTGGAAGCGGCGTTCAAAGGCGGTGTGTTTTGGGGCGTTGCCGCCGAACTGGCCGCTGCGCTCGGAAAAACGCAAGCCGCCTGGGCGCGCGATCTGTTGCTCGGAGCCCTCACCCACCCGCATCCCAAAGTGCGCCGCGCAGTCGCGGATGCACTCGGAAGATTTAGAGAACCGTCAGTTGCGCAAGCGTTGATCGCTCCGGCCACGGGCGACGAGTCGTATTTTGTTCAGCGCTCCGCGTTGCATGCGCTTGGAAAAACGCGCAGCGAAAAGGCCTTCAAGATTTTACGCGACGCTGCGCGTACCACATCGTGGAATGGCGTCATCGAATCGGGAGCGGCGCTGGGGCTGGGAGAACTTGCCGATCCGCGCGCGACGCCGCTGTTGCTGGATCTTACGAAACCCGGTGGAGACGTTGCGACGCGCGGAGCGGCGCTGCTCGCGCTGGCGCGGCAAGCCGAGCTGCTGGAATCCGAACGTGCAGCCGCCGTCGACGCGATCGCCGGCGCCATCCGGGACCCCAATTTTTTCATTTCGCGCAGCGGGGTTATCGCCGCCGAGCGTTTGGCCGACCAACATTTACTGGCTCCGCTGGATCGTTTGGCGCAGACGGGTTTCGACGGACGGCTGCGGCGCGACGCGACCGAAGCTGCAGCGCGCATCCGCGAAAGGCAAAAAACGCCGGCGGCCGTGACGGGGCTGCGCACCGACCTCGACGCATTGCGTGAAGAACACCGCAAAATCCAAGAAAAGCTCGACGCGATTTCCCGCGCTTAAGCGCACCGTCTTCGTCGCGCTTGCGATGCTGGCCGGATGCGCGCATTCGCCGGTCGCTCCGCCGCATGCGATCGCCGTGGCGCACCGTCGCGCGGCTCCGGCTTGGGGAGAGGCGGCAAAACGCGACTTGCGAAGCGCAGTCGCGCAAGCGCTGGCTCCGGCAGTGGCGCTCTCCTACGACTGGAGCTGCGCGGTCGTCGCGCAGGATGGCACGCTGCTCTACTCCGACCGAAGTGCCCACGCCGTCGTTCCGGCTTCGACGCAGAAGCTTATCGTGGGCGCCGTCACGCTCGCGCAATTCAATTCCGGTTACCGGTTTCACACGCACTTTGCAAGCGCGCTGCCGCCCCGCAACGGCGTTATCGCCGGCGATTTTTGGCTCGTTGGATCCGGAGATCCATCGCTGCGTTCGGACGACGTGCGGCGCGGCGTCGAAAAACTTCGCGCGGCTGGCATTCGCGCAATCGAAGGCGGCGTTGCCGTTGACGCGAGTGTACTGGCGGGCCCGGAGCTCAACCCGTACTGGAATCCGGGCGACGCCAACGAAGATTTCATGGCGCCGACCAGCGGAGTTTCCATTGACGAAGATACGGTTGAGTTTCGCATAGCGGGTACGTCGACCGGCCTTCCGGCGGGCGTGCGCGTCAAACCGCGGAGCCGCACCGTAAGTTTCTTCGGATCGATTGCAAGCGGATCTGCGGACGACGTGACCATCGCGGCGATGGGAACGCCCGGCGTCTTCCGGCTGTCCGGAACGATCCCGCCGGGCAGACACCACACGTTCTATTTGCCGGTGCACGATATTCCGCATTATGCCGGGGTCGTGCTTTTGGGATTCTTGCGCGATGCGGGGATCAGCGTGGCGCGCGGGTCGCAGGCCGCGAAAGTTCCGCGCAACGCGCAGACGCTTTGGGATCATCCGTCGCCTGCGTTGACGCAACTCGTGCACCACATGATGATTTTCTCGGACAATCATTTCGCCGAACAATTCTTACGAACGCTGGGCGCGGCGCGCGGACGCGCCGACGATGCGCACGGGCTTGCCGCCGAGCGCGCGGTGTTGAAGAACGAGGGCATTCCCGCCCCGGGACTGCGTCTCGTAGACGGCAGCGGGCTAGCCGATGCAAACCGTGTCGCGGCGATAACGCTCGTACGGCTGCTCGCGCACAGCGATGCAGATGAGCGGGGCAACGCGCTCTATCCCTTGCTCGCCCGCGGCGGCTTGGACGGCACGCTGAAGCGGTACCATTTCTCGCAAGCGAGCGGGCGCGTACGCGCCAAGAGCGGCCACTTGGCCTCGGTTTCTGCGCTGGCGGGGTATGTGAATACCAGGCACCACGGGCGAGTGGCGTTCGCTTTTCTGTTCAACGGTGTGCGCGATGCGGCCGACCCGGCCGTCGTCGCGGCGATTGATTCCATAGCTCGGCGTTGAGCGGGGCGCTTGCAAGGCCGGGCCGAAACGGAGGTGCGATGGTTCCGATTAGCTTCGCTCTGATCATGCGGGTCGAGATGCCCAAGAGCCCAGGCGCGTTCAGCCAGCTCGCGGCTGCGATCGGCGACGCCGGCGGAGTGATCTCGGCCGTCGATATGCGCGCGCCCGGAAAAACGACCGTCGTGCGCGACGTGACCGTCAACGTCAGCTCCGAATCGATCGGCAAATCCGTGCGCGAAGCAGTCGAAGCGCTCGACGGCGTGAATGTCGTCTTCGTTTCCGACAGCACGTTTCTCGCGCACCTCGGCGGCAAGATCACCGTCGAACCGAAGATTCCGATCAAGACGCGTCAGGATCTCTCGACCGTCTACACGCCCGGCGTTGCGCGCGTTTCCATGGCGATCGCCGCCGACCCGAGCAAAGCGTTCAACCTTTCTATCAAGCGCAACTCGGTCGCGGTCGTGACCGACGGCACGGCGGTGTTGGGATTGGGCGACATCGGCCCGTTCGGCGCACTTCCCGTGATGGAAGGCAAAGCGATGCTGTTCAAGCAGTTCGCCGGCATCGATGCTTTCCCGATTTGCCTCGACACCAAAGACGTGGACGAGATCGTGGATACCGTCGTGCACATCGCGCCGGTATTCGGCGGAATAAATCTCGAAGATATATCGGCACCCCGCTGCTTCGAGATCGAGGAGCGGCTGATCGAAGCGCTGGATATTCCCGTGATGCACGACGATCAGCACGGTACTGCCGTCGTGATTCTAGCCGCGCTCATCAACGCATCGCGCGTCGTCGGCAAAGAGATGAGCGATCTGCAAATCGTCGTGGCAGGCAGCGGCGCCGCCGGCACCGCTACGATTAAGATGCTGCTCGAAGCGGGAGTGCGCGACGTCATCCCGGTCGACCGTCCGGGCGCGCTCAACCGCACCGACCGTTACGAAAACTCTCACTGGCGGTGGCTGGCGGAGAACACCAACCGCGAAAACCGCCGGGGTTCGCTCGCCGAAGTGCTCAAAGGCTCGGACGTCTTCATCGGCGTTTCGGCGCCGGGCATTCTCAAACCCGAAGACATCCGCGGAATGGCGCGCGATCCGATCGTGCTCGCGATGGCCAATCCCACGCCGGAAATCATGCCCGACGTCGCGGAACCGTACGTCGGCGTCATCGCGACGGGGCGTTCGGATTTCCCGAACCAAGTCAACAATTTGCTGGCATTTCCCGGAATATTCCGCGGCGCGCTCGATTCGCGCGCTCGCCGCATCACCGACAAAATGAAACTTGCCGCCGCGCACGCGATCGCCTCGATCGTCGGTGACGAGTGCAGCTCCGAGTACATCTTGCCGAGCGTCTTTGATTCCCGCGTCGTCGAAACTGTTGCGAAAGCCGTCGCATCGGCGGCGGTTGAGGAAGGAGTAGCGCGCCGGGGCGTTTTGAGCGAAGGCGAACCTGCTCAGTGGCATTAGCGCGCATTCTCGTCATCGAAGATGACGAAGAGGTCTCCAAACTCGAGCAAGCCGTGCTCGAACGGGCCGGCTACGAAGTTCGCGTGACTGCCAGCGGTGTGCAAGGCCTCGAGCTCGCCGATTCGTACAAGCCTGATGCGGTCATCCTGGACATCGGGTTGCCGGATATCTCCGGTCTCGACGTTTGCACTACGCTTTCGAATACGACCAGCGCGTTCATCCTGATGGTCAGCGGACATTCGCGCGAGCAGGACGTGTTGCTCGGACTCGGACTCGGCGCCGACGATTACATCACCAAGCCATTTTCTGGAAACGAACT
This sequence comes from Vulcanimicrobiota bacterium, assembly GCA_003136355.1. Classification (GTDB taxonomy): domain Bacteria; phylum Vulcanimicrobiota; class Vulcanimicrobiia; order Vulcanimicrobiales; family Vulcanimicrobiaceae; genus Rubrimentiphilum. The sequence continues at coordinate 5,750 of PLED01000066.1, read as the reverse complement.
CGTGGCGCGCGTCGCCAGCTTCTTACGGCGGCGCGAAAAGTATCTGCAGAAAAAAGACGACGCCGGCGTATTGCAAATCGGAAGCGCGAATCTGGTGCGCGACTTTCACACGCTTAACTATGACGACCGGACGATCACGCTGACGGCGCTAGAATTCCGGCTGCTCTGGTTTTTGGCCGAAGGCGAAGGGCGGTTGCTGACGCGCGCGCAGATTCTCGAACAGGTCTGGAACGACACCTCCGGCGTGCCCACGCGCGTCGTCGACGTGCACATTGCGGCACTGCGCAAAAAAATGTCGGAAGTCGAAGCACCGTTAGAAATCGCGAGCGTCCGCGGCATCGGATATCGCCTCGATTCTCAGTGACGCGGCCGGCGGCAGGTGAGCCTCTCCAAGCGTCCGTAACCCACGTCAGGTGCCCCTGACGCTTCTCGCCCTCGCGCTGACCCTGTATTCAGCGCCTGCCGGCAATCGTATCGCCGGAGCTGCCAACCCGAATAATCCCTACAACGTGATCTTGCCGAACGGCCGATCTGTCGCGCCGGTTGGCCGCAGCGTCGTGGTGGGCATGAACGCGCTGGGCGTTGTACTCTCGCCCGACGGAAAATATGCGATCGTCACTAACGATGACGAACGGGAAAGCACTGCGATCAGCCGCTACACACAAGTGCATGGCGGCTATTCGCTGACCGTCGTCAATACCGCGACGATGTCCGTCACCGACAACTACACGGCAAAAGACATCAAACTCTTCTTGGGGGTCGTCGCGTTAAACGATCCGGCGCATCCCGGACAGACGCTGGTGATCGCGTCCGGCGGCGGAAACGATACGATCTATTTCTTTCATTTGGATCCGGCCGGCAAGTTGCAGCAAGATGCGCCGCCGCTGCAGACGATGCCGCCGCTTCCCATGCCGAGCAAACCGCTTTACGCCAACATGAACCGCGCCTTTCCCGGCTCGATCGTACTTTCGCCCGATCATCGCATCGTCTACGTGGTGAACAACCTCGGGAATGCGGTGACCGACGTCGACGTTCTAACGCGCCGGCGCTTGCACGATGGGCCGCCTTTTGCCGTGGGATATTTTCCGTATGGTGCGGCGGTTGCGGGGCGCCGGTTGTACGTCACCAATCCCGGTCTTTCCATCTACGAGAATCTTCCGGATCTGGTGCGCTATCCGCAGTTTGCAAACGTCGCCGCTGCGCCGCAATACGCGCAGTCGCTGACGGTGCTTCCGCTTTCCGCTACCGGTGTGATTGCCGGTCCTGCGATCGGAACGCTCAGTCTTGACGGCGTACCTGACGGCGTGCAAAACGTGGGCGGCGCGCAGCCCACCGCGATCGCCATTTCTAAAAACGGCCGCTACGCTTACGTCTGCATGACGAACGTCGATCGCGTAGCCGTCGTCGATTTGCTCGGCGTGCCGCGCGTCGTGGGCGGCATCGAGCTGCGCCTCTTCGATAAGGCGCCGTACGGTATGCAGCCCAACGCCATTGTCACGAGCGCCGACGGCAAGCGCGTCTACGTTGCGCTTGCCGGACTCAATGCGGTGGCCGTGCTCGATGCAAAGGTGCCATCGCGGCTGCATCGCTTAGGGCTGATTCCGACCGGCTGGTATCCCACGGCACTCGCACTTTCCCGCGACGGCCGTTACCTCTACGTCGCAAATGCCAGAGGCTTCGGGCAGGAGCCGAATTTTGAAGGGGCCGTTCCAACGCACATGTCCAACGGGCGCGTTCTGCAAGTGCTCCAAGACAGCAACGTCGTCTGGGCCACGCTGGAAAAGGTCGATCTGCGCAAATTACCGCTGATGGCAACCACGCTTTCGACGCTGAAATACACGCGTGTGCCTCGCAATCCGCCGCCGAATACGATGGTCCCGCCCCTGCGCTCGCTACAACGCAGTACGTTCATCAAGCACGTCGTCTTCATTCTGGAAGAGAACAAGACGTACGATGCCGTGCTCGGCGACCTCACCGACGCGCAAGGGCAGCCGTATGGCAAAGGCGATCCGTCGCTGGTTTCTTTCGGACGGGACGTCACACCCAATCTCCATCAACTCGCGCGGGATTTCGCGGTGGCGGTAAATATGTATGCCGACGGCGATGAGTCCGACGCCGGGCATCAATTTGCAACCGCGGGAATTGCGAGCTCGTACTCCGAGAAAACCTTGCTGGTAAAAAACGGGCGCTACCCGTTCGTTTACAAGAACGAAGACGTTGAGGATTATCCGCGCGCGGGGTATATTTTTAACAATGCGGCGCGCGGCGGGATTTCGTACCGCGACTACGGAGATTTGGTCCGCTTATCGGGTTACGATCAGGGCGGCGCGCCGGATCCGCGGTCGGACGATCCGAACTTTCGCGGCATGAACGATCAAAGCGCGCCGACCAGCGGCTTGGGCGGCTTGTATTCGCTCAATACCCTCGCGCCCGCAGCGCTGAAAGATCACATTGATTTGAACTATCCGGGCTGGAATTTGCGTATTCGCGACGTCCGGCGTGCCAACGAATATATCAACGATTTCCGCAATCAGCCGATGCCGGACTTCACCTACATTTGGCTGCCGAGCGATCACGCCGGGGTAGGCCCGAACATCCCGCCGATACCTGAAGAAGTCGCCGACGGCGACCGCGCGCTCGGAGCGATCGTCGATTTCATCAGTCATCAGCCCGAATGGGATTCAACCGCGATTTTTATTACGCCCGACGACGCGCAGAGTTCACGCGATCACGTCAGCGAGCACCGGCTCTATGGAATCGTCGTCTCACCGTATGCGCGCCGCCACTACACGGGTTCGGTGCATCTTTCCACGGTGAGCATTTTAAAAACGGAAGAAGAGCTGCTCGGACTGCCGGCGCTTTCGCTCGGCGATTTGCTGGCGACCGACATGGCCGATTTCTTTACCGCGTCCTCCGCCGATGCCGCGCCATACAATGCGATTCCGGTTCCCACGCAGACGGCCAGCGCCGAAGGGCGGCGCATCGCCGCATTGCTCGCGTATACCGACCAAAGCGGGCCCGACGCCGACGTGCAGCGATCGGCACGCCTGATCGATCTTTCGCGCCAAGCCGACAAACTCGCGGCTCAGCGCGGAGCGACCGGCGCGGCTGCGTATGAAGCCGCGCAGCACGCGCTCTACGCGGCGGCTCTGCGCGTTGTTGGAGAGGACCGCAAATGAGCGAGCACGCCGTCGACTACGGCCCGCGCCTCATCGTCAGCCCGGCGGCCGCTCTGCGGCGCGCGCTTATCGTGATGCCGTCGAAGGCGATCGAAAATGCGCGGCCGCTGCAAGGCGAACCGAACGCCGTGCATACCCGCGCGCTGGCCGAACTTGGAGTTTTCGCAAAGACGCTGCGGTTTTTCGGATGCGACGTTGTCGAATTGCAAAACTCTTCGGACGATCCGCTGGCGAGCGCGGTAGCCGATGTGGCAGTCGTCTTTGAATCGGGCGCCGCAATCATGCGGCCGTCGTCGCCGGCGCGCCGCGCGGAAGCCGCCTGGATCGAAGCCGAGTTTGAAAAGCGTGACGTGCCAATAGCGGCACATCTTTCGGCGCCGGGGCTGCTGGATGGAAGCGACGTCGTGCTGGCCGGCAAGACGGCGTTCATCGGCGTGAGCCGCCGCAGCAATGCGCTCGGACGTGACGGGTTCGCGCGGATCGCGCAAGCGCACGGATGTAGGCCGGTTGAGGTGCCATTGGCCGCGGGCGTTCCTTCGCTGCGCGCCGTTTGCGGCGTGCTTTCAGATGAGGAGTTGGTCATCGCCACGGAGCGCCTGGACCGCTCGCTGTTCTCCGGATTCGAAACGATTGCGGTCGAGCGCGGAGACGAATTCGGCGCCGGAGTCTTGAACCTGGGTTACCGCCACGTGATTGCGGACGTGCGTTTCCCCAGCGTCATCGATGCGCTGCGGGCAGCGGGAACGCGCGTAGATGCCATCGACCTTTACGATTTCGGACGCATCGGATTGACTCCGTCCGTGCTTGCAATCGATTTAAAACGTGGCTAAAAAACAACTGCGCATTGCGATTGTTTCCGACATTCACGGAAACCTCATGGGGCTCGAAGCGTGCTTAGCCGACCTGCAGGCGCAAGGCGGTGCCGACATTGTGGTGGCGGCAGGCGATCTCTGCATGGATGGCCCTAAGCCAAAGAAGGTGCTGCAGCGCCTCCACGAGATCGGCGCGCAGTGTTTGCGCGGAAATACCGACCGATACATCGGCGCACAATCCGAAGACGAGATGGACGGCGCCGATGCGGCCGATCGCAAACAGCTCGAGTGGCAGCGTAAAGAGATCGGCGAGAAGTTGGTCTCGTGGCTGCGCGCGCTTCCGTTTTCGCTGCGCTTTGGAAGCGAAGAGAATCAGCTGCTCGTGGTTCATGCGAATCCGACGAGCGATAACGAGCATCTCTGGCCGGGCGCGGAAGACGACGTACTCGAGCGGCTGATCGGCGCCGAGCCAGCGGGGACGATCGCATTCGGCCATTTGCACATTCCGTACGTACGGATGTGGCGCGGCAAGATGCTCGTCAACGTCTCTTCGGCAGGCTTACCGAAGGACGGCGACCCGCGGGCGGGTTATGCGATTTTCACCGAGCGCTCCGGCGGCTGGGAAGTGCGGCACCGCCGCGCCGCGTTCGACGTCAAGAAAGTCGCGACGCAGCTCGCCGACTGCGGAATTCCCGGCTCATCGGATCTGATCACGACGCTGCGCCGTCACCGGTACAAACGATTAAAATCGCTCATCCCTTAGCGCTCGAAATTACGAATATCGTCAAACGCTACGGTGACTTCACCGCCGTGGACGGCGTCTGTTTGCAAGTGAAGGCCGGCGACTTCTTCGGATTTCTCGGGCCCAACGGCGCGGGCAAGACGACGACGATTAACGCGATCGTCGGGCTGGCGCGGCTGAACGGCGGATCGATCCGCGTCTTCGGCTACGACAATCTCACGCAGTGGCGCGACGCGCGCCGCTTCATCGGCTTGGCTCCGCAAGAGTATAACTTCGATCGCTACCTTTCGATTCGCGACATCCTGATCTATCAGGCGGGGTATTTTGGAATTCGCGCGCGCGATGTGTCCGAACGTGCCGACATGCTGCTCGAGCGTTTCGGATTGGCCTCGAAGTCGAAACTCGATTACCTGAAGCTATCCGGCGGTCAGAAGCGCCGGCTGACGCTGGCGCGCGCGCTCATTAATTCGCCGCAACTGCTCATTCTCGACGAACCGACCGCCGGCGTGGACGTCGAGTTGCGCCTCGAACTGTGGGAACTGCTGCAGCAGCTCAATCGCGAAGGCATGACGATCTTCCTGACAACGCACTACCTGGAAGAAGCCGAGCGGCTCTGCCGCGACGTTGGCATCATTCGCGCGGGAAAGCTCGTTGCGCAAGAACCGATGCAAGAACTGCTGACCCGCAAAGGCAAGGGTCTGCAAGAAGTCTTCTTGGAGCTCACGCGTTCTCCGGCGGACCTTTCATGAACTCGGTCGGGATGTTCACGCTGATGAAGCGCGAGATGGTGCGCAGCCTCAAGATCATCAATCAAGTCATTTGGCCGCCGATGATCACGACGGCGCTGTATGTTTTCGTTTTCGGCGTTGCGCTGGGCAGCCGCGTGCATGCGCCGCACGGGATGTCATATTCCGTTTTTTTAATTCCCGGCCTCATCATGCTGCAAGTCATCGACTCGTCGTACGGCGAGTGCTCGAGCTCGCTGTTCCAGGGGCGGTTCATGAACTCGATCCAGGA
>PLED01000069.1 GCA_003136355.1 Vulcanimicrobiota bacterium | reverse complement strand
CGCGGCGATCAGTTGCAGCAAAGAAGAGGCTGTAAGAGCTTCACCATAGCCGGCTTCGGTCGAAATCTTCGATAGGTTGATCAGCGACGGCGTCTGCGCGCCCGGATCGAATTGCCATTCTCCGTCCAAGCCCAAGCCCGCGACGCGCACGAGCTGATGGACTTCGTCGAGATCCAAACTGACGCGCTTATCGGCAAAACGCAAGCGCAAACGCAGCGGATGCAAGATCTTCACGAATTTCATACCGCTGCGGCCGAGGATCGCGTTGAGGCGTTTCGCGCCGGCGGCGAGGCGTTCGCCGAACGCGTCGAGAGCCTGTTCGGCGTCCTCAAATGGCACGGGTCCCTCGTCAATCCCATCCGCGGCGCGCGCGATCTCCCGGCGGGCGCGAATACGCGTGGCCGCTTCCACGATCGGATTTTGCTGCGTGAACTTCTCTTCAAAGGGATTGGGCATCAGAGGTGCCTCAAGTATTCGCGGCGCCTTTCGGTGAAGTCCGCTTCCATGCTGCGCCGGTTGCTCGTTGTGTTGCCGTTGCTTGCGCTGCTTTGCGCCACGCCGGCAGGAGCGCAGTTGACGCCCCTGACGCTCGACCAGGTCTTCGGCGTAGACCCGCCCTGGGGCTTGCAGCCGCCCCGCGTCACGTGGGCGCCCGACGGCAACTCGTTTTTGTATGTCGAAGCGACGCAGGATCCGTTTCAGGCCATTCCTGTTTACTTGTTCGACGTGCGTGCGCGCAGCGGCCGCACATTGATCGATCCTCGCGCCTACGGCAAAGGCGCCGGAACGCCTGGCTCGCTAGTGTGGTCGCCGGATTCGCATTCGCTCACTTTTACTATCGGTGGGACGCTGTACGTGCGCAACATTGCGACCGGACAGGATCAGGCGATCGATCAGCGCGCGTCGGATCCGCAATGGTCGCCGCATGGTGACGCGATTGCTTATGTGAAGGCGGCGGATTTATATGTTGCATCGCTCGCGCCGAAGGTTTCGATCCGGCGATTGACGCGCGGCGGCAGTAAAGACCGGATTCTCAACGGTGGCCTCGACTGGGTCTATCCGGAAGAGCTGAGCACTTCGTACGGATTTGCTTGGTCGCCCGAGGGTACGTCGATCGCCTACATGCGGATGGACGAACATCCCGTCACGAATTTTCCGCTCGTTGATTTCATGCCGGTCGACAACATCGTTGCTAATGAAAAATATCCGCTCGCCGGAGAAAGCAACCCGAAGGTGACGCTTCGGCTGATCGCACTCGCGCGCGGTAAAGATTCACTGGTCTATGACGCCGGAGCCCGCGACGAGTATTTGCCGTTTTTCGGCTGGCAGCCGAACTCGCAAACCTTGATTTTCGAACTCCTGAACCGCGCACAAACTTCGCTGCGCGTTGTCGCTTCGGCATCGGGCGCCTCACCGCAAACGGTTTACGAGCAGAGCGACCCGAAATGGCTTGACGATATCCCGCTGCCGGCGTGGCTTTCCGGCGGGCGCTCGCTATGGATGCTCGACCGCGACGGCACAAACGGACTGTACTTGCGCGATGCGTCGGGCAATCTCAAAAGATTGACCGGCGCGTTCCGTACTGATTCGCTGCTCGGCGTTGACGGAGCTGCAACGACAGCTTACGTGACCGCGGCCTTTCCGACGCGGCGCGATCGCACTTTGCTGGCTGTCCCACTAGGAAGCGGGGCTGCGAAGAATGTCACGCCCGAAGCCGGATCGCACGACGTTTCACTCGCGCCCGGCGGCGCGCTCTTCGTCGACACGCGATCATCGTTGAATGCACTGCCGCAGAGCTTCCTGGTCGTGACTGCGACCGGCTACCTACGCGAGGTGCTCGGCTATCACGAAGATAGCTTGTCTAATCAGCTGCTTCCCGTCGAAATGTTGTCCGTTCCGTCGCAATACGGCCCGCTCGATGCGACCATGATCAAACCCTCGGGATTCAATCCCGCGCACAGGTACCCGGTGATCGTCTACGTTTACGGAGGTCCGGGAGCGCCGACGACGGCCGACACGTTCGGCGGTCAGCGCGCCCTCTATCACCAGTTGCTTGCGCAGAACGGCTTCATCGTATTCAGCATCGACGGACCGGCGTCGCAAGTCGACAGCGACGCCAACGTACGGCTGCTCTATCATAACTTCGGTCCGGGCTCGCTTATGGGCCAGGAGATCGGCGCGCGCTACCTGCAGTCGCTACCGTACGTCGACCCTTCGCGCATCGGCATTTGGGGCTGGAGCTTCGGCGGATACGAAACCGCGTACGCGATGACGCACAGTACGCTCTTTAAGGCCGGAGCCGCGGTTGCGCCCGTAACCGACTGGCACTATTACGACACGATCTATACCGAGCGCTACATGGGCAAGCCGCAAGACGATCTCGCCGCATACAATGCGAGCTCGGTCCTCCCAGCGGCTGCGAACCTGCACGGCGACCTGCTGATCAGCCACGGCACGTCCGACGACAACGTGCATATGGCAAATACCGTTTCTTTGCTCCAGTCGTTCATCGACGCGGGCGAAACGAATGTCGACTTCATGGTCTATCCGCGCCGCACGCACAGCATCGCGGGAATCGCGCAGCGGCGCCACCTGTACGGCCACATGCTCCAATGGTGGTTAAAACATCTGTGAGCGAGATCGAGCCGGGTTTTAAAGTAGTCGTCGATACGCCGGGCTGGCACAAGATCAAGCCGCGCATTCCAGACACGCCGCAGCGGCGGCAGTTGGAGCGGCAGCGCCGCGTGCGGGAGTTCGTGTTCGGCGCGAAAGACGGCATCCTCACAACCATGGGCGTGGTCACCGGCGTAGGCGTCGCGTCGGGCGGCCGGGTTTCGGTACTTGTGAGCGGACTCGTCGCGCTGATTGCGGGTGCGCTCTCGATGGCCGTCGGCGAATATCAGGGAAGCAAATCGGAACGCGAGGTCGTGCGCAAATCCATCGAGATGGAGAAGCGCGAGATGGAGGAGAACCCCAAAGACGAGTTCGCCGAACTCGTTGCTTATTACAAACTCAAAGGCTTCAGCGCCGACGAAGCGCACCTGATCGTTTCGCGCCTGGCTAAGAACCCTGAAATTTACCTGTACGAAATGATGCGCGACGAATTCGGTATCGATCCTCGCATCGCCGAATCGTCGGATATTTTGCCGGCGTTGGCGATGGGCTCGTCCTATGCGGCGGGTTCGCTGATTCCGATTCTGCCATATTTCGCGGCTGGGCTTGCCTCTTCGCAAGCGGTCTTTATCAGCTTCGCATGCGCGCTGGTCGGCCTCTTCGGCATCGGCGTCTACGCCGGCAGTTTGAGCGCGCGCAACAAATGGTTACGCGGCCTCGAGATCGCTTTTTACGGCTCGATCGTTTTCGCGCTGTCGTTTGTCGCCGGACATTTCATCCCGCTGCTGTTTCACCAGAAAGCGGCCGGCTTCTAAAAAAAAGCGCAGCTTGCGCTGCGCTTAGGGTATTGAATAAAGACGGGTGGTTACGGTTTCTTGGTGGGTTTCGGCGTGGGTTTGCCGGGCTTCTTGGCCTTGCTCCACGGTTTCTTGGTGGGTTTCGGCGTGGGTTTGCTGGGCTTCTTGGCCTTGCTCCACGGCTTCTTGGTCGGTTTCGGGGTCGGTTTCATGACCTTGCGGCTCGTCTTGGTTCTCTTGGCCGCTTTTTTCGGGGCCGCTTTGGCCGTCGATTTGGCGGTCGATTTGGCCGTCGATTTAACGGCCGCTTTGGCCGTCTTGGCGCCGACTTGGATCTTGGCCGACTTGCTGGCTTTCGTCATGGTCTTCGGGGCTTTCGACTGGTTAGCGGCCATGGCCGTACCGGTCAAAAGGAAGGCCGCCGCCGTCATTGATGCGAGTAGCTTCTTCAAAATGCGTTCCTCCTTTCCGTAAAAGTAGCACCGCGCTTCCAACAAAGAAGCCGGTCGGTGCGGTAACGTTTCGCCCCTCCGGAAAGTGCCCCTCTCCGGGGAAATTAGCCCTTCCAGCGCCCCACCAGGGCCCGGGAGATGACCAGGCGCTGGATCTGTTGGGTGCCCTCGTAAATCTGGGTGATCTTAGCGTCACGCATCATGCGCTCGACCGGATAGTCCACCGAATATCCGTAGCCGCCCAAAACTTGCACCGCGTCCGTCGTCACTCGCATGGCGACGTCGCCGCATTTCAGCTTGCACATCGCCGCCCATAGCGTCACGTCGTCGGACTCTTCGTCGCACTTACGCGCGGCTTCGTAGAGCAGTAGCCGCGAGGCTTCGACTTCGGTTTTCATGTCGGCGAGCATAAAGCCGACGCCTTGCTGCTGGCCGATGGGTTTGCCGAACGCCATGCGCTCTTGCGCGTACTTGGTTGCGTAATCGAGCGCGCCTTGCGCGATGCCGAGCGCTTGCGCGGCAATCCCGGGCCGCGATTTATCGAGTACCTTCATCGCTACCTTGAAGCCGTCGCCCTCGGGACCGATCAGGTTGGCGGCTGGAACTTCGCAGTTGTCGAAAATCAGTTCGACCGTCGGCGATCCGCGAATGCCCATTTTTTTCTCGATCTTGCCGACCTGAAATCCTGGGAAAGTTTTCTCAACAAGGAACGCGCTGATTCCGTTGGCGCCTTTTTTGGGATCGGTGACGGCAAATACGCAGACGGCGTCGGCCACGCTACCGTTTGTGATCCAAATTTTTTGGCCGTTCAAAATATATGTGTCGCCGCGTTTCTCGGCGCGAGTCCGCATGGAGCCGGCGGCGTCCGAGCCGCTGCCCGCCTCGGTCAGCGCGTACGCGGCGATCCACTCACCCGATGCAAGCTTGGGAAGATACTTTTCTTTCTGTTCCGGACTTCCGGCGATCAGCACCGGCAGCATGGCCAGTTCTTGAACCGCGACGATGAGCGAGCTCGAGGCGCACGCCTTTGCAACTTCTTCGACAACTTTCACGTAGGTGAGGAAGCTGCCGCCCAGGCCGCCGTATTCGACGGGGATCGGAATGCCGAGCATGTCGTTTTCCGCAAAGAGTTTGCGGATGTCTTGCGGGAACTCGCCGCGGCTGTCGATGTCCGCCGCTCGTGGTGCGACTTTTTCGGCAACCAGCTCGCGCACGGCCGCGAGTATTTGTGCATCTTCGTCGGGCATGCGCCGCTTGTTCGGCGGCCGCCAGGGTTTCCCCACGCAAAAAGCCTATCACGCCAAACGGATGGATAAAGTAATCGCCACGTGCGCCGAGGCCGTCAAAGATATTCCGAGCGGCGCGTCGATCGCGGTCGGCGGGTTTGGCCTCAACGGTATTCCGTTTCACCTAATCCAGGCGCTGCTTGAGCAGGGCGCCACCGATCTCGTTACGGTTTCCAATAATTGCGGCGTGGACGGTTGGGGTCTCGGGGTGTTGCTCGATGCGAAACGCATCAAGCGGACGACGGGTTCCTACGTCGGTGAGAACCGCGAGTTCGAGCGTCAGTATTTGCAAGGCGAATTGGAAGTGGAGCTCGTTCCGCAAGGAACGCTGGCCGAACGTTTGCGCGCGGGCGGTTGCGGGATTCCCGCGTTTTATACGCCCGCCGGCGTTGGAACACAAGTCGCCGACGGCGGACTGCCTTGGCGCCACAACCCCGACGGAAGCATCGCCAAGGAATCGCCCAAGAAAGAGACGCGCACTTTCGACGGCATTGACTACGTTCTCGAACGCGGCATCGTCTGCGATTTCGCGCTCGTCCGCGCGAGCATCGGAGACCGCACGGGAAATCTCATCTTTGCGAAATCGACGCGAAACTTCAACCCGCTCTGCGCGATGGCGGGTAAAATCACGATCGCCGAAGTCGAAGAATTGGTCGAGCCCGGAGAGATCGATCCGCAAGACGTCCACCTGCAAGGCATCTTCGTGCAGCGCGTGGTGCGCGTGGGCACGGAAGGCAAACGCATCGAGCGCGTAACTACCCGGAAGAAGGCGCAATAGTGCCTTTAACGCGCACGCAACTCGCGGCCCGCGTCGCCCAAGAACTGCGCGACGGCGAGTACATCAATCTCGGCATCGGCTTGCCGACGCTGATTCCTAACTACTTGCCGCCGGGCGTAACCGTCGTGCTGCAGAGCGAGAACGGCATACTCGGAATGGGTCCGTATCCGTACGAGGGTCAGGAGAACGCGGATTTGATCAACGCCAGCAAAGAAACCGTGACCGTTTTGCCGGGAGCGTCATTTTTCGATTCGGCGCTTTCGTTCGGCATGATCCGCGGCGGCCACATCGATTTGGCGGTGCTCGGCGCCATGCAAGTCTCCGAAAGAGGCGATCTGGCGAATTGGATGATTCCCGGAAAAATGGTCAAGGGAATGGGCGGCGCGATGGATCTCGTGCACGGCGCCAAGTACCTGATCGTGATGATGGAACACGTCGCAAAAGGCGGCGCACACAAGATCGTCGAGGAATGTTCGCTGCCGCTCACCGGCAAAGGCGTGGTCGACCGCATCATCACCGACATGGCCGTCATCGACGTCGAGTCCAAGGGACTGATTCTGCGAGAGCTCGCGCCCGGCGTCACGATCGATGACGTGAAAAACGCGACGGGCCCCAACGTGCAAGTGCACGCGGAGCCCACCTTGATGAAGATTCCGCAAGGCGTGGATTAGTGTCCTCTGAGGAAAATTAATGTTTACGGAAATGCGGAAAGACACCCCTTTGTGGGATTCGATGCAGACCGTGGCAACGCCGATTGCCCGACAGATCAGCCGATTGATGCGGGAGGAAGCTGCATCATCCGAGGAATTCGATGCGGCCACTTACTTGGCAGAGGTCATTCTAAAGTACGAACTCATAATAACTCTTGGGATGTTGTCGACCCTTGATCGGCGCGAATCCGAGAGACTCGGATATGGAGTGGTTTCGGCTGACGGTTTGGGTATTTGGGCAGATGCATTACCTAAGGCGTTAAATGCTCTAACGGTGACCGCGAAAGGCGAGTACCTTGGGTACGCCCGAGCATTCCTTCGTAAAATCAGTTCTCCGGATGAGGATTATGCAAATCTCAAGGCCGCTCGCCAAATCTGGTCGGAGCTTGAGGAGAGCGAGTTCTCATTCAGCAGATCTCGTCTCGGTATATTACAGTTTTTCGTCGCGCTACGGAACCGTACCCGAGGGCATGGCGCTACAACGCGCACTCAATACGAGGCTATCAACGGGCTAGTAATAGATGTCCTTGCATGGCTCGTTGAGAGCTCGCCATTTGCCAAAGAAGATCTGTTGCGGCCGATGAAGGTTAAAGAAGGTGGCGTTTTTTCGTGTCGCGTGCTTCGGGGTTACCCTACGCAAGAACAGACGATTGTCCCGAGCCCGCTGATCCCTGACAGTGGTTTGCTTTATTTTCGCACACCGAATGGGCCAATTCCCTTACCCGATTTCTTACGATATGCGCGAGAAGATGATAGCTGCTTTTTCCTAAACTCGAAGCGCAAGCGTGGGAACTCTCAGTCCGATTTCCTCGACTATATGACCAATGCCAGGCAATCGTTTCTGGTCACCTGGTACGAATCAGCTCCTCAAGAAAAGCCCGCAAGTGTAACAGCCGGCCGAGATCAGTTAGACTGGGATTCCACTCCAGTGCACAACCTCCCGAAGATCGATTTTACGACTTACGTCAGACGGCCGCGGCTAGAAAATGAGTTGGAAAGCTACTTGACTGGCAAGGCGATTAATTTTACGTCGCTCCGCGGTCACGGTGGCGCGGGGAAAACGACGCTCGCCCTTCGGGTCGCTCGGCAGATTATAAATGCGGAGACATCTGAGTCTGCGCCATTTGACTTTATCATTTGGTTTAGCGCTCGCGATATCGACCTGGATGAGAGGGCCGGCCCCTTAGCCAGGCGACGTCAAGTTACATCTTTGTCTTCTTGCGCGGCGCTCTTCATGGAGTTGATGCGCGAGTATTACTCTCCTTCGCCCGAGGTTAAGCCCGAAGATCTGTTGGCGCGGGCCCTCTCGGATGCGAAAGAGAGATTCCTTCTGATCTTTGACAATTTTGAGAGCTTCGACGACACGGCGCCACTTCAGCAATTCATAAAACGAAATCTGGCATATCCCTCAAAAGCGCTAATGACGAGCCGTGAAGATGCATTCCATGGCGACGTTCCGATTGAAGTCGGAGGTTTGACGCGTGATGAGGCTTCGGACCTAATTCGCAAGACTGCCCGGCAGGCCAACTGCGAACCGCGGATCACCGAACACATAATCTCGAAAATATTCGATACAACCCTCGGCAATCCATACGCGATCAAACTCTTGGTGAATGAATTCTCTCGTTCGAACGACATCGATTTGGTCTTGCCGAAGGCGCTTAACGAAGATTATCTCTCAGCGTTATTTCGCCGCGGTTTTGAGAGACTTGAGGATGGACCGGCTTATCTATTTCTGCTTGTGTGCCTGAGCCCTTTGGCGCATTATGAGCGCTTTGCGCGCCTTGGCTGCGTTGGCAGATCGATCGATTATCTATCGGCTCGGAAGGCAATTCTCGATAGTCACCTATTGGATCCGCCGGATTCCTTCGAAGCGGGGGATGGAGTCTTCCGCGTATCGTGGGCCGCGCAACAGTTCGCAAAGCGGATCTTGGTCGGGCATCGCACGCAGCGCGAGGTCGAGTCAGATATCGCGATGCTCGATTTGGTCGCGCGCGACTTGACGCCCGATGTAGCTTTGTCTGTGCTGGCCAGTTTTGTCGAAAGCACGCCACAAATCAGCTCGAGCGATCCGCAAATAAGAGAAAGAAATCGAAAACTCTTAGCTTGGATCAGAGAGCACGACCCCCAAGCCTCGAAGGAATACGCACTGCAGCTATTTAGGGAGCATTCGGACGACGCAGACGGTACCCGAGCGGCTTTCAAACGAGCCGTTGAGCTAAATTCAACGGATCCAGAGATCTGGTTAGAGTGGGCTCGCTTCGAACAAGCCGAGCTCGATTTTCATCGAGCTTTGGATCTGACGCTACGCGCAGTCGATTTCGTGGACGATGAGCAATCATTGCATTCCGCGGCGCGCGAGACCCTGGCCATCATGTCTGAGGAGTCAGTCAAGGCAACAATCACGTTCACGCGTCGAAGGGTTTACACCGAAGCCCTGATCGCTCGGCTGGAGAGTATCCGAAGTGAACTTTCTGCGAGATCACTTGCCGCACTTGCCTGGCTATATCTCTTATCAAATGATAAAAAGCGGGCACTTGCAGCGGCTGAGGAAGGAAACGCGCGGAGTCCGGGCGGTAACGGCGAGTGCCAAAAAATCATGAGTAAGATAGCGGCACAGTAGCTCCTGCGGGATAGAATCCGCGAGATTGGTCTCGGCAGCCTCTTCTCCGCCCCGAGGGCGCCGCTTAGTTTTTGCTGCAGACCTCAACGGAGGTTACTTTTTTGTTGTTGGCGACCATGGTGAACGAGCTGGTGTACTTCGTCGCCGAATTCATCGCAATCGTGTCGACGGCAACGCCCGGCGGAAAGACCTGTTTGAACGCAATGTTCGCGCCACTTACGGGACCGGTGTTCGCCGAATACGTGCCGTCGGCATTGATATAGGCGTAGAACCAGGCCTTGCGCGCCTTGTCGTACACTGCGATGCCTTCGGAAGCAAAAGGTCCGGTGATCACCACGCGCATCGCCTTGCCGTTGAGCATGGGCGCGAGCGTTTCGGTGTACTTATCTTTGCCGGCAACGCACGTCCAGGAGCCCGTCCACGACCCGACGCTTGTGGGCTTGCCGTTTTGGCGGCCGCTTGTGAGGCGAACGCGGCGAAGGTCAACGCCACAAGCGGCATAGCAAAAAATCTTTTCATCGAAGCTCCTTAGTGAGTGTTACGCGGTTTCGGCTTGGGCAAAGGTCGCGCCGCGCCCTTGTATTCTTGCCGCCGCGAAGACGATCAGCAGCAGCGCCTCGCAGAGGGCGCATGCGATGCCCGCAACTGCCGCCGGAACGAACGAGCGCGTAAGTATGCCCGCCATTACCGCCGCCGCGATCGCCGGAACGGCGAAAACATACGTTAAGAGTGCGCGCAGCATCGCCAGGGGTCCGCGCTGATCCAGCCCCGACGGCAAGAGCGCGTAGAGCGCCAGCCCTATGCTGCGCAAATACACCGCGATCGCGATCGCAACCGGTATGCCGGCAAGGGCGAACGGGTAGAGTCCGAGCGTTGCCGCGAACGCGATCGTGCCGGCCGCGATACAAACCGACAAACGCCACGACGTTGCCAGCACCCACGCCAGCAGACGCAGCCAGATGGGATCGGGACCCATCCACCAAAGCGGTTTGCGAAGATCGGCGGCCAACCCGAAAGACGAAGCGATCGTGATGAAGATGATCACCATGTTGGAGATGCTGGCGGCCATGACGAGCGCGGTGCCGAACGGATCGCGCGAATGTTTGGCGGCGCTGCCGAGAATTGCGCCCGCGGCGATACATCCCACGAGTCCGATGAAGAACATCCGTTTCGCTCCCGGCGCGCGAACGAACGCGATCCATTCCTTCCAGGCGATCGTCCAGGCTCCGGATGCATTTTCGAAAAACGTGAATCGGGCCGGTCCGCCAAGGTGGTAAGCGCGTTCAGAGGTGAGGACGCCCGGAAGACGGCGGCGGCGCTGACGGTAAGCAAGCACACGCAGCGACGACGAATAGAGTTCGGGATAGAGATCGCGTCCGGTCACGAATGACAGTGCCAGCATGCCTGCGGCCGCGGCGTAAAACGACCCAATCGCTGCCCCGTTCCCGTGAAAGAGCGCGTTGATCGCAAATCCGGCGCCGGATCTCTGGACGCCGGCGGCCCAACCGGCTAATCCGGAATTGAGCAGACTTCCCAGCAGAACAGCAAGCGGCAACAGTCCGGCTGCAACGATCGCGGCAGCGAGCGTCTGCGCAACCCTGGCGCCCGCGACCGCGCGTAACTTCAACACCGGCACGGCGGTGGCCGCAGTGAAGAGCGTGGCGGCGATGATGCTCACATCGACGACGCCGGTAAGACTCACGTGTCTGCCCGCGGGGAGAACGAGCGCGTAAAATAACACCGCGAACGCCGTGCGTAAGACAACCGATGCGCAGCGGCGCAGTTGCAGCCACGTCACGACCGCGGTTTCCGGGAGGTGCGAGCCGCACAAGAAACGAGCGTCGGCGGCCGAGGAGAAGACGCCGACGAATCCGGACGCGGCGCCATACATGATGATGCCCAGCAGCGCGACGAACGCAAACATGATTGCCGATGCAAACGGTTCCGGCACCGTGATCGCAAGCATCGGAGCGCGCGTATGCGCGCGGAAAAACCCCATCATCACGAACCAGCCCGCGATAACGAGATACATGATCGCGCGTCCCGGCTGGCGGAAAGCCGTTTGCAAGCGATGGAAAAACTGATGGGAATCGAGATAGGCGAGCGTCAGGAAGTCGCTCACTGCGTCAATTCCAAAAACAAATCTTCGGCCGTGCCGTGGGTCGCCGAGCGCGCTTGCAGTTCCTCGAACGTGCCGGATGCCACGATTCGCCCGTTCTTGAGGATGACCACGCGATCGCATATGGTCTGCGCCTGTTCGAGCATGTGCGTGCTCATGACGATCGCGGTGCCGCTTGCGCGCAGATCTTTTATGATCGCGCGCAGTTCGCGCTGGCCCAACGGGTCGAGCCCGACCATCGGTTCGTCGAACAAGATCACAGGCGTGGCCGCGAGCACCGTTGCCGCCACAAGAGTTTTTTGGCGCATGCCTTTGGAAAGCGCGGTACCCAGCGTGTCGCGTTGCGGACTCATTCCGAAGCGCTCGAGCAGATCGTTCGCGCGCGCTTGCCAGCCCGCAGCGAGGCGGCAGCTTTTAGCTACGAAGACGAGATGCTCCCAAACCGTGAGCATCGGGTACACGTCGGGCGTTTCGGAAATGAGCGCGATGTTTTGGCCGCGCTTGGATCCGAGTTCGCGCCCATCCCACGAGAATGTGCCGGCGTCCGGGCGAAGCAGTCCCGCCGCGCACAGAAACGTGGTGCTCTTCCCGGCGCCGTTCGGTCCGAGAAGTCCGACGATCTCGCCGCCGCTTACCGTGAGCGAAACGTTGTCGACCGCGACCGTACGGCCGTAAGTCTTGCGCAGACCCGCGATCGCCAGCTGCGGCATCAGGTCGCGACCTTCGTTTCGTCGCGAAATTGTTTGTTGTACAAACGTGAGTACGGACCGTTGCGCGCGAGCAGCACGGCGTGCGTGCCGCTTTCGACGATGCGTCCGTTTTCGACGACGAATATCACGTCGGCGCTTATGATGGTCGAGAGGCGATGGGCGATGACCAAACTCGTGCGCCCGCGCATCAGCGGAATCAACGCATCTTGGATTGCCGCTTCGCTGTGCGAGTCGAGCGAACTGGTGGCTTCATCAAGAATGAGGATCCGCGGATTTTTCAACAAGACGCGGGCAATCGCCAAGCGCTGACGCTCGCCGCCGGAGAGCTTATGTCCGCGCTCGCCCACGACTGTCCGGTCGCCTTCGGGCAGCGACGTGACGAAATCATCGATGTTGGCCGCGCGCGCTGCCGCGCGCAGCTCGTCCTGCGTTGCATCTGGCTTTGCGTAGCGTAGATTGTTCGCGATCGTATCGTGAAAGAGATATGTTTCCTGCGTGACGATACCGATGTCGCGACGCAGCGACTCCAGCGTCAGCGTGCGCACGTCGTGCCCGTCGATCAGCACGCGTCCGCCTTGCGGATCGTAGAAGC
The DNA here is from genome assembly GCA_003136355.1 of Vulcanimicrobiota bacterium. GTDB lineage: Bacteria > Vulcanimicrobiota > Vulcanimicrobiia > Vulcanimicrobiales > Vulcanimicrobiaceae > Rubrimentiphilum. The sequence continues at coordinate 12,825 of PLED01000069.1, read as the reverse complement.
GGGGAACGAGTTGAGTAATCGTCGTCTTGCCGGCGCCCGACGGCCCGACGAACGCGGCAATCTGGCCGGGTTCCACGGTAAAGCTTACGCCGTTGAGCGCCGTGCGATCGTTTCCATACGAGAACGTCACGTCGTCGAAGCGGATCTGGCCGCGCGCCGTTTCCAGCGTAGAGGCGCCATCGGGTACGTATTGCTCGGGCGCCATGTCGAGGTATCCGAAGATGCGCTCGAAGACCGCGAGCGCGCTTACGATCTGCACTTGAATGCCGGCCAGCGTGGCGCCCGGTCCGTACAGTCTGAATTGAATGTACTGTACGAACGCGACGACGACGCCGACGTCGAGCGCGCCCCGGAGCGCAAGCCACCCGCCGCCGAACCACACGATGGCGGGCCCAACGGTTACCATCGCGCCGATGCTGGCGAGAAACCAGCGTCCCACCATCGCCAACCTGATCTCGAGATTCATGAGGTCCGAGCCGACGCGGTAGAAGCGGTCGCGTTCGAACGTTTCGCGTGCGAAAGACTTGATCAATGTGATGCCCGAGATCGAGAGGGTTTCTTGCGTGATGGACTCGATCTCGTCACGTTTCTCGCGCGTTAGGCGGCGGACGTTGTACATTCTGCGCCCGACAGGTGCGAGCGGAAGCACCATCAGCGGCACGATGATAATGGAGAGCAGCGCCAAGCGCCAATTCCAGAAAAACATCCAGACGACGGTCGTCGCGATCGTCACGACGTTGGTCACGATCGATGTGAGCGTCCCGGTGACGACGTTGTCGATGTTGTCGACGTCGTTGGAGACGCGGTTCATAATCTCGCCGGTTTTCGTTCCAGTGAAAAACGAAAGCGGCATCTTGTGCAGATGTGAGACGAGGCCGGTGCGCATGTCCCGCATGATGCCTTCGCCGACGATCGAATTTAAATAGCCCTGCACCACGCCGAATGCGATCGTCACGAGCGCGGAGCCGATGATGACCGCGACGTCGATCCCCAGTTCGCGCAAGCTGCGGTGCGGAATCGCGCTGTCGATGATGCGCGCGACCATGACGGCCGGTATGAGACCCAGCAGCGCCGCGATCACGATGCAGAAGAAAACCGTCGCTTCTTCGCGCCAGTAGGGCAAGAAAAATGCGCCGATGCGGCGCCAATTCACGCGCAACTGCATCTTCGGCTTCTCGCCGTACATGTTGCCCCACATCATGTGCCCGCCGAACATGGGTTACTTCTTGCCGTTGCGGATGGAAGCGAGCTCTTTGAAGAGCTTTTTCTCTTTGTCGGAGAGATTGGCGGGCAGCTGTCCGATGAGCCGAACGTATTGATCGCCTGCGCCGCCGGCGCGCACGTTGGGCATGCCCTTTCCGCTCAAGCGTAGGAGGCGGTGACTTTGCGTGCCGGCCGGAATCGTCATCGCGACTTGCCCAGCCATCGTTGGAACCTTCACTTCACCGCCCAAAGCCAAGTCGTACATGCTGACCGGCATATCCACGTAGAGATCGTCGCCTTTGCGCTTATATGTCGGATCATCGGCCAACTTGACGATCAGGTACAGATCGCCGTTGGGACCTCCGCCGATTCCGGCGCCGCCCTGCCCGGCCAAGCGTATACGCTGTCCTTCGCGGATGCCGCGTGGGATCGTCACTTCAAACTTTTTCGTCGTGAGCAGGCGCCCCGTGCCATGGCATTGCGGGCAGAGTGTTCCGCGTTCAGTGCCGGTTCCGCGGCAGCGCGGACAGACGTCTTCGAGTTGGAGCGAGATCGATTTTTTTCCGCCGTCGTAAATGTCGCGTAGCGAAAGTTCGATCGTCGTTTCGAGGTCTTGGCCGCTCTGCGCGAAGCCGGTGCTTTGTGCGGTCGAGCGCCGGCCGACGCCCGAGAAAAACATATCGAAGAAGTCGGAAAAGCCGCTCGGCCCCGCGCCGCCCGAAGCTCCGCCGAAATCGCCGAAATCATATTGAAACGTTTCGCTTTGCGCGTTACGGTAGCGGCGTTGCTGTTCGGCTTGACCGGCAGCCTCTTTCCAGTTGCTGCCGAGCACGTCGTACTTGCGGCGCTTGTCGGAGTCGCCTAAGACTTCATAGGCCTCCTGGAGGTCTTTGAATTTCTCTTCGGCTTCTTTTTGATTGTTGGGGTTGGCGTCGGGATGCCATTTTTTCGCGAGCTTGCGGTACGCCGATTTGATATCTTTTTCGGCCGCGTTCTTGGGAACGCCAAGGATTTGGTAATAATCCTTGTAGTTCATTCAGCTTTGGAAACGACGACTTTGGCGGGACGTAAGAGCTCGTCGCCTATGGTGTATCCCTTTTGCGCTTCTTCGAGCACGAGGCCGTCGCCGTCGGTCGAAGGCTGCGTGGCGATCGCTTCGGCGAACGCGGGATCGAATGGCGTGCCCTTGACGCTCAGCGGTTTCACGCCTTGCGATGCGAGCAGCGCTTCAAAGCCCTTGAGTGTCTGCGAAACGCCTTCGCGCAGCGGCCCGCTTTCGGCGCCTTCATACGAAAGCGCGCGCTCCAGGTTGTCGATCACCGGCAGCAAGCTCTTGAGAAGATCGCGGCGTTTGTGCTCGGCTATATCGCGGTTGTGCCGCTCGCTGCGCTTTTTGTAGTTCTCGAAGTCCGCCATCGCGAGCAGCAGTTTGTTGTAGTTTTCGTCGGCGCGCGAAACGGCGGCAGCGAGCTGCGTCTCCAAATCCGGCGTTTCGACGGCGGAGTTTTCGAGCTCGTCCGATACGGGCACGTCGGCTTGCGTGGTTACTACATCGTCATTCATAGCAAATCACAAGAGGTCTTGTAAGTTTCCAGCGAGCCTGTACTCCGCCCGAGCGACAGCGTATGTTTAGTCGCTCCGGCGGAGCACAGGCTCGCTAAAACCTACTTCGACTCTTTGAACTCCGCGTCTATGACGTCTTCGCTAGGCTTTGGAGCCTCAGCTTCGCCGTTAGCGTGAGCACCAGATGTGCCGTTCCCTGACGGCTGTTCGCCTTCCGGCGCGGCCTTCTGGTAGAGCAGCTCCGCCATCTTGTAGCTCGCAGCTTGGAGCTTGTCGACTGCGGGTTTGATCTCCGCGGCCGTGCCGTTTTCGCTGACCTTTTTGAGGTCGGCTAACGCGGTTTCAACTTCGCCGCGCGCGCCCTCTTCGAGCTTCTCGCCGACTTCTTTGAGTGACTTCTCGGTCGAGTAGATCAGGCTTGATGCTTGGTTGCGGATCTCCGCTTCCTCGCGCTTTGCCTGGTCGCTCGCCGCCGATAGTTCGGCGTCTTTGACCATGCGTTCGACTTCCTCTTTGTCCAGATTGGTCGAAGACGTGATCGTGATCTGCTGCTCTTTGCCCGTTCCCAGATCTTTTGCGCCGACGTTCACGATGCCGTTGGCATCGATGTTGAACGTGACTTCGATCTGCGGAACGCCGCGCGGAGCCGGTGGAATGCCTTCCAAACGGAAGCGTCCCATCGTGCGGTTGTCGGCGGCCATCGGCCGTTCGCCCTGCAGCACGTGAATGTCCACGGAGGTCTGACCGTCGTCGGCCGTCGTGAAGATTTGCGATTTCTTCGTCGGAATCGTGGTGTTGCGCTCGATGAGCTTCGTCATCACGCCGCCGAGGGTTTCGAGTCCGAGCGAAAGCGGCGTCACGTCGAGCAATACGACGTTGCTGACTTCACCCGCAAGCACGCCGGCTTGAATCGCCGCGCCGACCGCGACGACTTCGTCGGGGTTGACGGTGAGGTTCGGATCCTTACCGGTAAGTTTGCGCACGAGTTCCTGAATGACCGGCATGCGCGTCGCGCCGCCGACCATGATGACCTCGTTGATTTGCGAGACGTCGAGTTTCGCATCCGCGATCGCGTTTTTGAAAGGCTGCACGCAGCGGTCCGTGAGATCGCTCGTGAGCTCTTCGAATTTGGCGCGCGTCAGCGTGAAGTCCATGTGCTTGGGACCATTTTGATCGGCCGTGATGAACGGCAGATTGATGGTCGTCTGCACGACGGAGCTCAGTTCGACTTTCGCTTTTTCAGCCGCTTCGGTAAGCCGCTGCATTGCCTGCTTGTCGCCCGAAAGATCGAGCCCTTGTTCCTTGCGGAACTCGCCGACCAGCCAGTCGACGATGCGCTGATCGTAATCGTCGCCGCCCAAATGCGTGTCGCCGTTGGTGGCTTTGACNNCTTTGGTCGCTTGGCGCTGCGCGTCGTTGAAGTAGGCCGGAACGGTGATGACCGCTTTGGTCACGCGTTCGCCCAGATAATTACTGGCGTCGTTGACGAGCTTCTGCAGGATCATCGCCGAAATTTCTTGCGGCGTGTAATCCTTGCCGTCGATTTTTACCGCGAAATCCGTACCCATGTGCCGCTTGATCGAAGAGATCGTGCGGTCCGGGTTCGTAATCGCTTGCCGTTTCGCGAGCTGTCCGACGAGACGCTCGCCGGTTTTTGTGAATGCGACGACGGAAGGCGTCGTACGCGATCCTTCGGCATTCGGAATAACTGTGGGTTGTGAACCTTCCATAACGGCGACGACCGAGTTGGTCGTGCCGAGGTCGATACCGACCACTTTTGCCATACTAATACTACCTTTCCGAGTCCCGGACCAGCTTTCGCCTGCGCCTGTTAGCGCTCGCTGAGCCTTGCCGCTTACGGACTACAAGGACAACAGGGGTACCGATTATAGTACGCCATCGGTCCCGTCCTGTTCCACTATGTTAAACAATTTGAGGGCAACCTGGGTTGCAGCGTGCTCCTTCGATAAGGAAAGGGCCGCTCGCGCGGCCCTTCGGGCTTTCTCTCGAGGTTCTTAAGGCTGTTGCTGATCGGGGGGCTGCTGGTCGCCCTGTTGGCCGAGATCGGGCTTGGCGCCGAGCGTTACCTGAGCCAGGCGTTTGGAGCCTTGCGACCAGACTTCCACGCTCACGTGGTCGCCCGGGCGCAGCTTCCCTATGGCCGTCGAAAGCGCGTTCCCGTCGCTGTAGTCCTTACCGTTGAGTTTGAGGATGACATCGCCGGGCTGGATTCCCGCCGAATCGGCCGGCGAGCCGCTGACGACCTGGATGACGGCTACGCCGCCTTGCCCCTTATAGTTCGTTTGGTTGCGGAAGCCTGAACTCACCGACTGCAGCTCGACGCCCATAAAAGCTTCCGCCGGCGGCTGGGTGATGCCGGGATGCGCGATCATCTGGTCGACGACGCGCTTGACCGTGTTGGACGGAATCGCAAAGCCGATGCCTTGTGCGCGTCCGCCCAGCGTCGACTGGTTGACGCCGATGACGTTGCCGTTCATGTCGATGAGCGGACCGCCGGAGTTGCCGAAGTTGATCGGCGCCGACGTCTGAAGTAACCCTTTGAACGTCATCGACGCGCCGCTCTCGGTTTGAATCGGTTCGCTGCGGTCGAAGGCGGAAACGACGCCGACCGTTACGCTCTGTTGCAGCTCGTAGGGCTCGCCGATGGCGATCGCCCACTGACCCTGCTCGAGTTTGTCGGAATCGGCCAGCGCGAGTGAAGCGGGAAGATGATGCCCGTCAGTGACTTTGAGGAGCGCGAGATCGGCGCCGACGTTGGCGGCGACCAGCCGGGCGGGCGCTTTTTCGCCGTTCGGAAAGACGATCGTGATCGACGTGGTCTGCGCGCCGGGGATCGGACGCACGACATGCGCATTTGTTACGATGTAGCCTTGCGATCCGTAGACGAATCCCGAGCCTGAATCTTTCGCGCTGTACGGCTGAAGCACGCCGGGCCCTTGCTGCCCGAAGAACTGCTGCATGATCGGGTCGACCGGAATATATTGACGCCCGTTGACTGAAACGTCGATGGCCACCACCGACGGTTTGACGCGCTTGACCGCGCTGATGATGCGCTCTTGATCGCTTCCGCTATTTGAAAGCGGCGCGGCGGCAGCCGCCGGCGGATCGTGCGGCGGCCCCGTGACCGCGACGAAATGCGTGCTGGCGTACAGCATCATCAGGAAAGATCCGATAATTGCGCCGGTGAGCCCGATGATAGCGGCCGGCAAAATGCGTTGTCTCAACATACTTCCTTCTACATAGTTCCCGGGAGGGAGCTCTCGCCTAACCTACCTTACACCGCCCGAAAGGTTGCTGAGAGGCAGATTAAAGACTAGACAGGGGCGCCTGCAGGCGCATCACTCATTATAACGCCGTCGAGCATGCGCAGGATGCGCCGCGAACGTTTGGCGACGCCCTCGTCGTGGGTCACCACGATGATCGTTCGGCCGCCTGCGCTCAGGCGGTCGAAGAGGGCGAGGATCTCCGAACTGGTCTTCGAGTCCAGGTTGCCGGTCGGTTCGTCGGCCAGCAAGACTGCCGGATCGTTGACCAGCGCCCTTGCGATGGCGACCCGCTGCTGCTCGCCGCCGGAGAGTTCGGTCGGCTTGTGGCGCGCGCGCTCGCCGATGCCGACTTCGGTGAGCCGTTCCAGCGCCCGCCGCTCGCGCTCTTTGGCCGGCATGCCGGCGTAAAAGAGCGGCAGTGTGACGTTGCGCAGCGCGTCCGTGCGTGCCAGCAGATTAAAACCCTGAAAGACGAAGCCGAGCTTTTTCAAGCGGATCTCGGCGAGCTGATTGTCGTCGAGCTGCGAAACGTCGATGCCGTCGAGTTTGTACGTTCCGGTCGTCGCGCGATCCAGGCAGCCCAGCACATTCATCAGTGTTGATTTGCCCGAACCCGACGGACCCATGATCGCAACGTACTCCCCGCGATCGATCGAAAACGTCAGCCCGCGCAGCGCCTGAACTTGCAGCTCGCCGCTGGCGTAGGTTTTGGTCAAACCGGCGACGTCGATGACGACGTTCGGGCGATCATTCATAGCGCAGTGCCTCAATCGGATCGAGCCTGGCCGCGCGATACGCTGGATAGGTTCCGAAAACGAGCGTGACGATCGTCGCGAATCCCACGGCGATAACTATTGCTTCGAGCCACGGAATGCTGCCGGTAACGCCCGAGATGCGCGCGATGAAGCCCCGGTCTACGATCGCGCCCAGGCCGACGCCCAACAGCATGCCGGTGATGCACCCGAACGCCGAGAGCAGAAGCGACTCGATAAAGAACTGCAGCAGCACCTGCGAGCGGCGCGCGCCGATCGCTTTGCGGATTCCGATCTCGCGCGTTCTTTCGGTGACCGATACGAGCATGATGTTCATAATACCGATGCCGGCGACGACCAGCGAGATAGCCCCGACCGCGCCGACGATCAGGCCGACGATGGCGAAGAAGCCGTTGATCGTCTGCGCGAAGAAACCGAAATCGAAGTATTGGTATTGCGCGCCGTGCGTTTGTGTGAGCAGGGCTTGGGTCCGGTTTTCCATCGTTTTCAGATCGGCGCCCTGATCGGCGAGAACCGAAATGCCGAAGAAGCTGCTGCCACGCTGGTAGTTGTTGTAAAACGTCGTCCACGGGATGGCGACATCGTTGCTGATATCGAGCCCAAGCGCCGCCGTGTCGATTTTTGTTTTACCTAAGACTCCGACGATGACGTAGCGCCTGCTGCCGACGTAAATCGAGGTGCCGATGACGCTGTCAGGCGAGGCGGCGTTTGGAAAAAGCCGCGTGAGGGCGTTATCGGAGATGACGCACACCGGCGCTGCTCGGGCTACATCTTCGGAATCGAGCGTCCGTCCGGCCGCCAGCGGCGCGGTGCTGAACCGTTTGTCGGACTCGCCCCCGAAACGTAACCGAACCCGCTGGTGTCCGGCGTCGACAATCGACTGCCTGGGCGTGAAGGGAATGACGCTCGCAACCCCCGGCACGCTTTGCTGCACCAGTGCCAGGTCGCTCAACTTGAGGGCGGCGCGAACCGAGTTTCCTTGCGTGCTTTTCGGAAAGATGAAGAACGTGTTCGCGTTGGTCCCTTTAAAGATGCCGCTGACGGCGCCGGCCATGCCTTGCGCGGCAACTTGCACGGAGACGATGGTCGCTACACCCACGACCAATCCGATGACGGTCAAAATCGAGCGCGTCCGGTTCGCGAGCAGCACCCGGAATGCTTCAACGAAATAAGCGAGCATCAGCCGCGCAGTGCTTCCACCGGGTCGAGCTTGCCGGCGCGCGCGGCCGGATAAGAACCGAAGCCGATTCCGACGGCCAGTGAAAATCCCGCCGCGATCGCAATGACCATTGCCCACGGAACCGGCGCCGCACCTAGGCTGTGCGCGACGAAGGGAAGCATGAAAAAGACGATCGACGCGCCGATGATCGTTCCGATCAATCCACCCCCCAGCGAGAGAAGCGTGGCTTCAATCAGAAATTGGATGGCGATCTCTTGCGCGTTGGCGCCAATCGACTTGCGGATGCCTATCTCGCGCGTTCGCTCGCTTACCGAGACGAGCATGATATTCATGATACCGACGCCCGCAACGAACAGTGCGACTCCGCCGATAAATGTCAGCCCCACGCCGATGAAGCTGATGATATTTACGAAAATTGCGGTAAATGCCAGTTGATCTTGCACCGTATATTCGGCATGCGAGTGTATACGCGCCATCGCCGCTTTTACCGCCAAAATGACTTGTACGGGATTCTGCGCGCGGCTCAGCGGCCAGAATTCGATGTAGTCGATTGGGCCGGGCGCGATGCGGTGCATCGTCGTGTACGGAACGATGATCGATTCGCCGAACGCACTGCGGAACAAATTGGCCTTTATCGACACAACTCCGATAACCGTCAGCCGCTGAGTGCCGATGTTGATCGTGCGGCCGACGGCATCGCCGTTTGGAAAAAACGCGCGAGCTGCGTCGCTCGAGAGAACGGCGACGTTCGCTCCCGCCGCCAGATCGGTTGAGTCGATCAAACGTCCCGAATCAACGATGAATCCCGTCTCCTGCGTGAGTTCGCGCGAAGACGAGACGCTGATGAAATCGCTTTTTCCGCTAACGGTAACCCGGTACTGATGCTGCTGATAAACTGGAACGGCGCGCGAAACCGAGCCGGAAGCGTAAGACTGCATGAGCGCGGCGTCGCGGTAATACATCGTGGCCGCGGCCGGATTATTCTGCGACCGGTCGGGGCCGACGATGAATCCCGGATCGCCGCCGCTGGCGACGGCTTGTTTCATACCGCCTGATGCAGCCTGGCTCAAACCAAGAACCGCGATGACCGAGGCGATTCCGATGATCATTCCGAGCGCGGAGAGCGCCGAGCGCGACCGGTGCCGCCAGATGCTTTCGAGCGCTTCCGGGATATAGGCCAGAAAGCGCGTCATCAGCTCGCCGGCGTCGCCTTACCCGCGGGCATCGTCGTAACCGCTTGCCCGTCGTGCAGGAGCAGGTTACGTGCAGAAACGATCGAGTCGCCGGGCAGCAGCCCGGACTTCACCACCGTTTGAGTGTCATTCTTTGGACCGGTGCGGACGTAGGTTTTGACCAGTTTGCCTTTGCGCACGACGTAAACGTAAGAACCTTTGCCGTCGTTGTTGAGCGCCGCACTCGGAACGACGACGGCGTTGCGCACGTCGGTGGTCAGAATGTCCACATCGACGCTCATGCCGTCACGTAAGTAACTCGGCGAGCCGTCCAGACGGATCGTCGTCACCACTTGCTTGGCCGTGCTCGACGGATCACTGGACTTCGTCGCAACCGGAGCTATCGAGGCGACATAACCCGTGAGCGTGCGCCCCGGGAAATCTTCGCCGGTGATCTTTACGCGCTGGCCGATCCTGACATTGATGATGTCTTGTTCGTCAACTTGCGCTTTCACGATGAATCCGCCACCGGCTGCGATCGTGAAGAGCGCTTGTCCCGCGACGACCGGATCGCCCGGCCGCAACGATGTGAGCGGGTCGGCCGGCTGCGAGGCAACCGTTTGGATGATACCGTCCACCGGTGCGGTGATACGTGTGAAGCCAAGCTGCTGTTGATTAGACTGGTTGACGATCGACGCTTTTTGCGCGGCGGCTTGCGCGTATTGCACGCTGTTTTGACCGTAGCCGGTGACGGCCCCGAGCTGCATCTGCCGCTGCGCCTGACTGTATTGCACTTGAGCCTGGTCGAGCTTGGCTTTGTCGACGTCGAGCTGGTTGCGCGGAATTGCCTTGTTATTGAAGAGGCTAACGTCGGCTTTGTAGATGCGCTGAGCTTCGTCGAGGTTGGTCTTGGCGGTTTGCACCGCGGCTTCATAGGAGACTTTAGCGTTTTGCTCGTTGACCTGCGCGGTGCTGATGTTAGCGGCCGCGGAATTGTAGTCGGCCTGCGAGCCCGCGGCTGTTGCTTGGAGCGTTGGATTCACAACGGTTGCGAGCAACTGTCCAGCGGCAACGGTGTCGCCGGCTTTGACGTAAATCTGTTCGAGATTTCCGGCGATCAGTGCGGGAATCGTCGCAACGCGCGGACGCTGGACGGTTCCGGTCTCGGGAAGATTGGTGCTGAACGTTGTCCGCTTGACGCTGGTTACCGTAACGGTTGTCGTCGTGCGCTGACCGCGCCCCGCTAAGACCGCTACCACGACGAGCAAAGCCAGGGCCGCGACGATGATGACGAGGTTGCGTGTACGTTTGCTCATCGATGATTCTCCGTCATGTTAAAGTCCGGCAACCGCGCTCGACGCGTCGTAGATGCCGAGCGCGACGCGCAGTCTAATGACCGCTTCGACGTAGGCGACTCGCGCGTTGTAGAGATCGATCTGCGAGGAGAACGCCGCTTCTTGCGCCTGCAGCACGTCGCTAATTGCAATTAGTCCGTTTTGGTACTGCAGCTGCGCCACGCGCGCCGATTCGACCGCGGCGCGCACTTCGCCGCCGGCATACTGCAGCTGCGCTTTGGCGGTTTGCGCTGCACGGTATGCTTGACGCACTTCCAGCGCGACTTGACCGTTCGTCGTGTCGAGCGTGTTCTGCGCGGCTACTACCTGCGCGTCATCGTTCTGGCGTTCCGCGCGGCGCGCGCCATAATCCCAGAGCGGGAGCGTGAACGTACTGACGGCTTGCAATTGCCAGAAGCCGGGCGATCCGCGCTGAAGTATGGGCGCTTGCCCGGGCGGAAATTGCGAGTCGATTTGCTGTTGCAGCAGCACGGCATTCGTCGGCGAGAACTGGTTGCCGAAGAACGCCGACATCTGCACTTGCGGAAAGAGTTCGCGATCGAACCCTTTGCGCGTGAGCTGCGCTGCCGACAAACTTGATTGAGCGCTGACGACATCGGGCCGGTTGGCTTGTGCGATCGCGATCAGGCGATCGAGCGGCTCCGCCGGAAGCCGCGGTTGCGCGATCTGCGCCGGTATGTCAAAGGCGGTATCCAGCGGAGCGCCGATCATCTGCGCCAGCGTTTCGCGCGCGTCGGCGGCCTGCGAACGATCGGCGACCAGCGTGGAGCGGCTTTTGTCTTCCGAAGCTTGCGCGCGCAGCACGTCGACGCCGGCGGCGACGCCCGCGTGTTCCTTGGCTTGGGCGGCCGTCAGCAGCACGTGCTGATACTGCACGTCGGAAGCGGCCAGTCGCGCCGTTTCGTCTTTGGTAGCAATGTCGTAGAAATCGGCTGCGACGCTGTTGGCGAGTTGATCGCGAATCTGGCGCAAGTCCGCTTGCGCGCCCGCTTCCTGCGCTTTGGCCGCGAACGCTTGCAGCGATGAGAGGAAACCCGTATCGAAAGTATAGTTCGTGCCGATCTGCGCGGTGTTCTGGCTGAACGTGCGCTGCTGCGACAATCCGGCGATTGCGAAGCTTCCTTGCAAGTTATTGGATTTTTGCGCGAAGTTCTGGAGCTGCCCCGTGAGGTTCGGCAACGAGTCCGAATGCAGTTTGACGTATTGCTGATGCAGTTGCGCGACGGCGGCCTGCTGCTTGATGACCTGCGGGCTGTGCTCTATAGCGTAGCGCACCGCGGCGGCCAAATTCAAACCCGCGGCGNNGCGACGCTGCCGCTACCGCGGCGCCGCGGAAAGCCATCGTTGCTACATGAATCCCGCGTTGTGCGCCGCGCCGAAGGCTCCGGCAGCCAGCAGCGCGCCGAGCAATGTGATCAAGCCGGCAAACGTCCAGGCGACGCCCGGACTCGTGCGCGCGGTGACGCGCAGCATCGTCGCGTTAAGGTACAATCCCCAGAGTGAAAAGATGCTGATTCCGGCCAGGAACGTAGCCAGAGCGGGTGAGGCGTGCGGTGCAAGATAGGCTAAGCTCGGCATCGCCCGCGCGACGTCCATGGTACTGTTAAACGCATCGGGGCCGCGCAGCATCGTGATGATACCGACGACTATTGATCCGAGAGCGAACGTCGGAACGGCAATGTTCATCGAACCTGCCCACAAGCGCTTGAAATCCGCTTGGCCCTTTCCAACGGCGTTTCCGATCAGGGTGAACAGCGTGTTGAAGAGCACGATGACGAACAACACGATGGCAATCGTTATGTAGGGGAAGACCGACGGCTGTCCCGCTCGCGCGACGATTTCGGCCTTTTTCTCCGGCGTCAGATTCGCGAAGAGCGAGCTGGTCGCCATCATCTGCTGCGTTGTCATGACGCCGGCGTGACGCGCCGCCGGTCCCTGCAGATAGGTTCCGATCAAGAGCAGCACGATCGCGATGAGGCAGGCCCAACCCCAGGTCGGGGCGACCCGCAGCGTCTCGAATGCGTCGGACGGCGCCGCAATCGTATTTATAACGGTAGTTAAGCCGTTTGCTTTAGCAACCGGAGCTGTGCTTTCCATCAATCTTCCCTCCCGTTCGAAACGAACGTCGCCGTCCGGCAATACGCCGTCGGCTCCCGGATTGTTTCACGGCGCTGCTAGCGCCGCCTTTTACGGACGCGGGGACGGGGTCGCGTTCAATAAGCGATCTATAGGAATCCCTCGTTCCACCGCTCGTCTCACGCGGTCGAGCTGTTCCTCGCGCAATTCCAGCAA